>NZ_JBFRDB010000011.1:0-185730 GCF_052113365.1 Arthrobacter sp. YAF17 | reverse complement strand
GCCGAGGAGGGCGCCACGGTCACCGTGGTGCACAACGGCCCGCACCCGCTGGGCCGCAACATTGACCGCGGCGGCGGCGCGGTCCTCGCCGCGTCGCTGCGGAACTGCGGCGTGCGCGTGGCCGGCAACGCCCGGTCCACCGGTGTGGAGCACAACGCGCCCGACGGCGGCTTCTCGGCGCTGCTGCTCGATGACGGCTCCGCGATCGACGGCGACCTGCTGGTGCTCTCGTGCGGGGTCCGGCCGCGGACAGAGCTTGCGGAAGGCTGCGGGCTGTCGACGGCCGCCGGGATCCTGGTGGACCACAAGTTGCGGGCGCACCACGAGCCGCACATCTTTGCGATCGGCGACTGCGCTGAGGTCCGCTGCCCGGACCCGGAATGTGTCGAGTGCCGGACCGCCCGTGGACCGTCCGGGCTGGTGGGCCCGGGCTGGCGGCAGGCCGAATGGCTCGCCGAGTACCTGACACTGCTGGCCACGGAGTCTCCGGAGGCCGAGCTGCTGCTTCCCCTGGCGGCGGAACTCCCGGGCGTGATTGTGCTCAAGGCCCGGGGCATGAACATGGCCGTGGCGGGGGATGTTTCCGCCGAGCCGTGGGACGAGGAGGCTTTGACTTCCGGGGCCGTGAGTGGCCGGGCCAGGCTGCAGATCGCCCAGTGGGCGGATCCGGAGCATGGCCGCTACGTGAAGATGACCACCCGCGCCGGGGTGCTGGAGGGCCTGGTGGCGGTGGGCATGCCCCGCAGCGCGGCCGAGCTGGTGCAGCTCTTCGAGCGCGGTGCCGAACTTCCGGCGGACCGGTCGCTGCTGCTGCGCCTGGACGGCCCGGACCAGGTTGCGGCTGCCGGCGCCGGGGACCCCGAGCGAACGGTGTGCCGGTGCGCCGGGGTGAGCGGGACGAAGATCGCTGACGCGGTGACCGGCGGCTGCAGCACGGTGGGCGAGGTCTCAGGCGCCACCCGCGCCGGGACGGGCTGCGGCGGCTGCCATGACGACATCAAGGGGATCATCGAAAAGCACTTTCAGGGGGCCGCTGCCTGAAACCGGTTCGGCGACTTATTGGCCCCAATCGCCCCTGCCGCCGTCCCCTCCTGCGCCGAACCCCGCGGCCCACCGGTGGAAGCCGCTTTCGCTGTAAGGACCGAGACGCCCGATCTTGGGGGCCATGGCGCCGAACAACAGTACTCCGGCCGCATCCGGGTCGCCGCCGCAGGCCGCAAAGAGGGCCCGACGCCGGCGGCCGACGGTCCAGATGATGCCAAGGAACAGGGCGAAGGACAGCCCCATCCCGCCAGCGATTGCGGCCGCCGTCGCGGGTACGGACCCATTCACCTTGAAGCCGTTGAACAGCATCACGCCAAACAGCAGCCCCAACGGGATGGCAAAGGACAGCCGGCGCACCAGCGCCCAGCGCAGACGTGAAACGGGAACCGGGAGTTCGGTTGTGGCTGTCGTCCCGGGGGRCGTAACGGCCCCGGCGGCGCGGTGATCTGAAATGTGCACGTTGCTTCCCCCAATGAGACGGCAGTGACCCTGATCGAATCCTAGGCGATGTCGGCTGCGTCCAGGGTCCTTCAGTGTTGCAGGGTTTCCAGGCAGGGCCGCAGGCAAGGGCCCGCTGCCGCATTGTGGTCACTTGCCTGGCGGGGACTTACTGCGCTGCGCTGTCGAACAGCTTCTGCCACTGGGCATGCTCGCGGCCGGCATCCAGCCGCCGGCTCGCAGTCCACCGGGGCAGGTAGTCGGGCGCGGGCAGTTCCCGGACGGGTTTGGGCTCGGGCTTCTTGGGCTTGGGCTGCGGCCGGGTCTGGACCGGTCTGGCCACAGGCCGGGTCTGGACAGGCCTTCGGGTGAGGTTCGGTTTCGGCCTCGCCACCACGAAGACCGCGATCCACCACCTGATGCAGGCCACAAGGGCCCAAATGACGAGTCCGGCAACGATGACTTGCCACAGAGCGACCACCACTCCAATGGCGAGCAGCACGACGATCCACATGGCGACACCATCGCATACGGGACCTGCCTGGAAATAGGGTCTTTTTCCCTTATTCCTTTTCCCCTTCGCGGGCGCTGCCGTCCGAGTGGTCCTCACCCAGTCGTGCGGGTGGTCCCCAGGGACCGCCCGGGGTGCCGGTCCGTCTACGGGGGCTCTGGCACGACCGCCGGCTAGGGCTACGCGGCCTCCAAACGACACGGATTGGGGCCAAACAGGGCGCCCGGACACCGGTGCGACGCAGCACGGAACGTATCTGTGAACAGTCTCGGGGACCTGGACCTTGAACACAAAAGACGGGCCACCCAGCAGGTGGCCGCTCTTTTTACTGCCTACTTATCGCAGCCGATTCCGTCACCGTCGCGGTCGAGGTGCTTACCGTACCCCGGTGTGCCCCTGTAGACGGGCGCAGCACCCGCGGCCCTTGCAGCGGTGCAGTTCGCAAAGGGTGCAGCAGCTGGAGCCGCCGGTGCAACCGGAACTGCACGAGGAGCCGCCGGCACTGCCGGTGCCGCCGGTACAACCGGAACGGCACGAGGGGCCGCAGGGACGGGTACGACGACCGGTGGCGCCACTACGGCAGCCGGCGGCGCCACGACCGGCGCTGCTGTCGGTGTCGGTGTAGGCGTCGGTGTTGCATCGGTCAGGTGTACGACGCCAAGACTGATCCGGGAGGATTTAGCCACCGTGGCTCCCGGCGAGACATCCTGGGTGGTTACCTGCCAGTTCGACTCAACGAAAATGGACTTGCCAGCTGCCGTATCTGTCGCTTCGACCTTCAGGCCAAGACCTTTCAGCTCTTCGGTGGCGTTGTCCAGCCTCTTACCCACAATGTCCGGGACCGTGACACCGGACACGAGTCCAGCCGTCTCGGATGCTGACGGCGTCGCCGCCGTTTGTGCGGACTTGCTGCCACACCCTGTCATTAGCAAACCAGCAAAAATGACGAGCGCGAGTACCTTCTTCAAATTTCCCCCTGCCGGGCCATGCCCGGTAACTGTCATCGCGGCCAGGACATCGGAAAGGGCGTCAATGCCTAAGGCTTCCGACGGGCGCGCTTGAACGTTAAAGTATCAGCACCAGCACCCCCATCCGACCAAGTCGATCCTTGGTACCCGAATATGGCGCCGCGTCCAACTGTCATGAGGAAAGCTGCGATCGGGAAGCCGGCGTTGGGCGGTGTAAACCCCTGCCCTTGCGATCGGGCCATTCTCCCCTTGCCACCTCCTCTCGCCCGGCGTGTACTGGACATAGGTTCCGTTCATCGCAGGAGGCACCCCATGAACGTCCCCGTCATCCTGGCGCTCGGCACGATCGTTGTGGTCGCCGTCGTCATCTTCATGACGCGCGAGAAGGATCCGCGGCAGCGGGCGACGGCGCTTCAGCGCACCGGGGCCGCCGTGGTGGCCGTGTTCACGGTCCTCGCGGGCGTCTTCATCGCCGGCTATGCACTGCAGGATCCGGGTGGAAATACCGGATTGCTCATCATTCTCGCGTGGGTGCTGCCGATGCTCATCCTCGCCGTGGCGGCCTGGTTCTGGCCGGCACCCACCGCTCCCCTCCTGCTCGCCCTCACCGCTTCCTTCATCGCGGCGTGCGTGTGGCTTACCTTTGACCCCGCGGCCCTGCGCGCCTTCATCAGCGAGAACGGACCGGTAATCGCCGTCAGCGTCGTGGCCCTGTCCTTCCCGGCCGCCGTCCTCGGCTTGAAACGCGCCGCGCTGGCCGGCTGGATGCTCGTTGCCCTCGGCGCGCTGCCCCTCCTGATCACCGTCATCGGAAGGTCGGGTCCGGTCGCAGCTCTTGCCGCGGCAAGCGTGGTTCCCTTGATTGCCGGAATCAGCTACGTTGTCTCCGCCCGGATGGCGAGCGGCAGCACCGCCGCCGGGCATGGACGCGCAGCTGCGGCCTAGCAGCCGCACACGTCCACGTAACGCGAATCGGACCGGCGACGTCCGGCGGGTAGCATCGGGGCCATGAGCGCCGACGACGACGACATCACCGAAGAGCTATTGACCGACGCCGCGAAGCTGACCGGGCTGAGCCTCGAGCTCCTGGGTCTCGACCCGCACCCGGATGACATGACGCCTGAGCAGCGGCTTCAGTTCGATCCCGAAGACCTCGACGAAATGGCCGCCGTTTCGCCGGAGGAACGCCAGAAAGCCGTGAGCCAGACGCGCCTGCTGGCAGGCCTCCTGTGGAACTCATCGAGCATCCTCATCGACCAGCTCTTCCGCGACCTTGGAACGCTGAGCGACCTCAACGAGGTCACCGGGTCCGACGTCGCCGGGACCTCGGTGTTGTCCTCGCTTCCGCCTCAGTTCGCGGCCAGCTACGACGCGAAATTCACCCAGAAGTTCATTGTGGTCGCCTCCGACGTCACTTCGTCGCTGGCCCGGGGCTGGACCGCTCCCGGCTGCCTCGCCGCTGAACTCGCCGTCCGCTGCCTGCTCGACCAGGCGGAGATCACCGAGGACATCTACGAACTCGACCTCCCCGACGACTGGCGGGCCCAGGTTGAGGAAGTCCTGCTGGAGGACGCGGACAGCCAGGCACTCTACTCGGAGAACCTCGACGTTCTAGAGGACGACGCCGACCGGCTCGGCTTCGAGTACTGGTTCAAGCCCCTCGCGCCCGGAGATACGGTGCCCCCGTACGCCTGGTCCTGAATCCTAGGCCCGGCCCGGCGGGGCCGCCAGCCGCGCCAGGAATCCCTCGGTGAAACGCTGGACGCCGTCCCACTCGGTGTAGACGTAGTCCCGGGACGTGTCCGTGTCCAGGGAGCCCTTGTCGCGGGCGATCTTCTTCATCACGTGCTTCTTGATGAAGCCGTAATGGGTGTACAGCAGGGCGCCTGCGAACAACCCGACGTGCGCGGGCCGCCACCCCGTCTCCTCCTCGAACTTCGCCACGTAGCCCTCGGCGTTCTCCTCGTCGCCGTGGGCAGCCAGGCTCACCGACACGAGCGCGGACTGGAGACGCTCAAGCTCTTCGCGGTTCTTCTTCACAAAGTCCGTAACGTGCCCCTCGTGCTTGCCCATGTGCACGGACGCCGCGACGATGACGCCGTCGTAGCCCGCCGCAAGGCTGTCCCCCGAACGTTTGAGGTCCGCCGTCTCTGCCTGGTGTCCGTGGGCGCGGATCAATTCGGCTATGTACTCCGCGATCTGGGCCGTCTGCCCCTCAACGGTGCCGTATGGGATATAAATGTTGGCCATGTTCCACTCTGGTCTGGCATCGAAGTCAAGAAGTAGGGCCGAACGTCACCGCGTCTGCGGTTCAGTGCTCCGCGGCGACGTGCGTGGCGGGTCGACGGGCTCGAACACTGTCGAGCCGATCATGAAGATGCCGCGCTGCGGGATCCAGAAGTCCCCCAGCCTGTCCTGGACGGGCAGGGCCGACGCCTGACCCAGACTGTGCCCCCGGAGCTGCGCTGTGCTCCCGCGGACAAACCACAGCTGCCGCGGGCGCGCACCAAAAGTCTGTCCGTTGGGCACCCTGCCCGTCAGCCCGATGTGTCCGGCACCCAGCACCGGGCCCGCGACGGCCCCCATGGCGCGCAGGAACGTCCGGCTGCGCCAGAGCCGCTCCGGGACCGATCCGGCCACCGCCGACATGAGCCGGGTGACCGGCGTTGCGGCCAGCGTCACCTCCCAGGTCAGGTCCACCCCGTCTCCAACCGCCACCCTGAAGGAATAGTCGTCCCGCCACCGGATGGAAATCCCGCCCGTCGACGCCGCTCCGAGGGCGCCGCCGAAGTAGCGGGCACAGGAGATGCCGGGCGCGGTGGTGCTGTGCATCGTCCAGACGCCGGCAGGATCACGGATCCAGACCGAGCTGTAGCCCGGCCCCACGGAGGAGGCGGGAAAATGCCGCAGGGCAAGGACGTGGCCCGAGCCGAACGGCACGCACATCACACCGTAGCCGGCAAACCGTTCCTCCGGGCCGGAGGGCAGCGCCGGGTTGAGTTCCATAGACTCCACCAGGGTGCGGGGACTCTGCATGGCTACTGCCTCCGGGTGGCGCTGCGTATGTTCGCTACATGTGGACGTGCAGGCGCCGGGCGGCTTCCGAGATGGAACCGCTCAGCGAGGGGTACACCGTAAAGGTGCTGGCGACGTCGTCGACGTGCAGTTTCTGCTTGACCGCAATGGAGATCGCGAAGATCAGCTCGGAGGCGTTCGGACCCACTACCACGCCGCCAATCACGGTGCCGGAGCCTTTGCGGGCGAAGATCTTGATGAACCCGTCCTTGTGGTTGCGCATCTTGGCGCGGGCGTTGCTCTTCAGCGAAAGCTTGACGATGTCACCCTGGTACTTGCCGGACTCGATCTCGGCTTCGGAGACGCCTACGGAGGCGATTTCCGGTGACGTGAAGATATTGGACGCCACCTGGTGCAGCTTGATCGGCGTGACACTGTCGCCCAGGAAGTGGGCGATAGCGATCCGGCCCTGCATCGCGGCCACCGACGCCAGGGCGAGCACGCCTGTGCAGTCGCCGGCCGCATAGATGTTCGGCGCGCTGGTGCGGGAGACGCCGTCGACCTTGATGTGGCCGCTCTCGGTAAGCGCGACTCCGGCTTCCTCGAGGCCGATCCCGGCGGTGTTCGGAATGGACCCGACGGCGACGAGGCAGTGGCTGCCGGTGACCTTTGAGCCGTCGGCGAGGGTGACCACCACGCCGTCCTCTGTGCGCTCCACCGTCTCGGCGCGGGCGCGCGAGAGCACCTTGACGCCGCGGCGTTCGAAGACACCTTCAAGGACCTCGGCGGCATCCGTGTCGGAGCCCGGCAGCACGCGGTCGCGGCTGGAGATCAGGGTGACCTTGGAGCCCAGGCCGTTGTACGCCGAGGCGAACTCCGCGCCGGTGACGCCGGACCCCACGACGATCAGTTCCTCGGGGAGCACGTCCATGTTGTAGATCTGGGCCCAGTTCAGGATCCGCACGCCGTCCGGCCGGGCGGTAGGCAGTTCGCGCGGGTGGGCGCCGACCGTGAGGAGGATCGCGTCCGCCGCGATGGTTTCGGTGCCGTCGGCGGTGAGGACCTCGATGGTGTGGTTGTCCAGCATGCGGCCGGAACCGATCACGATCCGAACGCCCTGTTGCTCCAAGCCAGCGCGGATGTCTTCGGACTGCTGGCGCGCCAGGCCCAGGAGGCGGTCGTTGATGTGCTTGAGGTCGGCCCGCATCACCGGGGCGAAGTCGCCGCCGTCGACGTCGAACTTGACGCCCAGCTCGCCGGCCTCGCCGACGCGGGTCATCAGGTCCGCCGTCGCGATCAGTGTCTTAGAGGGTACGACGTCGGTCAGCACCGCGGAGCCGCCAAGCCCGGCGCGTTCGATGATGGTGACCTTCGCGCCCAGTGAGGCGGCGACCATGGCGGCTTCGTAGCCGCCGGGCCCTCCGCCCAGGATTGCGATGCGGGGTGAGCTGAAATCGGGATGCGTAGTCACAATCGTCCATTGTCCACCATCCGGACCGGCACCACCAAGAATCCGGACCCGCACCACACCCGGCCCCACACACCGCCCGGTGCTGGGCAGCACGCCGCCGGCAGGATAACTTGTACCGGTGAGTACAACAGACTTCCTGAACACGGACCCCTTCGACGCCGCCCGCGCCGCCGCCGACTACATTGCCAAGGAGACGGGCATCGAGGCCCACGATGTGGCCCTGGTGCTCGGTTCGGGCTGGGGAGACGCCGCCGAACTAATCGGCGAGACCACCGCCACCCTCTCCGCGGACGACGTCCCCGGCTTCTCCTCCCCCTCGGTGGTGGGCCACGTCGGCACCATCCGCTCCGTGCTGACCAAGGAGGGCAAACACGCCCTGGTCCTGGGCGCACGCACCCACTACTACGAGGGCAAGGGAGTCCGCGCCGTCGTCCACGGCGTGCGCACCGCCGCGGCGGCCGGCTGCAAGACCCTGGTCCTGACGAACGGCTGCGGCGGCCTCAACGAGGACTGGACGCCCGGCACCCCCGTGCTGATCAGCGACCACATCAACCTCACCGCCACCTCACCGCTCGAAGGCGCCACCTTCGTGGACCTCACCGATCTGTACTCCTCGCGGATCCGCGGCCTGGCCCGCGAAGTCGATCCGTCCCTGGACGAGGGTGTCTACGCGCAGTTCACCGGCCCGCACTACGAGACCCCGGCCGAGGTGCAGTACGCCAAGCGGATCGGCGCGGACCTGGTGGGCATGTCCACCGCGCTCGAGGCCATCGCCGGCCGGCACGCGGGCATGGAGGTCTTCGGCATCTCGCTCGTGACTAACCTCGCCGCCGGCATCAGCCCGGTGCCGCTGAGCCATGAGGAAGTCCTCGAGGCCGGCCAGGCCGCGGGCCCGCGCATTTCCAGGCTGCTCGCGGAGATCATCGCGAAGCTCTAGGAACCGGCTGTGGGGTCCGGGTTCCGGCCTTAGCTCCCCGGCGGCGCGAGATAGCGCACGGCTTTTTCCTTGTCCTGGGGGAAGCGCCGTTCCATCGAGTCCGCGAGCCCGGCAATCGTTTGCCGGGCCAGCGCCTGCCGCCAGGCGAGTTCCGCCTGGCGCATGGTCTGGGAGATCAGGCAGGTCCGGACGAAGTTCAGTTCCGTGTCGGCATCCGGGACGTTGCCCAGGATGCCTTCACACCGGAACACCGGGTCGGGGCTCTCCAGGGCCAGGACGACGTCCAGGACAGTTACGTTTTCCGGCCTGCGCGCCAGGTGGAACCCGCCGCGCGGGCCGGAAACGGAGCCAAGAATCCCGGCGCGGACCAGTGCCTGGAGCTGTTTGTTGAGATAAGCCCCCGGGAGCTTGTAGTACTCGGCCAGCCGGGCGCTGTTGACCGCCTCGCCGGGCGGTGTCCACGCCATGTTGACGCAACTGTGCACCGCCCACTCCACCCCACGGCCCATCTTCATATTCCAGACGCTACGTGTCCGGAAAATTTCCTGTCAAGGGCTGGGGTGTACGCCGGCTGTGACCGATCTGTAAGGCGCACTCTCGCTTGTCGAGGGAGGCATCCGCGGTGATTGGCGCTAGTTTGGTTCCTATGACGTCCTCCGATGCCGAACTCACCCGCCTGCTGAGCGAAGCCCGCACCTGGGCCGCACAGGACCCGGATCCCGCCACCGCTGCCGCCCTGACCGAACTGGTCCGGCTCGCCGGAGACGGCACCGCCGCGGCACGCCAGGAGCTCGCCGACAGCTTCAGCGGCACCCTGCAGTTTGGCACCGCGGGCCTGCGGGCAGCCCTCGGCCCCGGCCCGAACCGGATGAACCGCGTGGTGGTGCGCCGCGCCGCCGCCGGGTTCACAGCCTTCCTGACCGACGCCGTCGCGCAGGCCGCCCCCGGCACCCGGCCGCGCGCCGTCGTTGGCTACGACGCCCGCTACAACTCCGACATCTTCGCGGAAGAAACCGCCGCGATCCTCACCGCCGCCGGCGTCGAGACGTTTCTGATGCCGGCCGCCCTGCCCACCCCGCTGCTCGCCTATGCCGTGCGGGCCCTGGAGTGCGACGGCGGCGTGATGGTCACCGCCAGCCACAACCCGCCACAGGACAACGGCTACAAGGTCTACCTGGGCCGGCACGCCGTCGAGGAGAGCGGACGCGGCGCACAGATCGTGGCGCCGTACGACGCCCTGATCGCCGCAAAGATCGACGCCGTCGGCGAGCTGTCCGGCATCGCCCTGGCGACGGAGGGCTGGACCACCCTGGCTCCGTCCATCGCGGCCGAGTACGAGGCGGCCGTCGCGGCGCTGGCCGCACCGGAGCATTTCCCGGCCCGCGACCTCAAGATCGTCCTGACCCCCATGCACGGCGTGGGCGGCGAGACCGCCGTGGCGGTGCTGCACGCGGCCGGCTTTGCCGACGTCACCCTGGTGAGCGAGCAGGCCGAACCGGACCCCGACTTCCCCACGGTGAACTTCCCGAACCCCGAAGAGCCCGGCGCCCTGGACCTGGCCCTGGAAACCGCCGCCCGGGTGGACGCGGACATCGTGATCGCCAACGACCCCGACGCCGACCGCGCCGCGGTTGCCGCGAAGGATCCGGACACCGGCGCGTGGCGCATGCTGCGCGGCGACGAGGTGGGCGCACTGCTCGGTGCGCACGTCGTGGCGCGGCTCGCCGCCGGCGAAGAAGCCACAACGGGAGTGTTCGCGAATTCGATCGTCTCCTCGCGGCTGCTCGCGCGGATCGCGGCGGCGGCGGGCTACACCCATGAGGAAACCCTCACCGGCTTCAAATGGATTGCCCGTGTTCCCGGGCTGCTATACGGCTACGAGGAGGCGCTGGGTTACTGCGTCGCGCCCTCCCTGGTCCGGGACAAGGACGGAATCTCCGCGGCCGTGCTGATCGCGGAATTCGCCGCAGCGGCGAAAGCCGACGGCAAGTCGATCTTCGACACCCTCGACGAGCTGTACCTCGTGCACGGGCTGCACGCGAGCGACCAGCTCAGCATCCGGGTCGCGGACCTGGGCCTGCTGGACGCCATGATGAACCGGCTGCGCGTCAGCCCGCCGGAATCCTTTGGCGGCTCCGCCGTTGAAACCGTCACGGACCTCGCCGAGGGCAGCGCACAGCTTCCGCCCACCGACGGCCTGCTGTACCTCACAAGGGACCTCAGCCGCATCATCATCCGCCCCAGCGGAACCGAGCCCAAGCTCAAGTGCTACCTGGAGGTCATCCGCAACGTCGGCTCAGCCGCCGAACTGCCCGCGGCGCGGCTTGAGGCGCGCGCCGCCCTCGACGGCGTCCTGGCGGACGTCCGTGAGGCGCTGGGACTGTAACTCCCGGCGTCAGCTCCTAAAGCTCGACCTCAATGTACCCGCCCACAATCCGGGTACCGAAGGTTTGGAGCCGGAGTTCCGGAGTGCCCAGGCACTCCCCCGTGGCCAGGTCATAGACCTCCTTGTGCAGCGGCGAGGCGAGCGTCGGGCGCGGGCCGCGGGATCCGGTAATGCCGCGGGCCATGACGTGCGCCCCGGTGGCCGGATCCTCCTGCGCGACGGCGTAAACCTCACCGGACACGGTCCGGAACAACGCCACCTGGCGGCCGGCGATCAACGCGGCCTCGCCCCAGGCGGGTTCCAGGTCCTCCACGGCGCACACACGGTGCCAGCCGGTCCCAAAGCTGGGGTGTTCAACAAAGCTCCGTGCTGCGCTCTCAAGTACGGCAGTCATTTCGGCCCCTTTCTGATCCATCACTAACGGGCTCAGGCGCTCCTGCGGCCACATACCCAAGCTAGGCCCGGGGTGTTTCAACGGCATGCAGTTAATGTGTCCGGCGGGTAAAAGAGACCTCACGCAGCCGGAAACGCGTTCGTGATGCAGAAGTTAAGATCACGAAACATAAGGGAAACTGAAGCGAAACTGCGCCTGCCTAGTCTGGAGGGACACTTCGATTGAGAAGGTCGCAGAGCACCGACTGCGGCCCATGCGAAAGGCCCACAGTGACCGGACAGACTTCAAGCCCCCAGAACCAGGGCGCAGAGCGCACACCAACACCGCGCCGCATCGTGGTTGCCGGAGGCGGCCCTGCCGCCCACCGTTTCGCCGATGCCATGCACGCCCGGGGCCTTCACGGCTGGCACGTCACCGTCCTCACCGAGGAAGCCCACCTCCCCTATGACCGCGTCGCGCTGAGCAAAGCCCTCACCAACGCCGACGTCGACCTCACCCTGGGCACCGCCGCGATGTGGGACCACGAGGCGCTCTCGCTGCAGACCGGCGAGCGCGTCACCGGCATCGACACTGCGGGCAAGACTGTCACCACCGCGGCCGGCACCGTGTACCCGTATGACGAACTGGTGGTCGCCACCGGCTCCGACGCCGCCCGCCTGCCGATCCCGGGAGCCGAACTCACCCACGTCTACCGGACCCTGGAAGATGTCTGGGCCATCAACCAGGCGATCACGGAACTGACGGAGAAGCTGGGCCGCAAGGTCAACGCCGTCACCATCGGCGGCGGGCTGCTGGGCCTTGAATCCGCGGCCGGCACCGAGCAGCTCGGTGCCACCCCGATCGTCATCAACGGCTCCCCCTGGCTCATGAACACCCAGCTGGACGAGGGCGCCGGGCAGGCCCTGGGCCGCCTCATCGAAGCCAAGGGCTTCACCGTCCACGGCGGCGTGTTCCCCTCCGAAGTCCTCTCCGACGACGACGGCCAGGTCACCGGGGTGCTGATGGCCGACGGCCGCATCATCGACGCCGACCTGGTGATCGTCGCGATCGGTGTGAAGCCCCGCGACGAGCTGTTCCGCGCCGCGGATGGCCCGGATGGGCAAAAGGGAGTGCAGCAGTTCCAGCTCGGCCAGCGGGGCGGCGTGGTCATCTCCGACGACTGTTCCACGGAGGTCCCCGGCATCTGGGCGATCGGCGAGGTCGCCAACTTCGGCGGCATGTGCCTGGGCCTCGTGGCCCCCGCCAACACCATGGCGGAGATCGTCGCGGACCGGCTGCACGGCGGCGACGCGACCTTCCCCGGCTTCGACACCGCCACCAAGCTCAAGCTCTCCGGCGTCGACGTCGCCAGCTTCGGCGACGCCTTCGCCCGGACCGAGCACTCCCTCGAAATCGTCTACGCCGACCCCGCCCGCGGCGTCTACCAGAAGATCGTGACCACGGACGACGCCAAGACCCTCCTCGGCGGCATCTTCGTCGGCGACGCAACCCCCTACACGTCCCTGCGCCCCGTGCTGGGCCGCGAACTGGCCGCCGAGCCCGGCGCCTACCTCACGGCGGCCGGCGGCGGCGACGCTGGGGGCGAAGCCCTTGAAATCAGACTGCCGGACGACGCCATCCTGTGTTCGTGCAACAACGTCTCGGCGGGAAGCATCCGCGACGCCGTCAACGGCTGCGGGGCGTGCGACGGCAACGCCCCGGTCCAGGAACTTGGCGAACTCAAGGGCTGCACCCGCGCCGGAACCAGCTGCGGCTCCTGCGTGCCGATGCTCAAGAAGCTGCTGGAAACCGAGCTGACCAAGTCCGGCGTCGAAGTCTCCAAGGCGCTCTGCGAGCACATCGAGCTGTCCCGCCAGGAGCTTTTCGAAACCATCCGCGTCCTGGAACTGGCCTCCTTCGAGGAGGTCATGGCGAAGTACGGCACAGGTTCCGGCTGCGACATCTGCAAGCCGACCATCGCCAACATCCTGGCCAGCCAGAACAGCGCCTACGTCCTGGACGCCGGCCGCGGCACCCTGCAGGACACCAATGACCGTGCCCTCGCCAACATGCAGAAGGACGGCACCTACTCGGTGGTCCCCCGCATTGCCGGCGGCGAGATCACCCCCAAGAAGCTCGGCGTCATCGCCGCCGTGGCCGAGCAGTACGGCCTCTACACCAAGATCACCGGCGGCCAGCGGATCGACATGTTCGGCGCCCGGCTGGAGCAGCTCCCGGAAATCTGGAAGCTGCTGGTGGACGCCGGGTTCGAATCCGGCCAGGCCTACGGAAAGAGCCTGCGCACGGTGAAGTCCTGCGTCGGCTCCACCTGGTGCCGCTTCGGCGTCCAGGATTCGGTGGCCATGGCCATCCAGCTGGAACTGCGCTACCGCGGCCTCCGCAGCCCGCACAAGCTGAAAATGGGCGTCTCCGGCTGCGCCCGCGAATGCGCCGAGGCCCGGGGCAAGGACGTCGGCGTGATCGCCACCGCCGACGGCTGGAACCTGTACGTCGGCGGCAACGGCGGCGCCACCCCGGCGCATGCCCAGCTGCTCGCCAAGGACCTCGACGACGAGACGCTGCTCAAGTACATCGACCGCTACTTTATGTACTACATCCGCACGGCCGACCGCCTGCAGCGCACCGCACGCTGGCAGGAGGAGCTCGACGGCGGCATCAAGCACGTCGAGGACGTGGTGGTGCACGATACCCTCGGCATCGCCGCGGACCTCGAGGCCGCCATGGCCAAACACGTGGACACCTACGTCGACGAATGGGAGGACACCCTCAAGGATCCGGAGCGCCTGCGCCGGTTCCGCTCCTTCGTCAACGCCCCGGACCAGAAGGACGACTCCATCTCCTTCGTCCCGGACGAGCGCGGCCAGATGCGCCCCGCCACGGCCGAAGAGAAGGGGAAGGTCCTGATCGGTTCTTCCATCCCGGTCCGTGCCGCCACCCCGGAACTGTTCGACAAGAACGAGGTATAGCCATGCAGCTCAGCATTGATCTCACCGGACGCGAAGTCCTCGTCACCGGCTCGGACACTGCCTCCCGCCAGGCGGTCCGCCGCTACCGGGCCGCCGGCGCCGTCGTCTCACGGCTGAGCAGCCCCGGTGGTTCCCGCCACGACGGGCCCCTGCCGGAGCGTCCCTTCCTGGTCGCCGCCGTCGAGGACGGCCAGCCCGGCTGGGACGCGCTGCTGGACCGTTGCCGCGAAACCGGCATCCCGGTCGCCGTCGAACCCGCCGCCGGCACCGCCGGCCACGTCACTCTGGTCGGCGGCGGACCGGGAACCACCGAACTGCTGACCGTCGCCGCCATCAACGCCCTGCGGGACGCCGACGTCGTCTTCTACGACCGGCTGGCCCCGTACCAGGAACTGCCCGCCCTGAGCACCGCCGAGCTGGTCGATGTGGGCAAGCGCCCCGGCCACCACAAGGTCAGCCAGGCCGGGATCGAGGATCTTATGGTGGAGGCTGCCCTGGCCGGGAAGAACGTGGTGCGGCTCAAGGGCGGCGACCCGTACGTGTTCGGCCGCGGCGGCGAGGAAGTGGCCTCGTGTGTGCAGGCAGGCGTTCCCGTGCGTGTGATCTCCGGTGTTACCAGTGCCATCTCCGTCCCGGCGGCAGCCGGGATCCCGGTCACGCACCGCGAGGTCAGCCACATGTTCACCGTGGTCTCGGGCCACGCCCCGCTGACCGAGAAGGAACACATGCACCTCGCGGGGCTGGGCGGGACCATCGTGGTGCTGATGGGCATCGGCACCCTGCACCAGCTCGCCGCCGGCCTGCGCCGGGCGGGGATGCGCGCGGACATGCCGATGGCCGTCGTGGAGCGCGGCTACCGCCCCGGCCAGCGGACCACCATCGCCGACCTGGGCACCATCACCACGGCTGCCGCGGACTGCAGCAACCCGGCTGTGCTGGTGATCGGCGACGTCGTCCGCGTGGCCGAGGCCAACCGGGGCTGCGCGGAGGCGGAAGCCGAACTCGACCGCCTGGCCGCTTCCCTGATGGGGGCGTGAGGACCGTGAGCGCGCTCAACGCCATCGCCCCGGCCGGGACGCCAGGCACCGGCACCACGCCGGAAACAGCGCCGGAACCCGTGACGGAGACTCTCCCGGAGACCGCGGAGCTGCCGCTGGAGGGCTTCCGGATCGGCGTGACCTCACACCGCCGCTCCCAGGACCTGATCGAAGCCCTGGAACGGCGCGGCGCCGAGGTGCTGCATGCGCCGGCACTGAAGATCGCCCCGGTGCAGGAGGACCTGAGCCTGATCGAGGACACCCGCGCCATCATCGAGGCCCGGCCGGATCTCTGCATCGCCACCACCGCCTACGGCATGCGGCGCTGGTGCGAGGCCGCGGACACCTTCGGGATCGGCGAGCAGCTGCTGGAAACCCTCGGTGCCACCCGGATGTTCGTCCGCGGGCCCAAGGCCCGCGGCGCCGTCCGTGCGGCGGGACTGGCCGACGTCGGGATCAGCAGCGACGAAACCACCGCCACGCTGGTGGACATGCTCCTTGCCGAGGGCGTGCGCGGCAAGACCGTCGCGGTGCAGCTGCACGGCTACACCGACGTCCGCCAGCTCGAACGGCTCCGGATGTCCGGGGCCACGGTCCTGACCGTCACCCCGTACCGCTGGGTCAAGCCCGACGGCGCGGACCGGCTGCCGCGGCTGATCGAGGCCGCCTGCAGCGGCAACCTGGATGTGCTGACGTTCACCAGCGCCCCTGCCGTGGACGCGATGTGGAGCACCGCGCACGAGATGGGCCTGTACAAGCAGCTGGTGGAGAGCCTCAGGACCACCGTGGCCACCGCCGTCGTCGGCCCCATCACGGCGCAGCCGCTCATCGATGCCGGCCTGCAGCCGCTGGTCCCGGACCGGTTCCGGATGGGCGCCCTGATCCGGCTCGTCGTGGAGCACCTCGCCCTGAACCACGTCCGCCGCCTGGACACGGCCTCCGGCCGTGTGGAACTCCGTGGCCGTTCGCTGCGGATCGACGGCGAGGCCGTGGAACTGGCTCCCGCCCCGTTGCTGCTGCTGCGGGCGCTGCTGGGCGCCGGCGGCGCCGTGCTGTCCCGAGAGTCGCTGTCCGAACTGCTGGAACTCCGCGGTTCCGTCCATGCCCTGGACATGACCGTCAGCCGGCTCCGCTCCGCCCTGCCGGACGGCCGGCTGGTGGAAACCGTCGTGAAGCGCGGCTACCGGATCCGGGTGTGATCCACACCATTACTGGCGGGTAAACATTGGCGAACGGGCTGCGAAAATCCTGCAACACCGGGGAAACACGCCGGAAAGATCGCCCGCCTACGCTGGGGTCATCAAGCAGTCAGGCCACACCACCGGCCACCAGCGAAAGGGCCCCACCATGTCCGCCACCTCCACCGTTTCCGCCGATTCCGCCGATTCCGCCGATTCCCAGGCCCGGCCCCGGATTGTCATCGCCGGGGCCGGACCGGCAGCGCAGGCCCTGGTCCGCCAGCTCACGCTGACCCCGTTCGCCGGCGCCATCACGGTGCTCAGCAATCGGGATGACGCGTCCGACGAACTCCTGGAGCTAGCCGCCCTGGAGCAGGTCTCAGTCCGCTTCGGCCAGCCTGCCAGCTACGTCGACCCGGACAGCCGCTACGTCACCACGGCCGACGGCCTGGAGTTCAGCTACGACCAGCTGGTCATCGCCACCGGCTCCTCCCCCGCGGCCGCGCCGCTCGCAGGGGAAGGCCGATGCCTGAACTACGCGACTATCGACGACGCCGCCAGGCTCGGCGAGGCCGTCAAGGATGTCACCCGCGTCCTTGGCCGGCGTCCGGTGGGCATCCTCGTCGGAACCGGAACGTCCGCCGGCCAGGCCGAGGCCGTGCTGCGCGCCCGGGGGGTCCGTCCCGTCCGCACGACGCAACGGCCGGCCGCCGTCGTGCCCACGCTCGCAGGCTCCCCGCTCCCCACCGCCGGAGTCGTCTTCGAGGACGGTTCCAGCATGGCTGCGGACCTGGTGGTCCTGGCCGAGGAACCGATTGCCCGGGACGCCCTTGCTGTCAGTGCGGGACTGAAGACGGCGCGCCAGGGCGGAATCGTCATCGACCGGAACTTCCGCACCTCGGTCCCGGGAATCTGGGCCGTCGGGGATGCCGCCGTCTTTGACGGCGTCCGCCTGGGACTTCTGGTGGCCGCCTCTTCCGCCGCGTCCGTCTGCGCTTCCCAGCTGCTCCAGGCCGGCCTGGCCGAAAGCCTCGCGGAAGCCGCCTGAACCCTGGCCCGAGCCCTCCGGCGGGAGGCCTGTTATGGCAAGATGGACACCTGAGAAGCCACGAAGCATGCGGTGTCTGCAGGCCCACAAGGCCTCCCAGAGGGACAACTCAGGGGACAACCCCGTCCCAGACCCGCCAGGAAAGGGACCACCATGAGCAACGAAGCCGCCGCGACCGACCGTAGCGCCTCCTCCGAAAACACCGGCGATATTGCCTCGTACATCGACCACACCCTGCTCAAGCCGGAGGCCAGCGAGGCCGAGATCCTCAAGGTATGTGCCGAGGCCGCCGAGTACCGGTTCAAGTCCGTGTGCGTGAACCCGATCTGGGTCAAGACGGTCAAGAAGGCCCTGAAGGGCTCCGGAGTGCTGACGTGCTCCGTCGTCGGCTTCCCGCTGGGTGCCACTCCGAGCGACGTCAAGGCTTTTGAGGCCCGCGGCGCCGTGCTCGACGGCGCCGAAGAGGTCGACATGGTGATCAACATCGCCGCAGCCCGCGCCAACGACAAGGGCGCCCTGGTCGATGACATCACGGCTGTCGCCGACGCCGTGCACGAAGGCGGGGCCATCCTGAAAGTCATCATCGAAACGGCGCTGCTGGATGACGCCCAGAAGGTACTGGCCTGCGAGGCCGCGGTGGAGGCCGGCGCCGATTTCGTGAAGACCTCCACGGGCTTCAACGGCGGCGGCGCAACGGCCGACGACGTCGCGCTGATGCGCCGCACCGTGGGCCCGGACCTCGGTGTCAAGGCCTCGGGCGGGGTGCGTTCGCTCGCCGACGCACAGGCTATGATTGCTGCAGGTGCAACACGTATTGGCGCCAGCTCCGGCATCGCGATCGTCAAGGGTGAACAGGGTTCCTCCGCGTACTGATCAGATCCGGCAGCAGCCACAGTTTTGAGCCCCACGGGGCCGAGGAGGAACGAATGTCCAGCAAGACCACCACCGCCACGACCCCGCAGAACGAGAACAGCCTCGGCTCCAGCATCATGATGTTCGTCCTGATGATGGTCCTCTTCCTGGCTTCCATCTACTCGCTGGGCTTCCTGACCCTGGGCAACCCGTGGCCGATGGCGGTCTGCCTCGTCCTGTTCGCCCTGGCCTTCTGGATTCCGCAGACCATCACCGGCCGCTCGGATTCCGCCGGCGAAAGCTAAAGCACCACCTGCCTTAAAGAACTGAAGCCCCGGATTTCCGGGGCTTCAGTCGTTTAACCGGGCCCTCGCCGTGCCCTGGCTTCRCCCGTCGCAGCCGGTCCGGGGACACATTGACACGGACACGCCGCCAACACCGGACCCAAGGGCAGGAATCGCGTTCAAAGGCGCCCCGGACGGCGAACGGCGCCGGCCGGAGCCGCTATGCGGCGGCAACCAGCCCGAACAGGCTTCGGACCAGCCCGGTCCCCAGTGCGACGGCGGCCGGCCAGTGCACTTCAGCCAGCGCCAGCGCCGCGCCGAACATGCCGATCATGGCATAGGCGCTGACCGGGATCAGCACGAACCATTCCCGCCGTGACCCTGCCCGGCCCAGCAGCGGAATCGAGAACGCCCCGTTGGCCTTCCAGACGCTCTTGAGCAACGGCAGTTTCCGCAGCAGCTTCGGCGGTTTGATCACGACCGGCCAGAGCAGCGGCACTCCCCCGGTGGTGATCATGTCCCCGACGATGTGGACCAGCACACCGGTCAGCATCGAGACGGGCAGCCACGTCCACTGGTGCGGCGCGAACCAGGTCACCAGCCCTGCCATGGTGAGGGCGAAGACCCAGTTGCTGATCCAGCCGTACTTCGGGAAGAGTTTCAGGGCCTTGGCTGCGATGTTGATCATGAACATGCAGAGCAGCCCCGCGCCGACCGACAGCAGCCCCCACTCTGTCTGCAGCTGGAACTGCCCTGCCAGCGCCGCGAGCAGCACAAAGAACGCAGCACCCAGCAGGGAATGGGTCCCCTGCCGGTGCCCGCCGGAGACGTTTTCGATCCCGACGGCGATCACGTTCGACAGCGGCGGCAGCGAGTGCGCCACTGTGCTGGAGCGGTGGTCCCAGTCGCAGACCAGGGCTGTGCCCGCCGTCGCCATCCCGCCGATCACAATCCCGGTGGCGTCCAGCGGGTACCAGCCCAGCGCGTAGGGCCCGGTCGAGGCAACGGCTACCCACGCCGCGGCTCCCGACGCGGCGTGGTGTCCTCCCATCATTCTTTTACTTCACCGGCTCTTTGGCAGATACGGCGGAGTCGGCGAAGATGTTGCGGATGACTCCGTTGGCCCATTCGAGGATCTCGGCGTCCTGCAGGTCGCGGCCGCCGATCCGGGCGGTCTTGGGCTTAGGGATGAGCACCGCGTCCAGGGCGGGCTTGGACTGCGCGCCGGGGTACATCCGGGTGAGCCGCATGAGCTTGGACTCCGGCAGCTGGGCCGGGGAGAACTTGATGAAGTTGCCCTGCAGGGCGACGTCGCTGAGCCCGGCCTCGCGGGCGCCCACCCGGAAGCGGGCGACGTCGATCAGGTTCTTCGCGGGCAGCGGCAGTTCGCCGTAGCGGTCCACGAGTTCGGCGAGCACTTCATCGATGGCCTCATAGGTGATGGACGCGGCGAGCTTGCGGTAGGCCTCCAGGCGCAGCCGCTCGCCGGGCACGTAGTCGTGCGGCAGGTGCGCGTTGACCGGCAGCTCGATCTTCATCTCGGCGGCCTTCTCTTCTGCCTCGCCCCGGAAATCGGCCACGGCCTCGCCGACCAGGCGGATGTAGAGGTCGAAGCCGACGCCCTGGATGTGGCCGGACTGCTCCCCGCCGAGCAGGTTTCCGGCGCCGCGGATCTCGAGGTCCTTCATGGCCAGCTGCATGCCGGCGCCGAGCTCGTTGTGCGTCGCGACGGCCTTGAGCCGTTCCAGTGCCACTTCGCCCAGCGGTTTTTCGGAGGGGTACAGGAAGTAGGCGTAGGCGCGTTCGCGGCCGCGGCCCACCCGTCCGCGCAGCTGGTGCAGCTGGGAGAGCCCGTACTTGTCCGCGCCGTCCACGATCAGGGTGTTGGCGTTGGAGATGTCCAGGCCGGTCTCGATGATGGTGGTGCAGACGAGGACGTCGAAGCGCTTTTCCCAGAAGTCAACGATGATCTGTTCGAGCCGGCTCTCGGACATCTGCCCGTGGGCCACTTCCACCCGGGCCTCCGGGACGAGCTCGCGGATCTTGGCGGCGGTGCGGTCGATGGTGGAGACCCGGTTGTGCACGAAGAATACCTGGCCTTCGCGCATGAGTTCACGGCGGATCGCGGCGGAGGTCTGCTTGTCCGTGTACGGGCCGACGTAGGTCAGCACCGGATGCCGTTCCTCCGGCGGGGTGGCCAGGGTGGAGGTCTCGCGGATACCCGTGAGCGACATTTCCAGGGTCCGGGGAATCGGGGTGGCGCTCATGGCGAGCACGTCGACGTTGGTGCGCATCTTCTTGAGCGCTTCCTTGTGTTCCACGCCGAAGCGCTGCTCCTCGTCCACGATCACGAGGCCGAGGTCCTTGAACGCGAAGTCCTTGGACAGCAGCCGGTGGGTGCCGATCACGACGTCCACGGAACCGGTTTTGACGCCTTCGGCTGTCTCCTTGGCTTCCTTGGCGGCTTGGAAGCGGGACAGCGGCTTGACCACCATCGGGAAGCCGGAGAACCGTTCGGTGAAGGTTTCGTAGTGCTGTTGGGCGAGCAGCGTGGTGGGCACCAGCACGGCGACCTGCTTGCCGTCCTGGACGGCTTTGAAGGCCGCCCGGACCGCGATTTCGGTCTTGCCGTAGCCGACGTCCCCGGAGATCAGCCGGTCCATCGGGATCTCCCGCTCCATGTCCGCCTTGACCTCGTTGATGGTGGTCAGCTGGTCGGGCGTCTCCACGTACGGGAACGCCTCCTCAAGCTCGCGCTGCCACGGGGTGTCCGGGCCGAACGCGTAGCCGCGGGACGCCATCCGGGCCGAGTAGAGCCGGATCAGTTCGCCGGCGATTTCCTTGACCGCCTTGCGGGCCTTGGACTTGGTGCTGGCCCAGTCCGCGCCGCCCATCTTGCTCAGCGCCGGGGTGTCCCCGCCCACGTAGCGGGTGACCTGGTCCAGCTGGTCGGTGGGGACAAAGAGCCGGTCGCCGGGGGCGCCGCGCTTGGACGGGGCGTACTCGAGCACGAGGTATTCGCGAACCCCGTCCCCACCGCCGGCCACCTTGCGCTGGATGAGTTCCACGAACCGGCCGATGCCGTGCTGTTCGTGCACCACGGAGTCGCCAGAGACGAGCTGCAGCGGGTCGACGGCGTTCCGCCGCTTGGACGGCATCCGGCGCATGTCCTTCGTGGACCCTGCGGAGGTGCGGCCCAGCAGGTCAGCCTCGGTGAGCAGGGCAAGTTTGAGCGGCTCCAGGACGAAACCGCGTCCGACGGCGGCCGTGGTCACCTCGATCAGCCCGGCCTGGGGTTCGTCGTCGAGGGAGTCGACCCTGGCGCACGGGATGTCGTTGTCGTGGAAGAGTTCGGCGAGGCGCTGGGCCGGGCCGGGACCTTCGGTCACGACGACGATCCGCCACTGTTCGCGGACGTGGGAGCCGATGAAGTCCATCATTTCGGCGACGTCGCCCTGGTAGCCGCGGGGTTCGCGGGCGTGCAGGTTGAGGACGTCGACGTCGGGCAGCAGTTCCTCGTCGGTGGCCAGCGACGTGATGGACCACCAGGAGACCTCATGCTCCAGGGCCGCGGAGCGGGTTTCGGTGAGCGAGCGGAAGCTGGCGGAGTGCAGGGCAGCCGACGCCGCCGAGCTCAAATCAAGGGGTGCGGTCCCGCCGTCGGACGCCGTCGACCAGGCGGCCTCAAGGAATTCCTCGTTGGTGGCGGCAAGGTCGTGGGCGCGGGTCCGGACCTTTTCAGGTTCGATCACGACCGCCATCGAGCCGGCCGGGAACTGGTCCAGGAACGGCACCATGGCGTCCACCAGCACGGGGGCCAGGGACTCCATGCCCTCGACGGTGATTCCCCCGGCGATCTTCTCCAGCATGTCCGCGGCAGCCGGCAGCTGTGATTTCAGCGTCGCGGCACGGGACATCACGGAGGGTGTGATCAGGATTTCGCGGCACGGCGGGGCGTGCAGTTCGGTGGGGTGGTGCACCCCGGGCGCGGTCAGCGAGCGCTGGTCCGCGACGGCGAACCAGCGCATCTGGTCCACCTCGTCACCAAAGAATTCGACCCGGATGGGGTGGTCCTCGGTGGGCGGGAAGACATCCAGCATCCCGCCGCGGACGGCGAACTCACCGCGCCGGGTGACCATGTCCACGCGGGCGTAGGCGGCGTCRGCGAGGCTTCTGACGACGCTGCTGAACGGGGCGTCCTGGCCGACCTTCAGCGTGACCGGAACCAGCTCGCCGAGGCCGGCGACGATCGGCTGCACGACGGCCCGGACGGGCGCCACGACGACACGCAGGGCGCCGGCGGCGGACGTTTCGGGGTGAGCGAGGCGGCGCAGGACGGACAGCCGCCTGCCCACAGTGTCAGAGCGCGGTGAAAGCCGTTCGTGCGGGAGGGTTTCCCAGCTGGGGAACTCGGCAACGGCGTCGGACGGCAGGAAAGCGCGCAGTGCTTCCGTCAGGTCCTCGGCTTCACGGCCGGTGGCGGTGATGGCCAGGACCACCGGCGCCAGGCGGTTGCCGCCGTCGTCCGCTGCGTCTTTTGCGGTACTTGCCGCTGTGTTTTCCCCTGTGTTCTCCGCTGTATCCTCCGCTAGCGCGGCCAGGCCGTCCGCCATCTCCGCGAGCAGCGCCGAGCGCAGCCCGGCGGGCGCGCTGATCTGATAGTCCTCGCTGCGGGCGGCGAAACCGCGGGATGCTTCGGCACGGACGCGGGCGTAGTTCCGGTCTTCGGCGAGGACACGGCGCAGACCGGTGAGAGAGGGGCCGTTGAGGCTCATAGCTGTTGCTCCTGAAGGGATCACGGAAACGCAGGCAACACGAATAGCCGAAATTCGTGAGAATCCCGGGCACCTCAAGCCTACCGCTCCCTGGCCGGAGGCCTTCCACTCAACAGCCGGAGACAGGAACAGACCCCGGGACAACCCGGGGTCTGTTCCTGTCTCAGTTGCAACGGCGGCTAAATTGCTCCGGTGTTCTTCCACCGGTACAGGAAGGCCGCCATCGCGTCACGCTGGATGGCCTGCCCCGGCCGATAGGTGAAGGTAAGGTTCGCCTCCTGCCAGCCGGTGGAGATTTCCTGGTCAGCGAGCCATGCCATTTCCTTGTAGAACTGCTGCCCGGAGGAAACATCCGCGAACGGGGATACCGCCGGCGCCGTGAAGGCAGGTTCACCCGCCGCCCGGTACAGGAAAGCCGCCATCGCGTCACGCTCGATGGCCTGCCCCGGCCGGTAGGTGAATGTCCCGTCTCCTTCGTCCCAGCCGGTGGAGATTTTCTGGTCAGCGAGCCATGCCATTTCCTTGTAGAACTGCTGCCCGGGGGAAACATCCGCGAACGGGGATACCGCCGGCGCCGTGAAGGCAGGTTCACCCGCCGCCCGGTACAGGAATGCCGCCATCGCGTCACGATGGATCGACAGCCCCGGCCGGTAGGTGAATACGCCGTCTCCTTCGTCCCAGCCGGTGGAGATTTTCCGGTCAGCGAGCCATGCCATCTCCTTGTAGAACTGCTGCCCGGGGGAAACATCCGCGAACGGGGATACAGCCGGCGGAACGAATACCGGAGGAACCACCGGAGCCGCCGGCGTTACGACGTTCGATGCCGCTGACCGCTCGCTGGTGCCGCCTGCGTTGACTGCCTCAACCTGGAAGTTGTAGGCGGTCCCGTTGGTCAGGCCGACCACTACAAGGCTCGTTTCCGTGGAAGCGATGCCTTCAATCGTCTTGAACACCGTATTACCGGTACGGACCACGATGTTGAGCGTCTCGGCACCCGTGGGTGCCGCGAAGCTCACCGTTGCGGTCGTGTTGCCGCCAACTGCGGTGGGCGCAGCCGGTGCGGCAGGTGCCACGACCGGGTCCGGGACAACATTGATGGTCTGGTCGGAGAACCGCAGCCTTTCGACGTTGGTGATCCGGTCGGTGCCATCTTCTGCCCTGCCGCCGACGTGCGTCACGGTGGTGACGCCGTCGACGGTGCTGATGTCGTACTCGTCCATGGCCCCGGAGAACGCGGCCGTGTCGACGTCGTTTGCTCCCGGGCTGGAGAGGATTTCCCGGACGATCTTCACATTTCCGGGATCGATCTTGCCCGCCATGATGTCAGCCTGGAGCTCGGTCAGGGTCGTGACGGTCCTGACCTCGACACCCGCAGCGTTGACAACACTGAGCCTTACGTTGAGCCACTTGTCGCCGTCGATGATGTCATCGGCGCCGTTGCCCCAGATCTCGTCACTGCCGGAGCCGCCGATGATGATGTTGCCGGCCCCGAACTCGGTGGTGCCTGGCGGCAGGAGATCCGCGAGGCCCCTGATCCGGGCAATACCTTCGGCATTCAGCACATTGGTCAGGCCTTCGACGTTGACTTCGGTGTTGGGAACCGAAGGCACCTCGTCGTCGCCGCGGAGCACGTCGTCCTTGTCCCAGCCCGACAGGGCCTCAACCAGGAGGAAGCGGTCCTTGAGGGCGTTGGGCCCGTCGACGATGATCTGGCGCATATCGGAATCGGCCGGCTCGATCGAGCGGGCGTGCGTGACCCAGTCGAAGCCGAAGACACCGTGGTTGCGTTCGATGCCGGGGCCGGCGACCATAACGTCGTCGCCGCCTTCGGCGTCGTAATCGTCTTCGCCGGAATCACCGATCAGGACGTCATGGCCCGGAGCGTTGATGTCGTCGAAGAACGGTGCGCCGCTGTCGCCCTGCAGGAGGTCGTTGGAGTTTCCGCCTTCCTGCCAGTCGTCGCCGCCGCCGCCGAAGACCGTGTCAGGGCCGTCGCCGGCGAGGACCAGGTCGTTGCCTTCGCCAGCGAACGTTTCGTTGCCGTTGAGGCCGCCGTTGGAGAAGTCGTCGCCCTCACCCGACATGATGATGTCCAAGCCGGGTCCGGCGTCGATCGCGTCGTTGCCGGGTCCGCCCTTGATGACGTCGTCGCCGTGGGAGTCAGTCACCCGGTCGTTTCCTTCACCGCCGAGGACGACGTCGGCACCATCACTGCCTTCGATGATGTCGTCACCGCCGTTGCCCCAGATGGTGTCGTTGTCGATGCCGCCCCAGATCCTGTCCCCCGCCAGTGCGGGATCCTGCAGCGGGTCTTTATCGTCCCGCCCGTTGAATGTGGACTGGGCATTGAGCCCGGCACGGTCGACGCTGTTGCTGACCCGGTACCGGATCGTACCGTCCGCCATCCGCATCAGGAGCGCGGACTCGTCGCAGGACGAGGCCGGGTCGTCGGCCACCGAGTTTCCGGTGGTTGCCGTAATGTTCTTCATCTCGAACTCGCAGTCCGCGACGCCGAACACGTCGGCCTTGAGGGCCGCGGCGTCGGTGTTGCGCATGATGAGCTCGGAGAGGGAGTTGCCTTCCAGCTGGGTCCGCAGGTTCAGGCCCGAGGTGCGGGAAAGGTAGTACATGCGGTCCCCGTCCTGGAGATCCGTCATCTGGCGTTCAAAGATGTAGTTGAACGTCGAGCCCAGCAGCCCGCCGAAGAGGTTCTGGTACTCGGCGAGCCCGCCGACCCAGAGGTCGACGTTGTTCAGGCCGGTGGGCTTCACGACCGTGGCGGTCGGGGCCCAGGCGCCCGTGCTATTGACGAACTCGAAAGAGTCCGCCGGAGTCAGGGTATCCGTCGTGTTCATGTCGAACAGCCGCTGGGCGGCCGCCCGCTTGTCAACGATCGACGTCGCGGCGGTGATTGTGTCGTGGGTGCCGTAGGCAGCCATGAAGTTCACCACGGAATCCGGGTGCTTGAGGTTCTGACCAAAATCCACCCAGCTGGTGTACGGCTTCAGCGACGACTCGCCGGTGCTCGCGTACAGCTGGGAGCGGAAGTTGTTCAGGGACGGGATGCCGGTGTCCCGGCCACGGGCCAGGTTCAGCGAGGCAAGGTCCAGGGGCAGGCCCAGGACATTGTTCCGCAGGGTGTCGGTCACGAACTCGTCGAGTTCAGCGCCGACCTGGTCCGTCATGCCCATGGCGATGGCCCCCGCGGCCTGCTTCGGGGTCAGGGGATCTCCCGCGGAGTTGGAGTAGTAGGCCGTGGGATTGAGGAACGCGTCCAGCAGCGGCATACCGATGTCGGTGCCGTTGTTGGTCTTCCGGTCAATCGTCTCGGTCAGCATCGAGTGCCCGAACCGGTACGTGGCGTGCGCGAACTCTGCCTTGATCGCAGGGTCGATTGCGGTGTCCGACTGGGTGAACGGGTTGAAGCCGTTGATACCCGGCTGGATCTTGCGGGCGAAGTCCTCGAAGACGATGTGCTGGTATTCCATCTCCGTGACGTAGCGTGCCGCCTGGAACAGGCGTTCACCGTTCCAGTCGCCGTTCGCGAGCTTCCACTCGCTCACGTCGATGTTCTGCGTCGTGACGAGGTCCTGCATGTAGGCGACCAGCCGGTTGTGCTCCGAGTGGAACACCTGGTGGATCGCCGTGAGCCCGATGTTCTCGTTGACGCGTCCGTCGCCGGCGACGAAGTGCGCCGCCAGCTGCTCGTCGTCGTAGGTTCCCGGCGCGACCGGCGCGCTGACCGGGTTGGGATCCGTGTCGCCGTCGGCAGCCAGCGGAGCACCGGTCTGCGAGTTGAACGGTGCCGCGTTGTGCGCGATGTCGTCCAGGAAGGCGATGCCGATGCGCTTGACATTTGCCGGCGGGGCCACCGGCGAGGTCAGGTTGCCTTCAACCCGGCCCGTGGCGGTCTCGTACTGCGGGAGGCCGTTGGGTCCGCGCAGGAAGCGGCCGTACTGGTCGGTGGCGATCTTCGGAATGTCGGCGACGTCGTAATCCGACAGCTGCAGGCCGAGCAGGTCGCGGGCCTGATCCTTGATGTGCTGCCAGGTGGCCATGCCCCCCGGTTCGCCCTCGATGAGTTCGCCGTTGGCAACTGGCTTGTTCCCGACCAGCACGTATTCACGCAGGAACACCTGGTGGGAGGGGTGGGAGGCGTAGGTCTGGCTCTGGTCCACCCACGGCGAATCAGTGTTGGTGGCGTCCTGGATATCGTCGGCGTTCCCCAGAATCCCGTCGGGACCGGCCTGGTTCTCAGCCCGGCTCAGCAGCATGAAGTTCGTGTGCCCGCCCGGAACATAGAGCGGGTCGTCCGTGGCCAGCGGCATCATGACGTAGTTCTTGGTCTTCTTGGTGAAATCCACGCCGTGGTCGAAGAACTGTCCGAACAACGCGAACATGCCGTTATACGGCGGCGAGAGCCCGAAGTCGGTCGTGACGTTCGGGATGTCAAGGGTCGCGCCCTCCGGCACACAGTTTTCCGGCAAGCCCGCGCCATCGCAGGGCACCGCCGTGGGGCTGTCGTTGACGGTGCGGTGTGCCTGGCCGGAAGCGGCGACGGCGGCCGGGTTGGTGGCCGTCTGGTCCACGATCACGTTGCTGATGAAGCGCGGAGTGCCGTCGGTGATGTTCTCATTCACCGACTTGTAGCCCGGGCCGGAGGCCGGCGTCCGCCACTCAGGATCAGAGAGTCGGGGGAACACCCGGCTAGCGGACCCGAAATCTTTCTGGCCCGCCACCAGGTTGTTCTCCGTGCCGTCAACTGTCCGGAGACCGTACGGCA
Source organism: Arthrobacter sp. YAF17 (assembly GCF_052113365.1). Lineage (NCBI taxonomy): Bacteria > Bacillati > Actinomycetota > Actinomycetes > Micrococcales > Micrococcaceae > Arthrobacter > Arthrobacter sp. YAF17. The sequence continues at coordinate 157,643 of NZ_JBFRDB010000011.1, read as the reverse complement.
GCAGCGGGTTGGCAATCTGGTTGGGTCCGGAACCCAGGAGAGGCTGGCCCGGCACATCGTTGCCGGCGGCGTCCTCCTTGGTGGCGTGATTTTCAGCGATTTTGATCTGCTTCAGAATGAACCGCATATCGCCTGCATTGAGCGTGAATCCCTGGCCGGTCGGCGCCGCGGAAACTGCGGGCGCCAGCACGGACGGGACAACCCCGGCGCTGAGCAGAAGGGCGAGGGCGCCGGCCGCGACTTTGCGACTGACCCCCGGTGCCTTCCCTCGCAGCGGGAGGTTGCCTTCCCTCCCTCGAATCTTGCGATGTTTCCCCATTTTGTAACCTCCATCGAGTCGCACCGGCTTCCCCCTCAATGTGGTCGCTCGGTTCACTGGATGGCCACAGCCTTGTCGTGAGGCCTTTGGAAATTCTTGGGACCCGTGAGTCAGCGGGGACCTAAGGGTGGAGGAGAGAGATTTGTTAGTCCGTGTGCATGGTGGGACTTGGGCGCGCAGAGGGGCGCAGGAGGCGGCCCGCCCCGGCGGTTGGGGCCCCGCTCATGACGATTGCTAAGCTTGCTGTCCAAGGCTGTTCACCCACCGAGGAGACTCCATGAGCGACAATCCACGAACGGTGCTCGTCACCGGTGCGACCGGCTACATCGGAGGACGGCTGGTCCCCCGGCTGCTGGAGGCCGGACACACCGTCAAGGTCCTGGTCCGGACCCCCGCCAAGATCGCCGGCGTGCCGTGGCTCGACGACGTCGAAGTTGTCCAGAGCAGTCTCGACGACGGCGACGCACTGCGCGCGGCCCTGGACGGCGTCGATGTACTTTACTATCTGGTCCATTCCATGGCAGCGGGGGCAGGATTCGAAGCCACGGAAAAGGCGATGGCCGGGACCGCGGCGCGGGCCGCAGCCGACGCCGGTGTGGGCAGGATCGTCTACCTGGGCGGCCTGCACCCATCCACCGCCAGACTTTCCACGCACATGAGGTCCAGGGAAGCCGTGGGCAAGGTCTTCCTCGACAGCCCGGTGGACGCCGTCGTCTTCCAGGCTGGCGTCGTGATCGGCTCCGGGTCGGCGTCGTTCGAGATGATCCGGCACCTCTCTGACACGCTCCCGGTGATGCCGGCCCCCAGTTGGGTGCGCAACAGGATCGAGGCGATCGCCGTGCGCGATGTGCTGCACTACCTCGTGCGCGCCGCAGCACTCGAAGGCCCGATTAACCGCACTTTTGACATCGGATCGCGCCAGGTTCTCAGTTACGCCGGGATGATGCAGGAATACGCCGCCGAGGCCGGCCTCCCCCGCCGGTGGGTCCTCGCCCTGCCCGTTCCCGCCCCCAAACTCGCCGGGCTCTGGGTGGCGCTGGTTACCCCGATTCCGTTGTCGATGTCCCTGCCGCTCGTGGAGTCCCTCCAGCACGACGCTGTCTCCCGCGAACACGACATCGATTCGTACATCCCGCTGCCCGAGGGCGGACTGACTCCGTACCGCCGCGCGGTGGCCCTTGCCCTGGGCAAAGAGCGCGACGGCCAGGTGGAGACAACCTGGTCAAACGCCGGGGCCGACGCCGATCCCCTCCCCAGCGACCCGGACTGGGCCGGGCACCGCGTGTACCTCGACGAACGCACCTACTCCAGCCCAGTGGACCCGAAGCACGTGTGGACCATCATCGAGGGGATCGGCGGCCGCAACGGCTGGTACTCGCTGCCGCTGGCGTGGCGCGTCCGCGGCTGGTTGGACAAGCTCACCGGCGGGGCGGGGCTGCTGCGCGGCCGGCGGCACCCGCACCTGCTGGCCGAAGGAGAAGTGGTGGACTGGTGGCGCGCTGAGCGGATCGAGCGCGGGCGGCTGCTCCGGCTGCGGGCTGAAATGCGGGCCCCCGGCCGGGCCTGGCTGGAGCTCTCGGTGGAGCCCGACGGAACCGGCAGCCGTTACCGCCAGCGGGCGATCTTCTTTCCGAAGGGACTCGGCGGCCGCTTGTACTGGCTGGCGGTTCTGCCGTTCCACAGCCTGATCTTCCCGGCCATGTCACGCAACATCACGGCCGCGGCGAAGGACCTCCAGGATCTCGAATCGGAGCCTGCCGGACACACCGCGTAGGATGTTTGGAGCCCGAAACGACGAGTTCCACCCCATGGAGGACCCCCAATGGCCTTGAGCGCATCCACCAACCTTCCGCACAGCGTTGACCGAGTCACCGCGGTTTTCGTTAATGAGGACTTCCTGCGCCACACGAGCGAGCTCGTCGGCGGCACCCTGGAATCCTTTGCCGTCGACGGCGACACGGCCGGCGCCTTCAGCACCACCACCGTGCGGACCATCCCGACGACCCGTATGCCGGACCTGGCCCGGAAGTTCGTCGGCGAAAGCCTCAAGGTGACGCAGCTCGAGACCTGGGACGCCCCCGCAGCGGACGGCTCCCGGCTCAGCAACATCACCCTGAAGGTCTCCGGCGCCCCGCTGGACGTCAATGCCGTCCAGCGCCTCGTCGCCGACGGCGGCAGCACCCGGATCGAGCTTGAGGGCACCGTCACTTCCTCAGTGCCCTTCCTGGGCAGCAAGATCGCAGAAGCGGCCGAACCGATGGTGGGCAAAGCCCTGAACCTCCAGTCCACCCAGGCCCAGGCCTGGCTCGAAAGCCACTAGCACATGGAGTTACCGGCCGTCCTGGCCGTCGTCCTGATCGTGGCCGGCGTATGGTCCCTGGCGGTCTGGCCGCAGTTCCTGCGCCGGGTCATGAAGGACCCAAGGTCCCGCGACGCGAACGGCAAAGCCACCCGCTTCCTCACCGTCCACGTCGTCCTGGTCAGCATCTCCCTGCTGCTCGGGGCGGCGACGGCGGCCATCGGGATCGCGGGCTTGTTCGGCTAATCGGGATCTGTCCCGGCCCGCAGGCCTTCAACAGGAACCGGCCGGAGCCCGAACAGGGCTCCGGCCGGTTTCTGTTTGGCTAAGGGGTTGGCGTGCCGGGTGCCAGTGCCTGGGCAAGGGCGTCTTCGGCGGCCACCCAGGAAATCATGGCGCACTTCACCCGGGCGGCGTATTTCGAAACGCCTTCAAAGGCTGATGCGTCACCGAGGATTTCGGGATCCGCGGCGATCTTCCCCCGGGACCGCAGGACTTCGCGGAAATTGCCGATGACCTCGGTGAGGTTGCCGACGTCCATCCCTTCGGCAAGGTCGGCAAGCACCGAGGCGGAGGCCATGGAAATCGAACAACCTTCCCCGTCCCAGCGCAACTGGGAGACCTTTCCCTCAGATACCGCCACCCGGACCGTAATCTCATCCCCGCAGACGGGATTGAGCTGGTGGGACTGCCCGGACGACGCCCCTGCCGGTACCGGCGTCTCCGCCAGTCCGCTGCCGGTCCGCAGTTTCGCGTGTTCCAGAATGATCTGCTGGTACAGCTGTTCAAGGCTCATGCGCTAAAGTCCTCAGGCTCCAAAGTAGGCTCGGACCTCGGCGACAGCCGCAAGGAACGTGTCCACATCGGACGTTGTGTTGTACAGGTAGGTGCTGGCCCGGGTACTGGCGGTCAGTCCCAGACGGCGGTGCAGCGGCTGCGCGCAGTGGTGGCCAACCCGGACGGCGATGCCCTTGCTGTCCAGGAACTGCCCGACGTCGTGCGCGTGCACGCCGGCAACGTCGAAGGACGCCAGCCCGATCCGTTCCTGTCCCGGAGCCGGGCCGAGGACACGCACGCCGGGAATGGACGCCAGCCCTTCGACCAGGCGCTGCCCGAGCAACGATTCCCAGGCGTGGACACGGTCCATCCCCGTCTCGGTGAGGTAGTTCGCCGCGGCCGCGAGAGCGATGGCCTGGGAGACTTTCTGGGTCCCGGCTTCGAACCTTTGCGGGGCAGGCAGGAACGCCGCGCGTTCCATCGTCACCGTGGTGATCATCGATCCCCCGGTGAGGAACGGCGGCAGCGCGTTCAACAATTCGGACCGGCCATACAACACGCCGATGCCGGTCGGCCCCAGCATCTTGTGTCCGGAGAGGACCGCGAAGTCGACACCGAGGTCCTGCACATCCAGCGGGAGGTGCGGCGCGGACTGGCAGGCGTCCAGCACTGTGAGGGCCCCCACCTGGCGGGCCATCGCCACGAGCTTCTTTACGGGGTTGATCGTGCCCAGCACATTTGAGGCGTGGCTGAAGGCAAGGACCCTGGTGGCCGGGCTGATGATGCCGCCGGCAGCTTCTAGGTCCAGTACGCCCGCGTCGTCGACGGGGATGTAGCGAAGGGTCGCGCCAGTCCGCTCAGCCAGCTGCTGCCACGGTATGAGGTTTGCGTGGTGCTCCATCTCGGTGACCACAATCTCGTCGCCGGCGCCCAGGGCGAACTGCGCCGCGGGCGCAGCCGCGCCAGGCAGGGAGGAGTTCAGGAACGCGTAACTGAGAAGGTTCAGGCCCTCGGTGGCGTTGGAGGTCCAGATAATCTCATCGGCCGCCGCGCCGAGGAAGGCAGCGAGCGTTTTACGGGCATTCTCGAAGGAGTCCGTGGCTTCCACCGCCAGCAGGTGGGCGCCGCGGTGAACGGCGGCGTTGCGCTGCTCGTAAAACTCCTGCTCGGCCTCAATGACGCTGAGCGGGTTCTGCGAGGTCGCCCCGGAGTCCAAATAGATCAGGGGGTGCCCGCCCATGGACCGCGAAAGCACGGGGAAGTCATTGCGGATCCGCAGCACCTCTTCGTCGGTCAGTTCAGGCGCAAGCAGGGCCTGGGACTCTGACGTGGGCACAAAAGCCACGCTGGCCTCCTCGAATCGGGTCAAATGGACTACTATCCATCATCCCACGGAACGGCACCACGGATTCTGCAGCCGGCTCAGCTCGGGCACCGCTCAGGACTTCAGGGCCGGTGGGAATCGCCTCCCGTGTCGATGAGATCGACCCGCCGACTGACGCCCAGTTTGGCGAAGACACGGTAGAGGTGTCCTTCCACGGTCCGCTGGGAGACACAGAGCTGGCTGGCGATCTCGGCATTCGAGGCACCGCCGGACACCAGGTCCAGGATTTCGGTTTCCCTGGCAGTGAGCTCCGCATCCTGCTCTGGACGGACGAGGTCAATATGGGCAGCCATCCCGGCGGCGGTCATCCGGTTCTGGATTTTGCGCTGGACGGAAAGCAGTTTTCGCTTGTCCGTGGTTTCGGCCAGGCACCGTTCCGCTTGCTGCGCAGCCTCGAGGGCAAGCAGCACATAGCCGCCACGCAGCGCCTTGTCGCTGATCCGGACCAGTTCGGCGTCGTCGGCATTCAGCACGGCGAGCGCGTAGTCGTGCAGCATTCCGGCCTCCCGCCCCTCCACCTGGAGGCTGCTGACGGCCAGGCCGTCCGCGGCCTGGGTGTCTCCGCGGCGCACCGCGAGCCGCCTGATGTCGGTCTCAATGCCCCGCAGCCCCTGCCGTTTCGCCTCAGCGGCAAGGCCTGCGAGCCTCTTGCTGACGTCGCCAGCCCCTCCGGGCGCTCCTCCGGCAGCGGTTGAGTACGCCTCGGCGAGCAGCGGAACAGCACCCGGACCGCGGTACCGGGAGAGCCGAAACGCGGCCGCATGTTCCTCCGCCTCCCGGGTGTGGCCCACGACAAAGGCCGCGTAGGCTGCCACGGAGTGGGCAAAAGGCAGCAGTTCCCAGGGATCGGCGATCCTGAGTTCCTCGACCCCCAGAACGAGTTCGGCAATGCCCTCGGGCATGCGTCCCTGGCGGACGCGGGCGAGGCCCCTCATCAAGTGCAGGATGCCACCGCTGAGCAGCAGCCTTGAAGGGTATCGGGCCTCGTACTCATCGAGTGTCTCGGCGAGCGATTCCCACTCCCCCGCCCAGTTCAGGCTCAGGCTGTAGCGCACCAGGAGGTCTTCGTAGACGAGCGGCATGGCCATGCCGGCGCTTTGCGCCCCCTGCCAGGCATCCCGTGCCAGCCCCAGACCCTCCACCGTCCTGCCCTTGGCACACAACAGCTCGGCGAGCAGCGATTCCGCCGGGAACTTGATTTCGGGCCGCTCGCCGGCGGCCACGACCAGCTGGCTCAGCCCGCCCTCACGGTCCTCATGTCCACCGTGCAGCTGGCTGCCGGCCATGCCGGCAGCGACGGCAATCGGTGCCATGTCCAACCACGATGGCCCCAGGGCGGCCTCACGCTGGAAGGCCCCCGGGCTGCCGCGCAAATGGCCGACGTCGGGTGTTCCGGCGGGAGTGCCGGCGACGGCAGGAGCGGCACCGGCCAAAGGCGGCTTTGTCCGCCCCCGCAGGCGGGCGGACAAAAGCGCCGCCAGGTAGCGGGAGGATTCGTTGGGAATGTGTTCCGCTAGCTGGAGAAATTTGGCGGACTGGTCGCCGTCGCCCAGCAGATACCGCGAATAGGCCATGTGTAAGCGGGCTTCGGGAATCACCTCGTCATCGGAGATAGCCTCCGCGGTTCTCAGCGCGGTCTGCGCGTCGAGGGCGACGTTGGCAGAGCGGGCCGCCCTGAGGAGCTGCTCCGCCGGAACGGCAGCCCCGCAGTCCAGTGCCCACCGAATCCGGTTCAGGAAGGCTTCCGGGTGCACAGAGTTCCCCGGCGGCAGCGACACGAAGCTGGCACGCAATCCGGCGCTTCTGCCCGCCGGAACCCAGCGGCGGATGATCTCACCGATCAGTGGACTCGCAGGACGGACCGTCCGGTCGGCGCCCCGTGAGACGTGGATGATGCCTGCCCTCTCCAGAGCGTCGACGGCCTTCGGTCCGCCGAATCCCAGCAGTTGCCCGAGCGAAAGCGGTCCCGCGAGTGCCACTATGGCGGCGGCGGTCCTTTCCTCCGGCGACATCGACCGCAGTTCGTGGCCGATGAGGTCAGCGACCGGGATCTCGGACAACCCGGGACGGAAGAGCAGGAACCAGATCCCGTGCCGCAGCCCCAAAGCGCCGGTGCTCCGTGCGTGTTCGATCAGGGACAGCAGCATAAACGGATTTCCGGCGGAGGCCTCGGCCAGCAGTGCGGTCGCCCAGGGCGAGACATCGGCGCGGAGCACTTGCTCGCAGAGCTGGTGCACCTCGGCCCTGGTGAGCGGTTCCAGGTCAAACTTCGCCACGATCCCGTCATCCCAGAGGGCCAGGAATTCCTCGGGGATCAGCAAACCCGGCCGGCAGGTGGCCAGCACGTTGGCAGAACCGGTGGCGACGGCCTGCGCGACGAGTTGAGTTGTCCCGCGGTCCAGGCACTGGGCGTCGTCGATCACGAAGAGCGGCTTGCTTGACTGCGATTTGATGCTGTCGGTGACGGCCTTGACCACGGCGGAGAACGAGTCCAGGTCATGTGCGGGCAGCTGGCCGAGGTAGGGCGACAGGGCGCCGAATGGCACGGCTGACAGCGCCGGTGTTGCTGCGAGTCGAATCACGGCTGTGTGCGGCCTGAGCTCCCGGATGACCGCCCTGGAAACCGCGGTCTTCCCGGCGCCCGGGTTGCCGACGATAAGGGCGCCGGACGTCCCGCCGTCGCGCAGGCATCTGAGGATGTCCTTGACGACGCCGGACCGGCCGACCAGTGTGGCGGACTCAGTCAGGCTTTCCACTAGTGGCCCTTCCTGCGGTGCGGCGCCTCCAGGCCCGCCCGGAGGAGAGGTGGCCGGGTCGGTCAGCCGAGGCGAGCGTGTTCCACTGGTCCGGCGATGACATCTTTGAGTTCCGACCTGCTCGCGACGTGCAGTTTCGCGTAGACCTGATACAGGTGTCCCTCAACCGTGCGGACAGAAACATGCATTTCGTCAGCGATTTTCCGGTTGGAGGTACCCGCGGCCGCCCTCACTGCCACCTCCGATTCCCGGGCTGTAAGTGTCGAGGTGAGCAGGGAAAGCACACCGTTTCTCGGGTTGCCGAAGCGGTCCTCGAGGGACTGCTGCGTGCGCTGGGCCATCCTCAGGGAGATGCGGTTCCCTGCGTCATTGGCGAAGCTGACCGCTTTCCTGGTCACATCCCTGGCGAAGATCGCATGGCCGGCTGCATCGGCGTCCTTGGATGTCGCCAGCAACTCCTCGCTGTCGGAATCCTTCAACCCTTCCGCGAGCCGGGAGCACAGGCCGGCGAAGTGCCCGGTGACCTGGTCGGCAAGACCGCTGAGTTTCTGGCTTGCCTGACGGTCCCCCAGCCGGGCCACCGCAGAGAGGAACTGCAGCCCGGTCGCAAGCGCGGAGGCTTCGGTGTCACTGTCGGCTTCCAGCTTCAGCGCGCGCAGGACTTCGGTCTTCTGACCGATTTCCGCTTTGGCAGACAGCTCGAAAAACCGCGTGATCCGGTTCACCAGCCAGGACGACCGGGGCTGCGGCTCCTCGACGTCCACCAACAGGGCCCCGGCCTTTTCCTCATCCCCCTGGAGTGCGTAGGCATAGGCGCAGGCTGCGGTTGCGAGTCCGGCTACAGCATCCCGATCCTGCACCCTCAGCTGCCAGACTCCGCTTTGCAGGCGCTGAACCGCCACAGTGAGATGACCGCGGTGGAGGTCGACGATCCCCTGTCCGATCTCGAACATGCCGCCCAGCCTCGCCTGCTCGTCCCAGGCTTCCGATGCGCCCGCAATGAACTCTGCGGCCTCCCGGAACCTTGCCGACAACAGCAGAAGCAGCAGGAACCGTCCCCTGATGTCGCGGATCGAACTGTCGGACAGATCCAGGAAGCCGGCGGCAAGAATGACTTGCCGGCCCAGCGCCACAGCGCCGAGAACGTCCCCCGTGACTGCCTTCGCCTCGCACAACAGGCTCGCGGCCAAAATCTTGGCTTCGCTGCCAAGGTCCGTGGGATCCGTATCCTGGAACATTTGCAGGACATCGCCATACCGGCCCTCGAAGGCGGCCAGCCCGGCATAGGCCAGTTGGACCCGCTCGGCCACCGACCCCGGTCCCGTCCCGGCGTCTCCGGAGACCGTGAGGCGCAACTCGATCTCCTGCAGCCGGGCCAGTGCACTTGCCGCCGCGGCGGGGTTGTGCCTGTCCAGCTCAGCCCACAGGAGATGCAGTGAGGCCCATTCATCCAGTGCCAGGCCGTCACCGGCCCGGTGTTCGACGTCCGTCAGAATGCGGCGGGCAGCTTCGTCATTGTGCAACGAGATAAATGCCCGGGCCGATTCGACGGCCACGTCCGCGAGCTTCTCCCGCCCGGCTATTTCCCGGGCGAACCGCAGGGCGGACTGCGGATCGGATGCCTTGTTCGCGAGTCGTGCAGCGGCCAAGGCAAGGTGGGGATCCACCTCTTCTCCGCAGTCGAGCGCCCATGCCACAGCTGTAGATCCCGTGTATTCGTCGAGGTCCAGGTCCTGCAGCACGGCGCCCAGCCGGCGGCGAAGCTCGGCGCTGCGCCCGGGCGGCACCACGCTGGCGACGATGCCCGCAGTGACCGGGTTGGCGATGCTCACCATGGGAGGGTGGTCATGACTGACGCGGATCAGGGCGCGTTCCTGGAGGGTGTCGATGTCCTGCGCCTTCGATACGTTCATCAGGGTCTGCAGGGGCAACGCTCCGGCGAGCGACAAGAGCTCAAAAACATCACGCTGGCCCGGGCTGAGCCGGTTCAGGCGGGCCTTGAGCACATCCCGGATCTCGCCTGCCAGGGCAACCGGCCTGTCTCCAAGGACCCAGGAATCCTCATGGCGGACAATGATTCCCAGTTTGATCTGCTCCCGGGCCAAGGAGTGCAGGAAGAGGGCATTGCCGCCGCTGGCGTTCCAGAGGGCGCGTGCCGCGGTATGGGAGAAGTGTCCGCCGTATTCCTGCGCGAGGCTGTCCACCGTCTCGCTGAAATCGAAGGGGCCAAGATCAACCCGGCGCAGCAGGTCATCTTTCCAGAGCCCCATGATGTCGCTGCCAAGATTGGGCAGGTCAACGCACGCGGCGAGCAGCAGAACATGCCCTCCGGCGCAGAGCTGGGCCACCATCATCGTGGATAGCTCATCGAGGTCATGGGCATTATCGACGAAGAGTACGACGTTGCGGCCCTGGGCCCGGGTGTGGAGCAGCTGGGTCAAGCCACGCAGGACCATCAGCGGGTGCTCAAGGTGGGAGGCGTCCAGTTCGTTAAGGAGCACGCTGAGTGCGCCATAGGGGAGCTTGGAGGAAATGGAACTGCCCCGGACCTGGACCACCAGGAACTCGTCACCAAGCTGTTCCAAAGCCCGCTGGGCAATAAAGGACTTTCCAGCCCCGTGTTCCCCCACAATCACTGCCCCGCAACCGGTACCCGAGGTGAGCGCGGCTACTACGTCCGCGACGGTTTTGTGCCGGGTGTAGTGATTCTGATGCCACCCCTTCCCCAGACGTTGGGCGGCTGAAATCATATCTGTTCTGCCGCTGCCCGCAGGCAGGCCGGCTTCTTGCTGAAACATGAGAGAGACCTTCGCAATCAAAGTATTGACTACCGATAGGTCCAACTTAAGGAGGTGGCGAATTTTCGGGATGCGTAAGTGCTACTCGATTCCCGGCGCGGTGCTGGGCCCTGGGCTACGCAGGTGTACTCAGAATTTGCCGGGCTCCGGGTGACAAAACCAAGTAGTCGGAAACGCGCTACGGGCCCGGTGGCAGAATGCATCTACACGCTGGGTGTATCGCTCCAGTTCAACGGCCTGCAACTTGCCGTTCCCCGGATTACTCCTCGGCATCGGCACTGAAACAGTCTTGGCACGGCCGCCCGGCCTGCGGGCGGCCGAGCCAGGACTGGGCCGATCAAAGCTAGGGAGCCGACGGCGGCTGGGGGGAGGAACCTCGGTCTCAGAAGGTTCCGACGCCGTCGGCTCCGTCAAAGGGGTTCACGCACTCGGCGGAACCATTTTGGGGAGACCATTGGAGAAAGAATTAGTGTCTATTGCACCAGAGCGGACCATCGTTCTCGACACAGGCGATCCTGGCAGCTTCATCGGAGGGCCGGGGCCGCTTCCGCAATGATGGCTCCACGTTCACAGTCCTTTGTCGGGTGCTTCAGCCGGGTGGTTCCTGGTGCTGACTACAATCTAGCGAACCGGACGGCATTGGCACACCGGTAGTCCGTACTCGAATTCGCGACGGGTTCCGAACGAACCGCAATTAAGGGTACTTGCCACGACGGCCGGCTCCCGACGCTGGCGGGGTCCGGCTACGTGGTCCCCCTACGCGGGTAGCCCGGCGCCTACTTGCCGGCTTCCCGGAGCTACGCACGCCGGAGCCGGGGCGGGGTTGTTGCCCTCACCTGCCGGCAATGTCGGACCGGACGACGGGACGGACGGCTACGGTGGGGACACTCCGGGCAACTGGTCCCGGCCTTTGACGTTGAGCTTGGCATAGCTGCGGTACAGGTGGCCTTCGACCGTCCGGATGGAAACATGCAGCTCGGCGGCAATCTGACGGTCGCTGAGACCGCGCACCGCCAGCGCCACGATGTCGCGCTCACGGCGTGTCAGCAGGCCAAGGGCGTCGGTCTCGGCTTCCTGTTCCTGCCCGGAAACACTGTCTGCCCTGTCCAGGCACCGCTTCCGCTGGGACATCGCCATGCGCTCCCGCAGCGTGTCGCCGGCCGCCCGGTAGCCGTTCGCGGCGGCGTCATACGCAAGGGCAGCGAAGCCCCACAGCTCGGCGTCTTCACAGCTCTTGCCAGCGTCCAGATGGTCCGCAGGCAAGTCCGTGCTGATCGCAGCCGCATAGTCACAGATCGCGGCGGCCCGGGGGCCCTCCAACTCCGGCTGCAGTTCGAGCAGCCGGGACGCAGCGTCCCGGTCCCCCAACGCGAGGCAGAAGGCAAGCGAGTCGAACTCCAGGCCTGGCGTGGAACCGTCGCCGTGCGGCCGGCCCAACGCCCGGAGTTCGTCAATGCCTCCAGGGTAATTGCCGAGGCGGGCCTTTCCATAGGTGACTGCCATTTGCGAGAGGATCCGCAGGTACCGTGACACCGCTGGCGGCGCAGCCTTGTAGTCGGCGAGGAAGACCGCTGCCTTGTCCTTGGCCCCGACGTCGGCGGCGGCGGCAAACGCCATCGAGGAGGTCACGGCGAAGAGCTGCTGGGGATCCGCGAGCCGCAGCGACTCCAGTGCCGCGCCAAGGGCGTTCAGTGCCTGGGCGGCCTTGCCTTGGTACAGCAGGATGATGCCGTGCGCGGCATGGACGCCCCCGCCGAACGAAATTCGGTTGGGCCCGGGGCCGGCGGCTACTCCTGCCAGAAGTGTTTCGGCCGCTTCCCAGTCGCCCCCGTGGATCACCGCAGCTGTCGCCCGCGCCACGAGGAACTCCGCGAGGAAGTACAGTTCGTCGTGTCCGGATCCCGCGGATTCCAGCGCCTCGGACACCCGTGCGAAGGCCTGGACGGCTTTCCCCTGCACCAGGAGCCGTTCCGATTCCAGGGCCAGTCTGAACGCCGCCTCAAGGGGGTTGGCGGGCGGGCCGTCCAACACGCCAGCTTCCGGGCCGGCACTTTCCGGATACTCGCCGGCGAGGGCGAAGACCATTGCGCGCATGGTGGCGAACCGCTCCCGCGTGGCTGACAGGATTTCCTCGCCGTCTTCCGGGTTCTCCCTGGCTAGCCGCTCGCCTGCCTCCAGGAGCGCTCCGGCCCGGTCCATGATGTCGGCGGGGCTGTGGCCCAGGGCGGCCTGCACGGCAGCCCACATCAGGGTTCCCGTGAGCAGGACAGCCACGCTGAGCCCCTTTGCGAAGTCAGCCTCCAGGATGTCCCGCGCGGCCGCATAGTCCGAGGTGTTGAAGTAAGTGCGGGCCGTCACAGACCTGGCCGCCACCTGAAGTTCAGGGTCTTTGACCAGGGCAGCTGCCTTGCGCGCCAGCTCGTCCTCGTAGAGCCGGCTGGCCAAAACGGCTGCGCGCAGCAGTTGGCGGTCGTCGACCTCGGCCCCGCATTCCATTGACCAGCTCACTTGGCGGAGCAGGCCTTCTGCCGACGTGGGCTCGCTGTCCATGAGCCGCAGGAGGCTCTGCCGGAGCTGGAGGCTGCGCGCCGGAGAAATGAGGTTGCGCAGCGTGTCGCCATAGATCGAGTGCCAAAGCCGCAGTTGAGGGTAGGGTGCCGGCGTGACGCGGATCATCTCGTGTTCGATAAGAACGGCAACCGGGTCCTCGCCCACCGTGGCCTCGATCAGCTCGCGGGACACGGGCTCGGCCAGGGCAACCAAGTTCAGCGCTTGGCGCTCTTGGGGCGAGCGCCGAAGCAACTGCCGGCGCACGACGTCGGTCAGGCGGTCCCCGTGACTATTAAGGGGACGCGCGAGCAGCCAGACCCCGTTGCGTTGAAGCAGCGTGCCGTCGTTCTTCGCGTCGTCGATCAGCCCGCTGAGCAGCAACGGGTTGCCCTCGGAGGCTTCCCAGAGGATTTCGGTGACGTTCGGCAGGACCTGGGCTCCCAGCGCCCGTTCCAGGATGTCAGCCGTCTGCCCTTGGGTCAGGGGGCGGAGGTCGATGCGTTCGGCAATACCTTCAAACCACAGCTGCAGCAGCGGTTCCGGCAAGCCCGGCCGGGTCGCCGAGGCCACAAGCAGCTTCGCCCACCCGGCAGCGGCCAGTTCCACCAGGATCCCCGCGGTCGCCTCGTCAAGGTCATGGGCGTCATCCACGATGAGCAGCAGTGGCTTCTGTGAGGCACGGCGCTCTTCCTCCAGCCCGGACCAGAAGGTCCTGAGCACCGCCAGTTGCGAGGTGGCCTCCTGTACCGGCAGGCCGACAATGAAAGGACCGAGCACCCCGTACGGGACGTTCGTCAGGGACGAGCTGCCATGGATACGTACGGGCGTCACCGTGGACTCCAGTTCGGCCACGACGGCGTCCAGCAGCGTGGATTTGCCGATCCCGCTGTCCCCGAGCAGCAGGACCGCGACATGCGTGCTGCCTTGGAGCGCCTCGACCGCCGACCCCAGGTCCTCCGTCCGCCCGGTCAGGGGGGTGGCTCTACCCGCCTCCTCGGGGGCGGGTGCACGGTTCCTAGATGAGTCCAAGCAGATCACTTCGCGAAGAAACTCCCAGCTTGGTGAACACCTGGTACAGGTGTCCCTCCACTGTTCTCACCGAGATGCCGATGGCCAGGGCAATGTCCTTGTTGGAGACCCCGTTGCCTGCGAGGGTGGCTATCTGCCGCTCCCGCTCTGTGAGCAGCGGACCCTTGTTTCTGGGCATGATGGGCAGGGCCGGGACGGAGTCCGCAAGGCTCTCAAGGATGGCGTGGGCGGCGCTCGCCTTCCCGCTCAGACCCGCAGCCTTGGCGAAGTCGAAAGCGAGGGCCGCGCATCTGGCCTGGACGGCGTCGAGTTCCATGGCTGCGGCCTGGCCGGCGGCTTCCAGCATGATGGTGGCGTCTTTCTTGCGGCTGCCCACGGCGATGATCCGGGACAGCTCCGCGAGCGGTCCCTGCCGCAGGGCCGCGATGTCTTCCATGAACTGGAAGTCCTTGGCGGTGCCGTTGACTGTCGCGCCAAGCATGAAGATGCCAGCCAGTGTGTACCGGCCGCTCCGGTAGTGTTCCTCGGCCGCGTGCACAAGCCGGTCCTTCGCCTCCGGATCGCCCAGCCAGCGGGAAGCCATGTCCATGCAGAACTCGGCGGAACTTCGGATCGCGAAGCGGGCGGCACCGTCCGCTGACCGTGCCCGGTCCAGGTAGACGGTGGCCTGCACGGAATTCCCGGTCTGGGCGTAGGCGAAGGCCGTAGCAGCGTACGCCTGCCGCAACGAGTGCAGGCTGGCCCGGACTTCGAGCTGCGCTATCGCCGCCAGGAGGGGGTCGAGGGCCATGTAGCCGCGGCCCGCATAGACGTAGGCCAGTCCGACAGCCAGATCGGTGGGCGCACTGCCGGAATGCAGCCCGTGGCCGGCCCGGCCGCTGGCGTCCTTGAGCATGTCGATGCTCTGGCGCCAATGTCCGGAGAGCAGTAGCACATTGAAGGACCTCCACGCGAAGTTCTCGCGGATCCGCGGGACGTTGGACCACTCCCCGAGCTGGCCGCCGATGTCGCGCAGCAGCTTGCGGGCCTCGGCTTCCTTGCCCGTCATGCAGAGGGCTTCCATCAAAATGATTGCCGATCTCAGCCGGTGCACCGGATTGATGTCATCCACTTCCGACGACGCTGCCGCGCTGAGCCTGTCCATCATGGGCCCATAGTCACCGACAAAGGAGAGGTAGTTGAATTCGCTGAGGTCCAGGGACAGACCGGCCCTGGCCAACTCCTGCCGTGTGGTTGCCGGCTGGTTCTCACCGATTTCGTGGAGCCGCAGCCTGCCTTGCCGGATCAGTTCGGGCACCTGTCCCGTCCGGTCCTCGAGCCATGACATGCAGTCCACTTTGGCTGCCACCAGCTCAGCGAACGTCTCTGCGCTGAGGGCGCTGAGGGCGCTGATCTGCGCCTCCGAGACATCGTCCAGGGCAGACATGGCCTGAAGGGGCAGCCCTAGTTGAAGATAGGCGGCGGATTTCTGCAGCTGCCCTTCCGCCCACTCCGGGTCCTCCGGGCTCAGGCTGCCGGCGCACTTGAGCGCAAACTTCGGGTCGAAGAGCTTGACGGCGGCGCCCGCCGCGGCCACGGCGTGGGCGGGTGCCAAGGGCGCGTCGCAGTCATGGGTCCACGCCGCGTAGGCCAGCAGGTCTTCCACGGTCAGCTCATTCAGCTCGTCCTGCTGGTGCCCCGGAACCTTGTCCCGCAGCTCCAGCCTGCGCTCCACACTGAGCCAGTTGCGGACGATGTCGCCCAGATAGCGGTCCCCCAGCGAAACGAGGTGCCTGTCAGTCCGGTCGACGACTATCTGCCCTGCATCTTCCATGTCGGCAATGACCCCGGGACTGTACATCCGCGCGAGCCTGGCCAGCGGCAGGGTCCGGGCGCAGGAGAGCACCTCGATGAGCTCCCGGGCCACAGGTGTTTCGCGGGCGTACCGGGCCCGCACGATATCTTCCAGTGCTGTGCGCCCGTCAAGGACCACCTCATCCACCAGAGTCCAGACAGATCCGGACAGCACCAGGTTGCCCCGTTCAATCTGCTCGGAGACCACGGCCTGCAGCAGGGTCGGGCTGCCGCCAACGAGCTGGTGCAATTGGCTCGCCAGGGCACTGGAAACTCTGTGCCCAAGCGCCGCTTTGAGCACCTCCAGGGTTTCGACTTCTGTGAGGTTGGCCAACCGGACCTCGGCCAGCTGGCCGGAAGTGATGAGCCAGTAGAAGTCCGGCGGAAGGTCCGTCGTGCGCTGGGCAGTGGCGACGAGCCGCGCCGTCCGGGTCTGCAGCAGATTGAGGAGCACGCCCGTGCTCAGTTCGTCCAGGGCCCCGGCGTTGTCCAGCAGGATGACGCATTTTCGTCCGGCGGCGTCGTCCCGGATCAGAGAGGTGATGCCGTGGAGGATGGCGGTCGGGGAGCCAAGGGAGCTTTGTGGCAGGCGGGCGAGCGTGAACGCCAAGCAACCGTAGGGTGTTGCCGAGCCCGGTCCCGAGCTGCGGAGCTGAAGGGTGTAGACGTCAGGACCGAAGCCTGCGATCGCCGTGCGTCCTACCTGGGTTTTGCCCACGCCGCGGTCGCCGGTGATCACCACGCCCATCCGGTCGTCGCCGAGCAGGGCGTTGCGAACGCGGTCGGCGTCCGCATTGCGCGCCAGACCTGACCACCTGTGCCGGTCCAGCGGACCTGCAGGTTCTTCTACGGCGGGTGCCAATGTAGTGGAAACACTCCCCCAGCCCAGTGATTGCCTCGACATCTAGTTTCCTTCGTACCGCTTTGCGGACGGCAAACCTGAGACCGTCCGCCTAGAAGTAGCGTATCCCTATCCCCCGATATGAGAGTAGAGCGATCATAACGGCATTTCAGAAACCTTGGAAGCAATTCGAGGGTCGGCGACGGTGCGTTACGCGCGGCGCCGCAGCGGAGGTCCCCCGCGGGTTCCGGCTAGGGCGTCTTCGCGGCGTGGAACTGTTGCTGGGCTTCCAGCAGGCCATCACGGACCAGCGTCTCGACGGCGTCTGCCGCTGTATCGATCAGGAAGGGCAGTTCCTTCTTTTCCGCGCCGGAAAAGTCCTTCAGCACAAAGTCTGCGGTGTCCATCCTGCCTGGCGGGCGTCCTACACCGACCCGGACCCGCAAGTAGTCCTTGGTGGCGAGGGCCTTGGAAATATCCCGCAGCCCGTTGTGGCCACCCTCGCCCCCGCCGAGCTTCAGCTTCACGGTGTCAAAGGGAATGTCGATCTCGTCGTGCACGGCGATGACCTGGCCTGGTTCGATGCCGTAGAAATTCGCCAGCGCCGCGACCGGGCCGCCGGAAACGTTCATGTAGCTCAGGGGCTTGGCCAGCACCACCCGGGGGCCGCCGATACCGAGCCGCCCTTCCAGGACATGGGCCCGGGACTTGTGCGACTTGAAGCCGCTCCCGATCCGGGAAGCGAGTTCGTCAAGGACCATCTGCCCTACGTTATGCCGGTTGTGGGCGTACTCCGCTCCCGGGTTGCCAAGGCCTACGATCAGCCAGGTGTCAGTCATGGGTGAGTCCTTCGCTAAAGGGCAGTTCCCGGCCCCGGGGACCGGCATTCCGGCCGGAGACGACGGCGGCCGGGCCCTAGAGGGACCCGGCCGCCGGAGGTTTCGCCGGAATTACTCGGCTGATGCCTCGGAAGCTTCGGCGGTAGCCCCTTCGGACGCCTCTTCCTCGGTGACTTCGGTGGCTTCGGAGATGTTGACCACGAGTGCCTCGGGGTCGGCCAGCAGGGTGGCGCCCTTCGGCAGGACGAGGTCGGAAGCGTGGATGTGCTCGCCGGCTGCGCGGCCTTCGATGCTGACCTCGATGGCGGTCGGCAGGTGGGTGGCCTCGGCCTCGAGGGAGACGGTGGTCATTTCCAGGTTGTGGACGTTGCCCGGAGCCAGTTCGCCACTGAGGTGGACGGGGACGTCCACGGTGACCTTCTCGCCGGTACGGACGGTCAACAGGTCCAGGTGCTCGATGATCTGCTTGATCGGGTTGCGCTGGATGTCCTTGACGAGGGCAAGGTGCTGTTCGCCGTTGATGTCCAGGGTCAGCAGGGCGTTGGCGGTGCGCACGGCCAGGGTGGTGGCCTTCGACGGCAGGGTGATGTGGATCGGCTCGGCGCCGTGGCCGTAGATGACGGCCGGGATCAGGTTGGCCATGCGGGCGCGGCGGGCGAAGCCCTTGCCGAATTCGGTGCGGACTTCTGCTGCGAGCTTCTGCTCAGCCATGGATATCTCCTCGTTGGATTTCAAGCTGTGGGACTAACGGTGTTCAGCAAGGGCGGAGGTCTGTTTGCGACCTTCAACGCCGGGCTGCTGTGCAGCGGCCCTTCAGAAGGAGATTCAGACCCAGTCGATAACGGATACCAGCAATCCGGCTGACCGTGCATACAACTCATGCAAGCGGTCTACCGGCGCTCTCCCTCGCCAAGGTTTCGGTTCAAGGCTACCAGTGCGGGGCCGCAATTCTGAAAACGGCCCCGCACCGGCGGGCGCTTGAGCAGGCTGGAGCAGACTCGGGCCTGCCCCAGCGGGAGGCTACGCGTTGCCGTCGAACAGGCTGGTCACCGAGCCGTCGTCGAACACTTCGCGGATGGCGCGGGCAATCAGCGGTGCGATGGACAGCACGGTGAGCTGCGGGAAGCGCTTGCTTGCTTCGATCGGCAGGGTGTTCGTGACCACGACCTCGCGGGCGCCGGACTCGGAGAGCCGCTGGGCCGCCGGGTCGGAGAAGACTGCGTGTGTTGCCGCGATGATGACGTCCTTGGCGCCGGCGTTCTTGAGCACCTGGACCGCGCCGGAAATGGTTCCGCCGGTGTCGATCATGTCGTCGATCAGCACACAGGTGCGGCCTTCGATCTGGCCGACGACCGTCTTGGAGACGGCCTGGTTCGGAACGGTGAGGTCGCGGCTCTTGTGGACGAACGCCAGCGGCGCCCCGCCGAGGCGCTCGGCCCACTGCTCGGCGACGCGGACGCGGCCGGTGTCCGGGGAAACCACGGTGATGTCGTCAGCGCCGACGCGGGTGCGGATGTAGTCCGCGAGCAGCGGGATGGCCATGAGGTGGTCCACGGGACCGTCGAAGAAGCCCTGGATCTGGGAGGTGTGCAGGTCCACGCTCATGATCCGGTCCGCGCCCGCGGTCTTGTAGAGGTCGGCAACGAGGCGCGCGGAGATCGGTTCGCGGCCGCGGCCCTTCTTGTCCTGCCGGGCGTACGGGTAGAACGGGGACACCACGGTGATGCGCTTGGCCGAGGCCCGCTTGAGCGAATCGATCATGATGAGCTGTTCCATCAGCCAGTTGTTCAGCGGGGCGGGGTGCGCCTGGATGACGAAGGCATCGGTGCCTCGCACGCTCTCCCCTGCCCGGACGTAGATCTCGCCGTTGGCGAAGTCGTAGGCATCCAGGGGCAGCAGCTCGGTGCCGAGCTCCTTGGCGATTTCCCTCGCCAGCTCGGGATGCGCGCGCCCAGCGGCTAGCACCAGCTTCTTCTCGCCGCGTGCCGTAATTTCGCTCATTTTTGCTAGCCCTCTTCTGTAGATGCCGGAGTACTGGAGGAAGTCGTGGTGGCGCCGGACGCCTCGGCCAGGGACGCGGAGAGCGAGCCAGGGCGGTTCTCCAGGACCCAACCCTCGGCGTTCTGCTGCTTGGCCAGGGACAGGACCAGGGCGCCGGGCGGCACGTCGCGGCGGATTACTGCGCCGGCGCCGCTGTAGGCGCCGTCGCCGACCTGGACGGGAGCAACAAAAACGGTGTTGGAGCCGGTGCGCACGCCGGAACCGATGACCGTGCGGTGCTTCTTCTCGCCGTCGTAGTTCGCAGTGATGTTTCCGCAGCCGATGTTGGTGTCTTCGCCGATCTCGGCGTCGCCGGCGTAGCCCAGGTGGGAAAGCTTGGAGCCTCGGCCGATGGTGACGTTCTTGGTCTCGTAGAAGGCGCCGATTTTACCGGTCGCACCGAGGACGGTGCCGGGGCGCAGGTAAGTGAACGGGCCGACGCTCGCCTTGGCGCCGATCGTGGAGCCGGAACCGTGGGTGCGGATCACTTTGGCGCCCTCCCCCACCTGGACGTCGGTGAGGGTAGAGTCCGGGCCGACGACGGCGTCGCGCGCCACCGTGGTGGTGCCGTGCAGCTGGATGTTCGGCAGCAGCCGCACGTCCTCGTCCAGGGTGACAGTGGCGTCGATCCAGGTGGTGGACGGGTCTACGACGGTGACGCCGGCACGCATCCACGCCTCGACGGTGCGCCGGTTGAGCTCGGCACCGAGGGCCGAGAGCTGGACCCGGTCGTTGGCGCCCTCGACCTGCCAGCGGTCTTCGGTGACGACGGCGGCGACGCGGCCCCCGGCGGCGCGGGCCAGGCCCAGCACGTCGGTGAGGTACTTTTCGCCCTGGGCGTTGTCGGTGGTGACGTGGCCCAGCGAGTCGCGCAGTACGGCGGCGTCGAAGGCGTAGATGCCGGAGTTGATCTCCCGGATTTCGCGTTCGGCGTCCGTGGCGTCCTTGTGCTCCCGGATGCCGGTGACCGTTCCGTCAGCGGCGCGGAGAATACGGCCGTAGCCGGTTGCGTCATCCAGGACGGCGGTGAGGACGGTGACGGCGTTGCGCCCGGCCTCGTGGCTGGCGACGAGCTCGCCGAGCAGCTGGCCGGTGAGCAGCGGGACGTCGCCGTAGGTGACCACGACCGTTCCGCTGAGCTGCGCCTGGGGGTGGAGCGCGTCGAGCGCATCGAGGGCGGCTTCGACGGCGCGGCCGGTGCCGGGCACCTCGTCCTGGTCGACAATCAGGGCGGCTGGGTCCACTGCGGCGATGTGGGCAGCCACGAGGTCGCGTTCATGCCGGACGACGAGGGCCAGTTCCTGCGGCCGGATGGTGCGGGCCGCGTGCAGCGCGTGGCCGACGAGTGAACGGCCGCCGATCTCGTGGAGGATCTTGGGGGTACGGGACTTCATCCGGGTACCGGCGCCTGCAGCTAGGACGATTACGGCGGCTGGGCCGGTATTCTCGGGGCTCACGTACGGGCTCTCCTTGCTCAGTGGCTTAGCTCATGCCGCTGTTCGGTGGATCTGGGTGGCCGGCGGCTGAGGCTTGGTGGTGCACCACGGTTGCCGGATCCGCGCGGCCCGGGCGGGCCGGAGTCCGGCCGCGGCGCCATATTCATCCTACTGGACTCGCACCGGCCCGCGTCCGCCGGGCGCCCTTTACCGGCCCCGCGACGGCCACCAGTTCCGCCCATAGGACTCGAACCTATACTCCACGGCTCCAAAGGCCGGGGTGCTGCCATTACACCAGGGCGGACCATGCCAAGGCGCTGAGCCTGTGGCACGAGAATCAATTCTGCCATACCGCGTTGCCGCCCGGTGTTGCTGCGGCGTGCAGGGTGGGGCTGGCCCCTCCCTGTGGCTGATGGGGCATGATGGTGCTGTGAGCAACAGCGCAGGGGTATCCGGAGGGGCGGAGGGCCGCAGCGGCAGGCCGGTTAGGTCCGCCGACTACGTACCCCGGATCCGGATGACGGGTCCCCAGCGCCGCAGCCAGCTGATCGGCATCGGCCGCGGACTGTTCGCGCTCCGCGGGCTGGACGGAACCACCATCGAGGAAATCGCCGCCGCCGCCGGCGTCTCCAAACCCGTGATCTATGAGCACTTCGGCTCTAAGGAAGGCCTGTACACCCAGGTCGTCGAATACGAGTTCCGGATCCTCCTGAGCTCCATCAACGACGCACTGTCCGAGGAAGCCAAGCCGCGTGTCCTGGTCGAACGGGCCGCGCTGGCGCTGCTCAGCTACATCGAGGACCGCACCGAAGGCTTCCGCATCCTCATGCGCGACGCCCCGCCGACCCAGCCCGAAGGGGCCTTTTCCACCCTGCTCTCGCGCGTCACGGCGCGTGTGGAGTACATTCTGGCCGACGAGTTCGCCCGCCGCGGCTTCACATCGGCCGACGGGGCGATGTACGCGCAAATGCTGGTCGGCATGGTGGCCATGACGGGCCAGTGGTGGCAGGACAGCCGGACCCCGGACAAACGCGAAGTAGCCGCGCACCTGGTCAACCTCGCCTGGAACGGCCTCACAGGCCTCCAAAAAGACCCCGACCTCCGCAGCGACGACTAGTCCTGGGGGCAACTTTCCGGTGTGCCCACCTTCGCGGCGCACGGGACCTTCGCCGTCGCACGTGGTCACCTTCGCGGCGCAGCGGCCCTTCGCCGTCGCACGTGCCCACCTCCGCGGCGCGGGACCCCTCCGCCGTCGCTTAGACACGACGCAAAAGGGCCCCTGCGGTCGCTGAGCGACCTCCGGAGCCCGATGCGCCGCGATGCGCGACTACGCGAAGGCCCCCCGCGCCACTTGTGCCGGCAGTTCGCCAAAGGTCCCCTACAGTGACGGTCACCGATCGCAGTTGCCGAAAGTCACGTTCGCCGAAGGTCGCCTACCGTGACGGTCACCGTTCGCAGATGCCGAAGGCCGCGCGCCGCTGGTGCGGACCGTTCCGTTCGGGGGCTGTTCCCCTCGGTAAAGGTGACGCTCGGAGCGCCGGAGGCGGTTCTTCCGAAAGGAGCGCATCGCGGCGCATCGGGACGCGGAGGTCGCCCAGCGACCGGAACGTCCCCTTTGCGTCGTAAGCGTCGTCCCGCGGGCCCCGACGCGAGCTTGCGAGTGTTGGGAAGGGACTTACGCGCTAAGCGACGCGGAAGGACCGGCTCCGGCACCCAACCCAGCCAGAAGCCAGCTGTGACACCTATTCGCCGAGGACTTCCAGGGCTCCCAGCCATTCGAGCTCGAGGGTTTCGCGTTCGACGGAGAGATCCTTGAGCTGCTTGTTGAGCCCGGCGAGCTGGCCGACGGCGGAGGGGTCGGCGGCTGCGGCGGTCATCTGGGCGTGGATCTTGTCTTCCTGCTGTTTGAGCTTGCCCAGCTGGCGGTCGATCCGGTTCTTGGCCTTACGGGCGTCCCGCTTCTCGGCTTCCGAGGGGCCGGCTACGGTAGCGGCGCCGCCGCTGGCGGCGGTGACGGGGTTGCCACCGCCGGTGATGGTGGAGCCGGCCATCGCCGCTTCGCGCAGTTCCAGGTACTGGTCGACGCCGCGGGGCAGGGCGCGGATCTTGCCGTCGCCGAGGAGCGCCATCTGGTGGTCTGTGACGCGTTCCAGCAGGTAGCGGTCGTGGCTGACGACCACGAGCGTGCCCGGCCAGCCGTCCAGGACGTCCTCGACGGCGGCGAGGGTGTCGGTGTCGAGGTCGTTGGTGGGCTCATCGAGCATCAGCACGTTGGGCTCCCCCACGAGCAGGCGCAGGAGCTGGAGCCGCCGGCGTTCGCCACCGGAGAGGTCCTTGACCGGGGTCCACTGCTTCTCGTTGGTGAAGCCGAGCTGCTCCACGAGCTGGCCGGCGGTGAATTCCTTGCCGCCGACGTTGAAGGAGCGCTTTTCGCGTTCGATCACTTCGATCACGCGCAGGTCCGAGACGTCGTCGAGCTCCTTGACCTCCTGGGTGAGGACCGCGGTGACCACCGTCTTGCCGCGTTTGACCTTGCCGGAGCTGGGCTGGATTTCGCCGTTGAGGAGCTTCAGCAGGGTGGTCTTGCCGGCGCCGTTGACGCCCACGAGGCCCAGCCGCTCACCCGGCGCAAGCCGCAGGGTGATGTTGTCGAAGAGCTTCTGCCCGGCGTCGCCACCAAGGAAGTCGAGGGAGACGTTCTCGAGGTCCAGGACGTCCTTGCCGAGCCGGGCGGTGGCCATCTTGCTCAGCGCCGTCGAGTCGCGCGGCTCGGGGACATCGGCGATCAGGGCGTTGGCCGCCTCGATCCGGAACTTGGGCTTGGCCGTGCGGGCCGGCGCGCCGCGGCGCAGCCAGGCGAGCTCCTTCTTGACGAGCTGCTGGCGCTTGCTTTCCACAACCGACGCCGAGCGGTCGCGTTCGGCGCGGGCCAGCACATAGGCGGCGTATCCGCCGTCGAACGGGTCCATGATGCCGTCGTGGATTTCCCACGTCTTGTTGCAGACTTCATCGAGGAACCAGCGGTCGTGGGTGACCACCAGGAAGGCGCCCTGGTTGGCCCGCCACCGGGTCTTCAGGTGCCGGGAAAGCCACGCGACGCCTTCGACGTCGAGGTGGTTGGTGGGCTCGTCGAGCATGATGACGTCGTGGTCCTCGATCAGCAGCTTCGCCAGCGCCACACGCCGCTTCTGCCCGCCGGAGAGCGCATGGACGTTGGCGTGCCAGTCGACGTCGGACACGAGTCCGCCCATGACTTCGCGGATCTGGGGATTGCGGGCCCATTCATAGTCAGCCTGGTCCCCCACGATTGCCGCGCCGACGGTGAGGTCGCCGTCGAGTACGTCGCTCTGGTCCAGGTAGCCGATGTTGACTTCGCTGCGCTTGGTCACCCGGCCGGAGTCCGGGGTGGAGCGCATCGCCAACAGCCGCATGAGGGTTGACTTTCCGTCGCCGTTGCGGCCCACCATGCCGATCCGGTCGCCCTCTTCAAGGCCGAGGGTGATGCCATCGAGGACGGTACGGGTTGCATACGAGACCGTGAGGTTCTCGCCGCCGAGCAGGTGTGCCACTGGGAACTGCTTTCCTAGAGAAAAATGACAAGCGAAATATCGAGCAAAAGTTGGTCAGGCCGGATCGGCCCGAGGCAAATACGTCGTGCGGAAGACGACGAACCTATTAAAGGAGCGTATCGGAGATGATGCGTGCCCCGTGAACCGGACCGTGCACCGCCATGGCGTCGAGGCCGTGGTGCCGGAGGTCTTCGGCCAGGCCCTCGGCCGCCGCGGGGCTGTGTGCCAGCAGCGCGACCGTCGGTCCGGAGCCGGAGACAATTCCGGCGATCGCCCCCAGGGATTCACCGAGCCCGAGTGTCTCCCGGAGGCTGGGCGCCAGCTCAATGGAGGCGCGTTGGAGGTCGTTGATCAGCGCCCGGCTCAGGGCGTCGGCGTCACCGCTGCGCAGGGCGTGGAGGATCATCGGGTCCACGCCCGTGGGTTCGTCGGCCAGTGCCCCCTCGGCCGCGCGCAGCCGGTCCAGGGTCCGGTAGACCTCCGGGGTGGGCAGGCCGAAGTCCGCTGACACCAGGACCCAGTCGGTCTGGGCTTTGACGAGGGCCGGCGAGAGTTCGTCGCCCAAACCGAGTCCGACAGCGGTTCCGCCGAGCAGGGAGAACGGCACGTCGGCGCCGAGTTCCGCGGCAAGGTGGGCGAGTTCGTCGCGGGACAGCCCGCTGTTCCACAGCGCGTCACAGGCGAGCAAGGTGGCTGCCGCGTCGGCTGAGCCGCCTCCCATGCCGCCGGCCACGGGCACCCGCTTCGTGATTTCGAGGTGCACGCCGGTGGAGTGCTCGGAGACGTCGGTCATGATGGCGGCGGCCTTGTAGGCCAGGTTGCGCTCATCGAGGGGAATGTCGACGCCGTCGAGGTCGAGGGTGCTAGCCGGGCTGATGCTGACGGTTATTTCCCCGGTGTCCGTGCTCGTGGCGGCAACTTCTTCGTAGAGCGAGACGGCGAGATAAACGCTGGCCACCGAGTGGTAGCCGTCCGGCCGCAGGGGGCCCACATCCAGTGAGACGTTTACCTTACCGGGAGCCTTGACCCGGACAGTCCTCGCGGCAAAGCGCCCTCTCACTGCGTTCATGGCTCCACGCTATGGCATGGCAGGGTCAGGCTCCAAGCACAGCCTCTGGGCGGGTTCTCCGTCCGGGAACTGCCGCGGCGCTCACTGAACCGGCAGTGCCCGTGCTTCGGCGATCCGGGAAAACGCCGCAATGTCGATCACTTCGCCCCGCGCCGTGGGATCGACGCCTGCGGCCCGAAGGCACCGCTCGGCCTCCGCCGCGCTGCCGGCCCATCCGGCCAGTGCGGCGCGGAGGGTCTTGCGGCGCTGGGCGAAGGCGGCATCGATGACGGCGAACACCTGTTCCCGGGTGGCAGTGGTGACGGGTGGTTCCCGGCGGGTGAACGCCACGAGGCCGGAGTGGATCTTGGGTGCTGGCCAGAAAACGTTCATGCCGATGACGCCGGCCTTGCGCATGCTGCTGTACCAGGCCGCCTTGACCGAGGGCACGCCGTAGGTTTTGGACCCGGGCCCGGCTGCGAGCCTGTCGGCAACCTCGTCCTGGACCATGACCAGTCCGTGGCGGAGGCTCGGGAAGTGCTGCAGGAGGTGCAGGACCACCGGGACGGCAACGTTGTACGGGAGGTTTGCCACGAGCGCTGTCGGCTGCACGGGGAGTTCGGTGACGCGCATGGCATCGGCCAGGACAAGGTGGAAATTCCCGGCGGCTTTCGGCCGCCACTGGGCGACGGTGGCGGGGAGCTTGCCCGCGAGGACCGGATCGATTTCGACGGCGACAACCGAGCGGGCGGCATCCAGCAGGCCCAGGGTGAGCGACCCCAGCCCCGGCCCCACCTCCAGGACGATCTCGTCCGGGTGGATGTCGGCGGCAGCGACGATCCTGCGGATAGTGTTGCCGTCAATAACAAAGTTTTGGCCGAGGGTCTTGGTGGGCCGGACCCCGATCTCCTCTGCCAGCCGGCGGATGTCCGAGGCTCCCATCAGCGGGGCGGGTGCGTTCGCTGGCGTGCCGCCGGGAGCAGTGATCGGCGTACTGCCTGGCGCGGAGGGGGTCGGTTCAGTCACCTAGGTATCCTATCCCGTTGCCCATGCCGGGCATGGCGAAGGCCGGGCCCGGAAATCCGGACCCGGCCTGTGCCGGGCGTCCGCAGCCGTGGTCAACTGCTGCGGACGCCGTGGAGAGTCAATCCCCCTCAGCCGGAGCCGGAGGGTCTGGCGTGTGCCTCTAGCGTGAGGCTGCCCAACCGCAGCCCCACGGCTGCAGGCCGCGCTGTGCGTAGACCCGGTTGGCGATGTCGATCTGCTGGGCCTTGGTGGCCAGGCTGGCGTTCGGGGCGTACGCGCCGCCACCGGAACCGAGCCAGGTCCGGATGTCGAACTGCAGGCCGCCGTAGTAGCCGTTGCCGTTGTTGATGGACCAGTTGCCGGTGGACTCGCACTGCGCGATCTTGTCCCACATGGCCTCGTTCATCATGGCGGGGGCTCCGGCGCCGGTGTTCGCGCCGGCCTGGGCTGCAGCCTTGGGCTTGGTGCCGACGGTGACCTTCTCGGTGACCGGCTGGGTGCTGACGGACTGGGCAACCAGTGTGCGGGAGGCTTCTCGGCCGTCGACGAGCACGAGCTTGAAGCTCTTGTTGATGCTCCCGGCCACACCACGCTGGGTCACTTTCTTCTCGCCCTTGGTCATCGCGGCGTCTTCCGTGGTGAGGGTTTCAAACGGGACGGCCGCGGTCTCGTCCGCCGTCTTGCTGGCGTCCACGCGGGAAACCTTGATCACCATGTCATTGACAACCGGCGCGTTGCCCGGCTGCGAGACGCGGTCGCTGGCGCCCAGCGTGATACCGGCGTCGGCGAGCAGCTGGGAGACGTCGGCGGCCGTCGTTGTGGTCTTGGCGGCCTTGCCGTCAGCAACGACGCTCACGGTCTTCGGCGTCGAGATGGAAACGAAGGAACCGGAGACGGCGAGCTGCGCTTCCTTCGGAACGGACAGTTCCGAGGCGCTGGCGACGCCGAGTTCCGTCACGAGGCCTTCGACCGTGGGGGCAGTGGTGTTGATGGTCCGTTCCGCGCCGTCCAGGCTGACCTTGACGGCCTTGGCGAGGTTGACGTTGATGACGGACCCGTCCTGGACATGGGAGTCAGCTGCAGGCGTGACCCTGTCGGCGGCCTGGAGTTCGAGGTTGGCACCCTTCACGACCTGGCCGACAGTGCCGCCGAAGGTCTGGACGGAACTCACTTTGCCGTCAACGTTGAGGGTGACTGTCTTGTTGTTGCCCACGAAGGCGACGAGTCCCAGCACGAGCGCCGCAAGAACGACGAGCTGAGTGCCGACCTTGACGAAGCTGAACTTGCCATCCGATGTAAAGAACTTGACCACGATTGCCCGTATCTTTTGGACCATCCGGGCACGGGGAAAAGCGCACAGATTCACCCGCCGCGGACAGCCTTGAGGCAGCACCGCGGGGGTGCGTTATGTCCGCGACAGCTGTGTGCACTGCCACACTCACAAACGAGAGCGCGCCCATGGTTCGTTGGCCACGATGCGCGCCCTGCAGGAGTGAAATTATCCGAAGGCCTTCCCCGACCCCGGCTAATAGTTGTCCACTGTAACCGGAGCGTTATAAAGCAACCAACAAATCGTGCATACCGGGTATCTAGCGATCCACGTTTACTTTCGTCACATCAGTCCCAGGACCCGTATGCCTGCACGGTATTTCCGGCGATTCGCGCACACAGTTCCGAGAGCTCCCATCCAGTCAATTCGGCCATCGCCCGGACGGTGTAGGGCACCATGTAGCTCGCGTTTGGCCGCCCCCGGTGGGGGTGAGGCGTGAGGAACGGGGCGTCGGTTTCAACAAGGATCCGTTCCGGCTCGGCGATGGCGAGCGCGGCACGCAGGTTGGCGGCGTTCTTGAACGTCAGTGTCCCCGCGAAGGACATGTACCAGCCCTCGCTGTTGCAGATCCGGGCCAGCTCGTCCCCGCCGGAGAAGCAGTGGAACACCACCCGTTCAGGGGCGCCTTCCTCCCGCAGAACCTGGACGACGTCGTCGTGGGCGTCACGGTCGTGGATCTGCAGCGTCAGCCCGAGGCGCTTGGCAATATCGATGTGCCGGCGGAAGGAATAGCGCTGGTGGGCCAGCCCCTCGCCCTCCGTTCGGAAGAAATCCAGTCCGGTCTCGCCGATGGCCCGGATCCGCGGGTGTGCCGCGAGGGCTTCGATCTCGGCCAAGGCCGCCTCGAGTTCGCCGCGGGCGGCGTACTCCGGAGCGTCATTGGGGTGCAGCGCGACGGCACCCAGGAGCCGTGTATCCAGCTCGACCGCCTGCACCGTAAACCTGGACGATTCGAGGTCGCACCCCACCTGCACGGCACCCCGGACCCCGACGGCCTCGGCGGCATCCAGGGCGTCGCCAATGCCGACCTTCAGTCCCTCCGTGGGGAAATCCAGGTGTGTGTGGTTGTCCATGACCGCAACCGGAAGCGGCTCCGGCGCCGGCGGGTAGCCCTGCCTGCCGGCGCCGTCACTGCCGGGCGCGCGGAACGGGACGGGAGTCAGCGGATTGCACATCTTTCTACCCTATCGGCGGTCCTCCGGCCGGCTGTACCCGGCCCGCGGGGCGGAGTTAACCTGCCCGCGCCATTTCCCGAGCCGTTACCCGCACCGCTTCCCTGTGGGGGCCGGCAGATATTTCACCGGAACTCTCTGTCAGGCCCGGCAGTTATGTTAGTACTCTGTTATAAACACTGGCTATTACAACGGATGTAAACAATGGTCAGAGAACAGACGGCTAGGAACACAGACGGTCAGGAACACAGGCAACCACCCGACGAGTGGGCCGGCACGCTCCATGCCGATCCGTCCCGGGAAACCACCAGGGCTGAAAGGCTACCGATGGACTACCACCGCATCTCCCTAGACGAAGCCCTCCCTGAGGGCCAGGGCCTCAGGGAAGATTCAGCCGTGACCTCACGCCCGGGTACCCGGCGTCCGGCCCAGCCGCCGGCGGCCATGGATGCGGAGGCGTTCAGCTCCGCCAGCGAGCGCATCCTGACCGCAATTAACACCGTGATCGATGGCAAGGCGGAAGCGGCCAAACTGGCCCTGACCGTGCTGCTGGCACAGGGCCATCTGCTCCTTGAGGACGTCCCGGGCGTCGGCAAGACGCTGCTGGCGAAGACACTGGCCCGCACGATCGACTGTTCCGTGAGCCGCATCCAGTTCACCCCCGACCTGCTGCCCTCCGATGTCACGGGCGTGTCCATCTACAACCAGGCCTCCCGGTCCTTCGAGTTCCGGCCCGGAGCGGTGTTCGCGAACATCGTCATCGGAGACGAAATCAACCGTGCGTCGGCCAAGACGCAGTCCGCGCTCCTGGAATGCATGGAGGAACACCAGGTCACCGTGGACGGCAAGTCCTACAAGCTCGATGAGCCCTTCATGGTGGTGGCCACCCAGAACCCGATTGAGATGGAGGGCACCTACCCGCTCCCGGAGGCGCAGCGGGACCGTTTTATGGCACGGATCTCCATGGGGTACCCGGACAAGGACGCCGAGATGGAAATGCTGGAAACCCACCAGTCGACGTCCCCGCTGACCAAGGTCACCGCCGTCGTCACCGCCGGCGAGGTCGCGTCCATGATCGCGACGGTGCGGCAGGTCTATGTCTCCCAGTCGATCAAGGAATACACCGTGTCCCTGGGCCGCGCGACGAGGGACAGCGGGATGCTCCGGCTCGGCGCCAGCCCCCGGTCCATGCTCCAGCTGCTGCGCGCGGCGAAGGCCACCGCGGCCCTGGAGGGCCGGGACTTTGTGCTGCCGGACGACGTCGTCAGCGTTGCCGAATCCGTCCTGGCCCACCGGATCATTTTGGACCGCAAAGCTGCGAGCACCGGCGAGACCGCGCAGAGCGTGATCCGTGCCGTGCTGGCGAAGCTCCCGGTCAGCCCGGAGATGGCGGCGGCGGCGCCCGCATCCGCCGGCCGTGCCGCCCGTGACAAGGCTGCCGCCATGGCGGCCGCCCCGGCGGCCACACTGCCGAACAGCCGCTAGGTGGCCTTGCCGTGGCGCTGATCGACCGGTTCCCGAGGCACATCTTCACATCCCGCGGCTGGGGCCTGCTGGGCGCGGGCGCGGTTTTCCTGCTCGCGGCCCAGGTGATGGGACGCCGGGACCTGCTGGCGCTGGCTGTCCTGCTGTTTGCCCTGCCGGTGCTTTCGCTGGCAGGAACCCGGGTACTCAAGCCGAATTTCCAGGTCTACCGGGAATTCAACCCCGCCAGTGTGGAAACTGCGGCCACGACGACGGTCCGACTGGCCGTCGCCCGCACCGGATTTGGTTCCGGCCACGCCCTCATGGAGGAACACCTGCCTCCCCGGTTCGGCGAATCCCCGGTATTCCGGTTCCCGGCGCGGTCGTCCACGGGCGGGGCCAGCCGGTATGAATACCATTTGCGGTCCGGCAAACGCGGCCAGTTCGTTATCGGGCCCGTCACGGCCGAGTTCAGCGACCCTTTCGGGCTGTCCCTGCACCGCCACGCCATCGACGCCGGCGACATCCTCACCGTGACGCCCGCCGCCGTCGAACTGCCCGTGACCGGGCTGGCCGGCGCCCGGGGGCACGACGGCGTCACCGCCACCCGCGTCCGGGCCAACCCGAGCGACGACGACGTCATGACCCGGGAATACCGTCACGGCGATCCCATGCGCCGCGTGCATTGGGCCGCGACGGCACGGCACGGGGAGCTGATGGTCCGCCAGGAGGAGTCCGTCACGACTCCCGAGGCAACCATCATCCTCGACCAGCGGTTCCCGGCCTTCACCCGAGGCGCATTTTCTGCCGGCTCGAATTCACATCCCCGCCTCCCCTTCGGCGCCGGCCCGCGAGGGACCGGTTCCCGCGTACCCGATCAGCTTGGCGCTGGAGTCCCGGACGGCCACGACCTCATCACCAGCGACTCCTTCGAGTGGGCCGTGACGGCCGCGATGTCCATCGGCGCCCATCTGTCCGAGCGGAGCTACGCGCTGCGTTTCCTCGACGCCGCCGGCGAGCCCGCATTCCAGCATTCGCCGTCAGCACCCGAGCCGGAGGCCGAGGAGTTCATCGGCGCTTCCGGGCTGCAGTCCGTCGCCGAGAGCCTCGCAGCGATCCAGCTGACCGGGTCCCACCACCGCAGGGACGCCAGGGACGCAGGCTCCCCCCGGGCGCGCGGCCGCCACCCCCTGGGGGCGGAGGCCGGCCCGCAGCCGTTCGACGACCGGCTCATGGACAAACTGGCGGCCCACCGGATGCGGGGGCCGGTGCTGGCGATCCTGGGAAACCTCACGCCG
Source organism: Arthrobacter sp. YAF17 (assembly GCF_052113365.1). Lineage (NCBI taxonomy): Bacteria > Bacillati > Actinomycetota > Actinomycetes > Micrococcales > Micrococcaceae > Arthrobacter > Arthrobacter sp. YAF17. Next base: position 125,835 of record NZ_JBFRDB010000011.1, on the reverse strand, counting down.
GCCGAGGCCCGCGCGTTGTCCCCGGCTGCCGGCTTTGCCGCTAACGCGTTCGCCCTGGTCGTCACGGAGGGGTCCCGGGAACTCGACGACGTGCTCGAAACCCTCCGGCTCGGCGGTTGGCGGGCGGTCGCCGTGACCCCCTCGGCGTCCCTGCCCGCGGCGTGGGCGGCCTTCGACGAGGGCGGGGCCGAGACGCTGTCGGCTGCAACCGATGTGCGGCGCGGCGCGGGGGTCCGGCCATGACACTGACACCACAACGCAGCGCGCACTCCGGCCAGCCCGGAGTGTCCGCCGGCGGCGGCGCCCCTCCGGGGCCGGGTTCCTTCCCGGGGACCCGGAGAGCCCGGACGAAGGTCGGCGCACAGCCCTGGCTCATGGCCCTCGCCGTGGCAGTCGCCGTCGGAGGTGCGGCGCTGAGCCTGAACGGCGTGCTGCGGGGATGGGCCTGGTACTCCCCCGTCCTCTCGACGGTCCTCACGGTGGCGTTCACCCTGGCCGGCCTCCGCGCGCTCCGGTGGCGCAGCGTGTTCGTGATGGCCGGTGCGCTGGGGGCGCTTGCGCTGATCCTGACGTTCACCTTTTTCCGCCCGCAAAGCATCCTTGGCTTCATTCCCTCGGGCGCCACCATGACGCAGCTGGGACGGTACGTTCGCCGGGCCAGTGAGACGGTGCTCGGGGAAAGCGCGCCGGTGGCCCCGAATGCCGGGATCGTCCTGCTGGTCTGCGCCGCCCTGGGGCTGCTGGTGATCCTGGTCGATGCCCTCGCCTATCCCCTGGCGATGCCGGCCACGAGCGGCCTCGGGATCCTCGCCATCCTGATCGTTCCCGCGATGATCAAGCCGCAGAGCGTCGGCGCGCTGGGCTTCGCCGCGGCCGCCGCCGGCTACCTCCTGATCCTCGGCTGCAGCCACTGGTTCGCGCCCGACCCGCGGACCGGCGCCGACACCGCGCGAAATCCTGGCCAGTTCCGGCGCGGGGCCGTGATAGGCGCCGTGGCGCTGACGGTCACCCTGCTGCTCCAGCTGGTGGTCCCGGGGTTCGACCAGGGGACGTTCCCGCAAGGCTCGCGGCTGAACCCCTTCGGCAGCGCCTCGGGGCTCAACCCGATGATCAGCCTTGGCAACAGCCTGCGCAGCCCCACCGGCGACGGCCGCATCACCTTTGCCACGAACGCGCCCAGCACCCCTTACTTGCGTTCCGTGACCGTGGACAATTTCAACGGCGACAACTGGGCACCGGATGACCGCGACGATACGCGCCGGATGGGCACGGGGCGGATGGACCCGGGCTTCGAGTCCATCGCCACGGAGGTCCGGGTGGTCACCGCGGTCAACACCGGCCAGTTCACCAGTCCCTACCTGCCGGCGCCCTACGCCCCGGAGGCAGTCAACGGCCTCAGCGGCCGCTGGAGCTGGGATCCGGCCACCCTGAGCATCAAGGGGGTCGACGCCAACACCCGTGACCAGCAGTATGTGGTGCTCTCGGTCGCCCCGCAGCTCACCCCGGACCTGCTGGCCCAGGCCACGGGCCCGGCGCAGGGAGTCCCTGAGCAGTTCATCCGGACGCCGGACAACGTCCCCGAGATCGTGCGCACCACCGCCGATGCCGTGACCGCCGGAAGCACCACTGCGTACGCACGGGCCATGGCCATCCAGCGTTACCTGCGCTCCGTCGATTTCACGTATTCCCTGCAGTCCCCGGTGCAGGGCGGCTATGACGGCAACGGACTGTCCGTACTGGCGGACTTCCTGACCCAAAAGAGCGGATACTGCATCCATTTCGCTTCGGCCATGGCCGTGATGGCCAGGCTGGAAGGCATCCCCAGCCGCATCGCCGTGGGCTATGCCCCCGGGCGGTCAACGGGCGCCACAGTCTCTATCGGCGGCCAGGGTGCCCTGCCGGAATATGAGGTCGATGCCCGGGATGCCCATGCGTGGCCGGAACTGTACTTCCAAGGATTGGGCTGGGTCCCCTTCGAGCCGACCCCTTCGCGCGGAGTGGTCCCGTCCTATGCCACGGAAGCCCAGGCGCCCAGCGGCGCCAGCACGAACGAAAACAACGATGGCCTCCTCCCGGGCAACTCCGCCAACCCCACGCCGCTGCCCAACGTGGCGCCGCTGCCGCTCCCGGGCTCGGCCCCGCAGGCGGACCCGGTTAGCGTGATGTTGCCCGTGCTCTACTCCGCCGGGGCACTGCTGTTCCTCGGCCTGGTGCTGGCGTCGCCGCACCTGGCGCGGACGGCACTCCGCCGCCGCCGGCTCAACGGTGCCCGGGGACACGGCGCAGCAGCGTTGCAGGCCTGGGCGGAGCTGCGTGACCTCGCCATGGATTACGGTGTGGCGCCACAGACCAGTGAGACTCCGCGTCATTTCTCCGAACGGCTGCGCGCTGCGGGGGCCCTCGGAGAGCCCGGAGGCGTGGACGCGGACAGCCACCAGGCCGTCAAATCCCTCACGGTGGACTTCGAACGCCGGCAATACGGACGCCCGCCGTCCGGGCCCGACGGCGACGCCACCCCGGAACCGTCGGGGGCCCACCGGATCGCAGCGGTCAGCGCCGCGCTGCGCTCCCATGCCGGTCCGCTGGTGCGGTTCCGTGCGGCGTGGCTTCCGCCCTCCATCATGGCCGCCTGGCGGCGGGCCGCCACGGCGCCGTTCCGCGCCGCGCGCCGCACAGCACAGAGCACCCGGCGCGGCCTGGCACGGGCCTGGTCAAGGACCCGCGGGGCGGTGCGCCGGGTGCGCTGGCTGCGCCGGAGCTGAAAAGGCTTGCCGGCAGCCGGGGTTCTTAGCCGGCGTAGGGGTCGGCGATGCCGATGTACTGGGTGTAGAGGTATTCCTCGATGCCCTCGAGGCCGCCTTCGCGGCCCAGGCCGGACTGCTTGACCCCGCCAAAGGGTGCCGCGGCGTTCGAGACCACGCCGGCGTTCAGGCCCAGCATGCCGGTCTCGAGGCGTTCACCCATCCGGATCCCGCGGTTCAGGTCCCGCGTGAAGACGTAGGCCACCAGGCCGTACTCGGTGTTGTTCGCGAGCCGGATGGCCTCGTCCTCGGAGTCGAAGGTGATGATCGGCGCGACCGGCCCGAAGATCTCCTCGGACAGGATCCGGGTGCCCTCGGTGACGCCCTTGAGGATCGTGGGCTGGTAGAAGTAGCCCGGACCCTCGACCGCGGCGCCGCCGATCACGGCCACCGCACCGGCGGACACGGCATCGGAGACGAGCTCGTGGACCTTGTCCCGGCTCTTGGCATCGATCAGCGGGCCGACCTTGGACTCCGCCTCGGTGCCGCGGGCGGTGGTCATGCCGGCCATCTTCGCGGCGAACTTCTCCGCGAACTCATCCGCGACGGACTCGTGCACGATGAACCGGTTGGCCGCGGTGCAGGCCTCGCCCATGTTCCGCAGCTTCGCCAGCATCGCCCCCGCGACGGCGGCGTCGACGTCGGCGTCCTCGAACACCACGAACGGGGCGTTCCCGCCGAGCTCCATCGACGTCCGCAGGACCGTCTCCGAGGCGTCCGAGAGCAGCCGGCGGCCGACCTCGGTGGACCCGGTGAAGGACAGCTTCCGGAGCCGGGAGTCCTTGATCAGCGGCCCCGTGGTGGCGCCGGCCGTGGAGGTCGGGATGACATTGAGCACGCCCGCGGGCAGCCCGGCCTCCAGCATCACGGCGGCGAACAGCTGGGACGTCAGCGGAGTCAGGTTCGCGGACTTCAGCACCATCGTGCAGCCCGCGGCGACCGCGGGGGCGACCTTGCGGGTGGCCATGGCCAGCGGGAAGTTCCACGGCGTGATGAGCAGGCACGGGCCCACCGGCTTCTTCGTCACCAGCAGCCGGGACTTCCCGTCCGGGGACACCGAATACCGGCCGAAGGCGCGCACGGCCTCCTCGGAGAACCAGCGCAGGAACTCCGCGCCGTAGGTGACCTCGCCGCGGGCCTCGGCCAGCGGCTTGCCCATCTCCAGCGTCATCAGCAGCGCGAAGTCCTCGGCCCGTTCAGTGACGAGTTCGAAGGCGCCGCGCAGGATCTCCCCGCGCTCCCGCGGGGGAACCTTCGCCCAGGATTCCTGCGCGGCGGCCGCGGCATCCAGCGCCGCCGCCCCGTCTTCCGGGCCGGCGTCGGCGAGGCTCAGCAGGACCTTGCCGGTCGAGGGATCCTCCACGTCGAAGGTCTTCCCGGACGCGGCCGGGCGCCACCGGCCGTCGATCAGCAGACCTGTGGGAACAGTGGCCAGCAGGGCGCTCTCGCGCTCGGCGGTAACAATGGGCTGGGCAGTTACAGTCACGGTTGACTCCCTCGTCAGCGGTTGGGTGAATGGGTTGGGATTCAGCACTGTCCGAATGACCATTCGGATGCACTGGATTTACTGCCACGGTACTGCCGGATTCTCCGGGCTGTCTACGCATCCCCGCACTACGTCGCGCGGGGTTCGCTGTGCAGGTGCACAGCAGGCGTTCCGGCCGCGGGCCGGCCCGGCTACCGGGCTGCGAGCACGGCGGAGTAGAGTTCCCGCTTGCTGACCCGGGCATCCTCGGCCACGGCCGCGACAGCCTCCTTGAGCCGGATTCCCTGCGCAATCAGCGCGTTGACGTCCGCCACGTGGTCTTCCGCTTTGCCCGGCTCCCGCTCAGGGGCGCCGCCCACGACTACGGCGATCTCGCCGCGCACCTCGCTGGATTCGGCCCACTCCAGCAGTTCGCGCAGGGTGCCGCGGATGACCTCTTCGTAGGTCTTGGTCAGTTCCCGGCAGACGGCGGCACTCCGGTCCGCGCCGAACCGTTCACGCAGCGCACGGAGCATGGGTTCCAGCCGGTGCGGTGCCTCGAAAAAGACCATGGTGCGGCGCTCGGCGTCGAGATCGGCGAGGCGGGAGGACCGTTCTCCGGCCTTGCGGGGCAGGAACCCCTCGAAACAGAAGCGGTCGGTCGGCAGGCCGGAGAGCGCGAGGGCGGTGAGCACCGCCGACGGTCCGGGAGCCGCTGTGACCGTCAACCCCGCGGCCACGGCACCCTCGACCAGGCGGAAGCCGGGGTCCGAGACAGACGGCATGCCGGCGTCGGTCACCATCACCAGGGTCTTGCCGGCGCGCACCTGGTCCAGCAGGTCGCCGGTCTTGGCGGCCTCGTTGTGCTCGTGGTAGCTGATGATCCTGCCCGCCACGGTGATGCCGAGGTTCTGGACCAGGCGGTGCAGCCGCCGGGTGTCTTCGGCGGCGACGATGTCCGCCGTCGTCAGCAGCTCGACCAGCCGGTACGTGGCGTCGCCGACGTTGCCGATCGGGGTCGCGGCCAGCACAATCCGCCCGGGACCGCCGCTTTGGGCCGCCGGCGCCGTCAGGGGGCTTTCACCGGGACCGGCGCCATCCTCGACGTCGTCGGGCAGCCCCGGGGCGTCGCCGGAAAGATTTGGGGAGGTGCTGAGTTGAGGGTCCACACGACCAGCCTACTGCCGGCACCTCACGCAGGCCGACGGACCCGGGTGGTGAACCTGGCTGACGAACCGGGCGAACGGCACGGCCGGAGACCACAGCCGCAAAAGGTAGCATGGGCATCGTGACGCAGACCCCCACGCGGCCTGTCGACGCCGGTTCCACCGGATCGGCGCCCTCAGCCACCAGCCCCGGACGCAACCTGGAGGGGCACCGCTGGATCAGCCGCCCGGCGGAAGCATTCACGCCCGAGGCCCTGAAGGGCCGCCTGATCGGCAACATCCGGAGCTGGCGGGACTATCCGCCCCCGCTCCGGCTGTGGTTCTGGCTCATACCGGTCATCACCGCGGCCCTCGGCGGAATCCTGCGCTTCGTCCGGCTGGATTCGCCCCGAAACCTGGTCTTCGATGAAACCTACTACGTCAAGGACGGCTACTCGTTCCTGGTCAGCGGCTACGAACGGGCATGGCCGGACAAGGCCAATGACGCCTTCATCGCGGGCAATCCCGGTGTACTGCTGCCCGGCCCCGAGTACGTGGTCCACCCGCCGGTCGGGAAATGGATGATCGCCGCCGGCATGTGGCTGTTCGGCGCGGACAATCCCTTCGGCTGGCGGTTCGGGGCGGCCCTGACAGGCACCCTGTCCATTTTCCTGCTGGCCCTGATTGCCCAGAAGCTCTTCCGCTCGCTGACCCTCGGGGCGGTGGCCGGTGTGCTGCTGGCCGTGGACGGCCACCATCTGGTGATGTCCCGGACCTCCCTGCTGGATATCTTCCTGATGTTCTGGGTTCTCGCCGCGTTTGGCGCCCTGCTGATGGACCGCGACGACGGCCGCCGCCGGCTTGCAAGGCGGCTGGGCCGGCAGGCCGCAGCTTCGCCGGACGGGCGGCCCGGCCTGCTCCAACTGGCGTCTGGCCCCTGGCTGGGCATCCGCTGGTGGCGCCTGGCGGCCGGGGTGTGCCTCGGACTGGCTGTCGGCACAAAATGGTCGGCGCTGTTCTTCCTGGCCGGATTCGGGCTGCTGACGGTTTTCTGGGACCTGAGCGCGCGCCGGATCGCTGGAATCCATGGCTGGATCAGCGGCGGGATCCTCAAGGACGGCATTCCGGCCTTTCTCAGCATCGTCCCGGTGGCCGCGCTGGTGTACGCCGCCAGCTGGACCGGCTGGTTCCGCTCCAAGGACGCTTACTTCCGGAACTGGGCCGAGACGGTTCCCTCGGCGGAATGGGGCTGGCTGCCCAACGCCGTCCGGTCCCTCGCGCACTACCATCTGGAAGCCTACAAGTTCCACCAGGGGCTCAGCTCGGACCACCCGTACGAGGCCAGCGCCTGGAGCTGGCTGGTGCTTGGCCGGCCCACGTCGTTCTTCTACGAATCCCCCAAGCAGGGCAGCCCGGGGTGCGATACCGCCAGCTGCACAACGGCGATCCTGTCCGTCGGCAACCCCGTCATCTGGTGGAGTGCCGCCGTCTGCCTGGGCGTGCTGCTCTTCTGGTGGGCCGGGCGCCGCGACTGGCGTGCGGGCGCCGTCCTCGCGGCCGTGGCCGCAGGTTACCTGCCCTGGTTCCTGTACCCGGAACGCACCATGTTCTTCTTCTACGCCGTGTCCTTTGAGCCCTTCCTGATCCTGGCCCTCGCCTACGGGCTGGGCCTTGTCCTGGGACAGCGCACGGACCCGCCGTGGCGCCGGCGTTCCGGACTCCTCCTCGTGACCCTCTTTGTGGTCACGGCCGTGGTCGTCTCGGCCTTCTTCTATCCGGTGTGGACCGCCGAGACCATCACCTACCAGGATTGGCGGTTCCGGATGTGGATGCCGTCCTGGATCTAGGGCAGGATTGCAGGGGACGTCCGCCGGCACGAGGCGGACCCGGAATGGAGAAACGGCTGTGAGAGAAGCAAGCACCGGACTGCTCGTCGAGCTCGATCCGGGCAGCAACGTAACGGACCTGCTCCTGGAGCAGCACGCCAAGGACCCGGTGCACGCCCTCTACTCCCGCAAAGGACCGGCCGGCTGGGCCGATGTCACCGCACAGCAGTTCCTGGACCAGGTGCGGGCACTCGCCAAGGGCCTGATTGCAGGCGGCATCACCCCCGGGGAAACCGTGGCGGTAATGTCAGCCACCCGGTATGAGTGGACCGTGGTGGACTTTGCCATCTGGTTCGCCGGCGGCGTCGCCGTTCCCATCTATGAAACGTCCTCGGCCAGCCAGATCGAATGGATCCTGCACGACTCGGCGGCGCGGCGCATCTTCGCGCAGGACGAGGCAAAGGCCGGCCTGGTCCAGGGGGTACTGGACAGCTCCGGGCTGCTGGGCGACACCATTCTCCCCGTCGTGCGGATGGACTACGACGGCGACGCCCCCAACCTCGCCAGCCTGGCCGCGGCCGGCACCGGAGTCGGCGACGCCGAACTGGAGCGGCACCGGTCCGCGGCCGGGCTCGCGGACGTTGCCTCACTCGTTTACACGTCCGGAACCACGGGCCGGCCCAAGGGCTGCGAAGTCACGCACGGGAACTTCGCCCTGGTCGCGAGGAACATTGTGCTGTTCCTTCCGGAGATCCTGCTGCAGCCCCGCACCCGGACCCTGATGTTTCTCCCGCTGGCCCACGTCCTGGCCCGCGCTGTCCAGGTGATCTGCCTGAGCGCCGGGACAACTGTGGGCCACACCGCCACCGCCAAGGAACTGCTGGAGGACCTGGCCAGCTTCAAGCCATCGTTCCTGCTGGTGGTGCCCCGGATCTTCGAGAAGGTCTACGCCGGCGCCGCCCACAAGGCGGCCCTCGCGGGGAAGGAACGCCTGTTCGAGGCGGCCGCCGCCGTCGCCATCGACTACTCCAGGGCCCTCGACGCTGCCGCGCGCGGCGACGGCGCCGGCCCCGGACTGGTGACCCGGGCCAAGCATGCCCTCTTCGACCGGCTGCTGTACCCCAAGCTGCGCCAGGCTTTCGGCGGCCAGCTCCACTACACCGTTTCGGGGGCAAGCCCGCTGAGCCCCCACGACGCGCACTTCTTCCGCGGCGCCGGCATCCCCGTCCTCGAAGGCTACGGCCTCACCGAAACCACGGCACCGTGCACGGCCAACACGCCGACGCGGTCCAAGGTGGGCACTGTCGGCATCCCGGTGCCCGGAACCACCATCCGGGTCGCCGAGGACGGCGAGATCCTGGTCAAGGGCATCGGCGTCTTCAAGGGCTACCACAACAACGCCGCGGCCAATGCGGAGGCGTTTGTGGACGGGTTCTTCCGGACCGGCGACCTCGGGTCGCTGGACCAGGACGGCTTCCTGACGATCACCGGCCGGAAGAAGGACCTGCTGGTCACGGCCGGCGGCAAGAACGTCGCCCCCGGGCCTCTTGAGGAGAAGATCCGCGAACACGAACTGGTTCTGCAGGCTGTGGTAGTCGGCGACGGCAGGCCCTTCGTGTCGGCCCTGATCAACCTGGACCCGGACGGACTGGAAAACTGGTGCGCCGTGCACAAAGTGCCCGTGATGAGCCCCGCCGAGGCCAAGGGCAACGACCTGGTCCGCGTGGCCCTGCAGCGCGCCGTGGACGAGGCCAACGCCCTTGTCTCCCAGGCCGAATCCATCCGCAGCTTCGTTGTGCTGGACGCCGACTTCACCGAGGAGTCGGGGCACCTGACCCCTTCGCTGAAACTCAAGCGCGCCGCCGTCGTCCGTGACTTCGCGGCACAGATCAATGCCTGCCGGGTGTGGGTTCCTGCGCCTAGACGGTGCTGGAGTGACCCCGCATCGGCGTGCCGCGCGTCCCGGAGTCCGGGCTCCCCGAATCCCCGGTCCCCGAGGAGGCTGTGCCGGGGCGGTTCACTGCCGACGCCGCCGTGGCGGTGTTTCCGGCGGCCGGATCCACAGTTTCATCCACCGTTTCTTCAGTGGCGGACGCGTCCGCGGTGGCTCCGCCGCCGGCGGTGGATCCTCCGGACTTGCCTGTCCTTTCCCGGCGGAAGCGGGACCGCTTGGCGGGGACAGCGGCTTCGGGGTCGGCTTCAGTCGGTTCGTCCCCCGCCGGATCCGTTTCCACGTCCGCGGCACCCTTTTTCGGCAGCCCGCGGCGCTTGCGCGTCGGCCAGGTGAGGACGAGCGTGACGAGTGAGGCGATCAGCACCAGGCCGGCGACTACGATCCCGCCGTCTACCCAGAACTGGCCCGGGAAGAGCCGGATCAGGGTGTCCTGCAGCGCGAACGTCCAGGTGCCGCTGGCGAAGAAGACGCTGTGGAACTGGGCGAAGAACTGTTCCCAGCCAAGCGCGGCCAGCACGCCCAGGCTGATGATGATGACGAGGGTGATGATGGACCCTGCGAAAAGCCCGCGCCGGACTCCCCCGGGGCTGCGGCGCCGCAAGTAAATCACGGCGATCAGGCTGAGCAGGATCAGCACGGCTCCGGCGCCGAAGGCGGACAGGATGACGACCTTGACGTCGGCCATGTGGCTGACTTCGCCTTCCCCGAACAGCTTGTCGCCGCTGCGGTTGACGAGTTCGCCAAGGTACCGCGGTCCAGACCAGTTGCTGAGGTAGTCCACGGCATACGAGCCGTACGTCATGCGGTCGTCGCTGCTGAAGCCATAGCCGTCGCCCGGAAAACCCGGACGGTTGTATTCCACCCAGAGGAACAGGGGGCTGGCGACGGCGCGGACTGCCAGCACCAGCAGGATGACCGGGAAGCACACGGCCAGCAGGACCTGCATCACGCGCGGGACTACCGGCTTGGCGTTCGCCGCGTGTTCCCGTTCGGCGTTCCGGCGTTGAACTTCCTCCTCCGGCGGGCGGACCTGCAGCGCGGAGGTGGGCAGCGGCTCACTGAAGTGCGCGCCRTTGCCCCTGGGAGCCGGTTCGACGGCGGCTTCCGCGGCTTTGCGGTCCGCGCGGCTGCCGGCCTGGCGGCCGCCCGCCGTCGTGGTGGAGGGCGTGGTTGGGGACGGCGTGGACAGGGACGGCGCCGTTGCCGCCGGCGCGGCCGCGGTGTCCGGAGCGTTGCCGGCATCCGTACCTGCTGCGCCGGCAGAAGACGCGGCGGGGCGCTTGTCCGCGGAGCTCGGCTTCATCCAGTCGAACGCGGGTTCGTCAGCGTCATCAGCCGGATCCAGTTGCGGATCCTGCCGATTCGGAGGGGTGGGACTTGAGTCAGTCACTGCAGCTTCGCTTCCGTAGGCGTCCGCGCCACCGGCCGGGGCCCGGCAACGCTACATATCTGCTTCCGAGCCTACCTCCACAGCCTCGCCGTGGGCGAGGTGCCACCCCGTGGAGGACGGGGATTCAGTTGCCGGTTTCGGCGAAACCGGCCCCCTGCCCACCGGGGCAGCCGGTTAGGTTCCGGGGAGCGTCCCCGCGGTCAGCGTTTGGCGTACTGCGCCCAGGGGATGTTCCAGTCGCCGAAGCCTTCGAGCGGCTCCACAACCGGAGCCCCGGTGTTGAGGGTCTGGACCACGTCACCGGTCTTCATGTTGTTGAAGAACCAGGCGGCGTCCGCCGGGAGCAGCCCGACGCAGCCGTGCGAGACGTTGAACCTGCCCACCGCACCCCAGGCCGATTCGAGGGCCTGGTGGACGTAGACGCCGGAGCTGGTGAGGCGGTTGGCGTATTCCACCGTCAGGGGCGGGTAGTACCCCTTGTCGCCGGGCTTCAACCCGATGCTGCCGGCGTTGAACTTGGAGTTGCGCTCCTGCTCCATGATGACGGCGAAGCCGGTTGGTGAGAGCCACTCTTTGTCTCCCAGCGTGACCGGCGCTGTCTTGACCAGTTGGCCGTCGAAGTACACCTTCATGGTCTTGGTGATGTCATCAACGACGGCGAGCCGCTGCGGCCCGACCTTGAACGCGACCTTGGTGTCGGAGTTGCCGATCATCTTGTTGCCGAAGTCCACGCCGAAGAGCTTCAGGTCCACGGTGATCTCGCTGTTGGCAGCCCAGAACGCCTCGGGCCTGATCCGGACGCGGCGGTCCGAATACCAGCGCCAGGCCACGGGCTGGCCGGAGGATGCCGTGACGGTGACGGCCTTTTCCATGGCCTCCTTGTTCAGCACGGGCTCGCTGAAGACGATTTCGATGGGCTGGCCGGAGCCTACGGTGGTGCCGTTGAGCGGGTACACCGCGGCATCCGCCTCGTTGGCCTTGGCCACGGTGGCGAAGTTCTGTGCCTTTTTCGTTTCCCGTCCGGCCTGGTCCACGATAGTGAAGCTGTACTTGTACTTCGTGTCGAATTCCAACGGATCCTCGGCGGTCCAGGTCGAGCCGTCCGGGCTCGTGGTCCCCGGGACGCGGTCTCCCCCGGCTGCCGGTACCAGGACGACGTCCTTCACGATGCCGTTGACGGCCTTGACCGAGGGCGTGGCGGCCGGGTTGACGGCCTTGGCGCCGTCGGTGGGGGTGACGCCGAGTTCCACCAGCTTCACGACAGGTGCGGCGAGGCCGGACACGTTCCGCATCGGAGCCGATGACTCTGAAGGCATTTCCGCTTCGGCCCGCCCCGGAGCCGTTGCGATGCCGATCCCGCCGGCTCCGACCGCGGCGCAGAGTGCCAGCACAGCCAGCATCTTTCCGCTTTTCCTGCGGCTCTGGCCGGCTGGTCGGTGCTCGCCGGCTGCGGAATCGCCGCGTCTTGGCCGCATGCCAGGTTCCGTCGTTAACTCGTCCATGTAAGGTCCCCCAATAGTGTCTTTCCGCCGTTCGCTGACCTGCAGCGGGCCATGTCAGTTTGCGTACTGCGCCCAGGGGATATTCCAGTCCCCGAAGCCGTCGTCCACGGCGGCGAAGTCGCCGTCGGTGTTGACAACCTGGACCACGTCGCCGGTTGTCATGTGCTCGAAGACCCACTGCGCGCCGTCCGGCCCCAGGCCAATGCAGCCGTGCGAGAGGTTTGCCAAGCCGAGGTAAGGCATGGCGGAGTCCGTGGCCTGGTGGATGAACTCCCCGCTCGGGGTCAGGCGAGTCGCGAAGTTAACGTCCAGCTGGCCGTAGTAGGCAGGGTCGCCCGGCTTGAGCCCGATCGTGGACGCATCCATGTGCTCCACGCGGTACTTCTCCATGAATACGAGATACCCCCGCGCCGAGGGGAACCGGGTGTCTCCCATGGTCGCGGGCCACTGGCCGACCTTCTGGTCGTTGATGCTGGCCGTAAACGTATGCGCCGCCGCGTCCGCGATGGCGACCCTCTTGTCGCCGATGTGGACGGTGACTTTCTTGTTGAAGTTACCGACCTGCCCGTTGCCGAGCTCCACGCCGAACAGCTGCATGTCCATCGTGATGGTGCTGTTTGCGGTCCAGAAATTCTCCGGGCGGTACCTGACCATCGAGTTGCTGAACCAATGGAAATCCCCCGCCTGCCCGGAGGTGGAGCTAATCTTGATCGCCTTTTCCACGGCGTCCCGGTTCAGGACAGGCTCGCTGAAGGTAATCTGCAGCGGCTGGGCCACTCCGACGCTCATGCCGTCCAGGGGGTAGATGGCGGCGTCGGCTTCGTTGGCGGTGGAGACCGTGCTGAAGGTCCGCGTCACGTTGTCCTTGCGGCCGGCGCCGTCCACCACGGAAAAGGTGTAGCTGTACCGGGTGTTGAACTTCAGCGGTCCAGTCGCCGTCCAACTGGAAGCATCTGCGCTGAGGGTTCCGTCCACGGCGTCACCGGAGCCACTCGTGAGCGAGACGCGGTCAATGCGGCCGTTTATGACTTTCAAGGTGACGGGCGCGGCAGGGTTGACCTGTTTGGCTTCGTCCGCAGGGACGACGTCCAGCTTTGCCGGCGCCACCACCGGAAAGGCGAGTCCCGGCGTCGAGCGTTCCGGCGAGGCGGCCTCGGACGCGAAGGATGCGCGGGCCAGCCCCGGGCCTGCCGCGAACACACCGCCGGCCGCGGCGAGGGCGCAGACGGCCCCGAGCACGGCGAGCTTGCGGCCTGTGCGGCTTCTCGGGGCGTTCACAATACTCAGGTCCTTCCAGACGTTACCTTGAAAGCATAGGTGAGTTTAGGGCGGGAATTGCCGTCGGTCCCGGCACGATCCGGTCACGAATAGGGCCCCGGACGGAAGCCCGGGGCCCTCGTGGCAGTCGCGGTTCCTAGTAGCGGTAGTGGTCCGGCTTGTACGGGCCGGACACCTCGAGGTCGAGGTAGTCGGCCTGCTCCTTCGACAGCTCGGTGAGTTCAACGCCGAGGGCGTCCAGGTGCAGCCGGGCGACCTTCTCGTCAAGGATCTTCGGCAGCACGTAGACCTGCTTGTCGTACTCCCGCTCCCCCTCCGGCTGGTCGCGCTTGGTGAAGAGCTCGATCTGCGCGATCGTCTGGTTGGCGAAGGAGTTGCTCATCACGAAGGACGGGTGTCCGGTGGCGTTGCCAAGGTTCAGCAGGCGTCCTTCGGACAGCACGATGATGGAACGGCTGTCCGCTCCCGTGGCCGCGTCAGCCTCGAAGACCCACTCGTGGACCTGGGGCTTGATCTCGACCTTCTTGATGCCCGGGATCCGGGCCAGCCCGGCCATGTCGATCTCGTTGTCGAAGTGGCCGATGTTGCCCACGATCGCCTTGTCACGCATCCCGGCCATGTGCTCGGCCATGATGACGTCCTTGTTGCCCGTCGTGGTGATGAATATGTGGCCCTCGCCGAGGACGGATTCCAGCTTCGCGACCTGGTAGCCGTCCATGGCTGCCTGGAGCGCGCAGATGGGGTCGATTTCGGTGACGATGACGCGGGAGCCCTGGCCGCGGAACGCCTCCGCGGCGCCCTTGCCGACGTCGCCGTAGCCGCAGACGACGGCGACCTTGCCGCCCATCAGGACGTCGGTGGCGCGGTTGATGCCGTCCGGCAGGGAGTGGCGGATGCCGTACTTGTTGTCGAACTTGCTCTTGGTGACGGAGTCGTTGACGTTGATGGCCGGGAAGAGCAGCTTGCCCTGTTCCGCGAGCTGGTAGAGGCGGTGCACGCCGGTGGTGGTTTCCTCAGTGACGCCAAGCAATCGGGATCCGATGCGGGTCCATTTCTGCGGGTCCGCCTGCAGCGAGGCGCGCAGCACGTCGAGGAAGACGCGGCCTTCCTCGGACTCGTCCTCAGCGGCGGCCGGGACCGCGCCGAGCGCCTCGAAGTCGGCACCCTTGTGGACCAGCATGGTGGCGTCGCCGCCGTCGTCGAGGATCATGTTCGGACCCAGGTCCGGGTTGCTGTCCGCACCGGGCCAGGTCAGGATCTGCTCGGCCGTCCACCAGTATTCCTCCAGCGTCTCGCCCTTCCAGGCAAACACGGGAACACCCTGAGGGTCCTCGACCGTGCCGTTGCCGACCACGACGGCGGCGGCTGCTTCGTCCTGGGTGGAGAAGATGTTGCAAGAGGCCCAGCGGACCTCGGCGCCGAGGGCAGTGAGGGTTTCAATCAGCACGGCGGTCTGTACGGTCATGTGCAGGGAGCCGGCGATCCGGGCGCCCTTGAGCGGCTGACTGGCGCCGAACTCCTCGCGCAGGGACATCAGGCCGGGCATCTCGTGCTCGGCGAGGCGGATCTGGTGGCGGCCTGCCTCGGCCAGGGTGATGTCCGCAATCTTGTAATCGAGAGTCATGTGTTTCCTTCGTTGTGGCCGGCGGGCCCGTCCGGAACCCGGCTGCCTGGGAACGTGCTTATCGGTGGCTGGAAAGTACTTCGGTGCCGAAAGGTGCAGCGATGGGACGGCAGGCTAGCCTGCGGCGGGCTGGCCGGCGTCGTGCTGGAAAGCGGGCGCCGCGGCGGCGGCGGGGAGGAGTTCCGGCGGCAGCAGCAGCGGGATGCCATCCTCGATCGCGTAGCGCAGCTTCTCTCCGGAGGGGCCGGCCGTCGTGGTGACGAGTTCCTCGCCCTCCTGCAGCAACGGCGAACCGGTGACGGGGCATCGCAGGACAGACAACAGTTCGGGACTGATCTTCGGCATGGTGAACGCTCCCTGATGGGCGCCGCAGCAGGCGCCGGTGGCTTACGGATTTTGCAGTTCCCAGCCTACCGCCAGTTGCAGCCTAGGAAGGTTCTCGCAGGACCCGCAGGTGCCCCCGGCGGGTGCCCTCGGCCGGGGCCGGGGCTTCAAGGGCAGCGTGGATGCCGCGCTGGCCCGGGCCGGATTCCGGCGCGGCCGGCCGGGAGGCCGCCTCCCGGACAGCGTTGGCGAGGGCCAGGAGGTCATCAGGGCCGGGTCCTGCCGGGGTGGCGGGCATGGCCAGCCTCAGGACTTCCCAGCCGCGCGGGACGGTCAACGATCCGGCGTGCTGTTCACACAAGTCGTAACAGTGCGGTTCGGCGTAGGTTGCCAGCGGCCCCAGGACGGCCGTTGAATCCGCATAGACGTACGTCAAAGTTGCCACCGCCGAATTGCGGCAGGCTGACCTTGAACAAAGACGAATTGCACCCACGACATCACAGACTACTCCCCCGGGGCCCGGGACGCCGTCCGACGCGCTGACGGCGGGTCGGGCGGGCCATATCGCGTAAACCATTCGCCGGGTTTAGAGTCGAGATATGCAGTCATCGCACCACGATCCGGGGTTTACGGTCCGCTTGGCTGAACCCGCCGCCGGACGCCACGACGCCGGTTCCGCACCATCAGGCACCGGACGCACCGTGACGCCGAGGGGCTTCCGGCAGCGGCGTAGGAACCGGCACGGCCGCGGGCTCCGCGGCGAGATCATGTTGCCCACGCTGCCCGGCTACCGCACGCGTTCGGACCGCTTCGACGACTTCGTCCTGGACTCAGCCGAGCGGCTGCACGACATTTGGGGCAAACCGTTGGACGGCGTCCGCTTCGCCGTCGACGAGATCCCGCCGGGGCTCGAGCAGCTCGTGGCGGACCGGGCTCCCGCCCCGATGGGCGCCTACACCCCCGCGACAGCGGAGGAGGGTCCCGTCATCACCCTGTACCGCCGGGTTGTCGAGCAGGCCTGCGGCACCCGGGAGGAGCTCCAGGACCTGGTCCATGACGTCGTGGTGGAGTACACGGCAGAGATGCTCGGTGTGCCGCCCGAATCCCTGGACCCGGTCTACCGCCGGCGTTACTAGGCAAGCGCGGCCTGAAACCCATTCCCGGAACTGGACGGCCGGGGCCCGGTCAGTAGCCCAGCGTGACCGGGACCTGCTCCTGGCCCGTTGCCCCGGGCGCAATCGCAACTGTGGCGATGTCCGGCCTGCCCTCCTGTTGCAGCAGGACGGCGCCGAAGGCGGGATCTCCAGCGGCGGACACCACGTAGCCGACGATCGGTGAGCCCCCGACGTCGGCAGGGACCTTGATGGAGGCTGTGGTGCCGCCGGCGATGTCGGCGGCTGCGGCCGCGCGGATCTTTCCGTCCGCCGTAACCGGCGTGTAGGAAATCGTCGCCCGGCCGTCGGGAGCGCCGAAGACGAGGTAGCGGTCGCCTGTGCTGGGCACCGGCACGACGTGCTGGCTTCCCAGCCTGGCGGACGCCGCGGACCAGGCGAAGTCGGAGGCATTCTCGGGATCGAGGCCCCTGGTGACGCGGGCCGCCGCGGTGAAGGAGACATCGGAACTGACGGCCACCGTGTAGGACCCCGCCGGCATTCCGGAGAGCGGGACCTCGGTCACGGCTCCGGCCTTGGCCGTGACCACTCCGCCGCCGGGCAAAGCCTTTTGGCCGTCCCGTCCGAACAGCTTAATCGCAGCGACGGCGTCGGCCGACCCGGGCACCGTGATCTGGAGCGCCGGCCCGGCATCTGCGAAGCCGGGCTTCCCGGTGAGGTTCGCCAGCCCGGCTGGGTCCTGGATGTCGACGGCGGAGATCACCTGGCGTACGGCCGGTGCTGTGGCGGGCGCGATGAACTCGACTCCGCCGGGGGTGAGCCCCCGCAGCACACTCTGCTGGATGACCGCGGCCACCGGCCCGCCGGCGCTGCGGACCCGAACGCTGAGCCTCTCCTCTCCCGGGGCGAGCCCGGCCAGGATGACGGCGCGCGTGGTGCCGGGGGCCACGAGGAGTCCGCGGCTGCCCGGGGCCTGGATCTGGGCCTTGGCTCCGAAGAGGTCCAGGCTGACGGTGGCCGGGCTGCCGGAAGTGTTGGTGAGGTTGAGCACGGCCGTCCGGCCGAGCGCGGTGTTCGCGCCGACGAGCCAGAGATCGTTGGCGGGCTGCTGGCACGCCGCTGCCGCCGAACCGCGGAGGTCCCCGTCCTCGGCGGCATAACGCATGACAGCGCCCGCGGAGGCCTGCCTGCCGTCCTGTGAGTCAGCGCTCAGGACACTCACGTCGTCAACGCCCCGCTGGGACACCACGCCGGCCAGTGGGACGGGAGTGCCGTTCGCGGGCCTTGTGGCGGTGCCCGTAGGGCTTGCGGATGCCGGTGTGGCCTTGGCGAGTTCAACCAGGGTGCTGCCCTTGAGCGAGGCAAGGCGGCTGCCGGGCAGGACGCCGGCGCTGGAGCCCAGCACCACGGCATTCACGTCGCTCTTGGCGGTCGCGGACTCCGGGCTGAACTGCGGATCGGTGCCCACGGGAGCGCCTTCTAGAAGCCGCGCCGGCCCCGGGCAGACGCCGATGCTGCTGCCCGCGGGGACCGCCGCCAGCGGAGCCGCGACCGTCCGGCTGCTGCCGGGGCCTTGGGGCGAGAGCGCCGTGGCGGAAACGAGTCCACCTCCGGCGGCGACGAGGACGACGGCGGAGAGGACTCCACCCAGCCGCCCGGCATGCGGCAGCGCCTTCCAGCGTGACAGCAGCGGCGCGGCTGACCGGCGCGCGGACCGGCCGGACCGCTCCGACGTCGGGCCGTTGGGGCTGCCCGCGGTGTCGGGCGCCCCGGCGGAGCTGCCGGCGGTGTCGGGGGTTTCCGGGGCGTTGGTCGCGGGGGTGTCATCCCTGGGCATGGTGATGTTCCTTACGCAGTGAGCCTTCGTCCCTGGAGAGGCCGGTGTTCGGCCGGCGGGCGGGCATGGGGATGGCAAGCAGGATGGTCAAGCCGATGATCACGGCCTGGGCCACGCCCGTCCAGATGGCCCAGTGCGCTTCGTAGCGGAGGCTCAACTGGCCGCCCTGCGCCGGCAGAGTGAAGGCCTGCGCCCAGCCGGACGTGGTGGCGGTGAGGCGGCGGCCGTCGAGCCAGGCGCTCCAGCCCGGATCGGCGCGTTCTGCCAGCACCACGAGCCGGCCCTCCGGCCCTGCGGGAACCGCGGCATCGGCGGACACCGCCGCGGAGGGGACCAGCCCGACGGTGACCCCGGCACCGTCGACGATCCGCACGCGGTGCGCGACGTCGGCCGCCTGGATCACCGGCTGGTTCAGTGGGCTGATACGCCAAAGCCAGCCGACGTCGGTCTTGCCAACAGCGACGAGTCCGGGGACGGCGTCCATGCGGCTCGCGGTGAGCTGGGCCGCGGTGTCGGCGGCCCGCAGGACGACGAAGCCGACGCCGAGCTGCTCGAGCTCTTCGCGCGGGTCGACACCCTGGCCGGCCACGATGGAGGCCACGACGTTGCGGAGCGACGCCGCGACGGCGTCGTCGTCCCGGACGGTTTCCTGCCCCGGTTCCCCCATGATCGGGCGGGCGGCGGCAATCGTGGACAGGGCGTCAAGGGTGGTTCCGGCACCGCGCATGAGCGTGGCGTCGAATGAGCCGTTTTCGCCGGTGGAGATGAGGAGCGTGCGGGATTGTTCCGGCCCCTCGCCGCGGTCGATGGCCGTGGCCGGGAGGGTCCGGGACTCGGCCGGCTGCACGAGTCTCGTCGTGCCGAGGGAGGCAGCGCCGAGCGGGTCGGCGCCGTCGGCTCCGGGTGATGCGGCGGATGCCTCCGTGGCAGGGGCTCCGGCAGCCGGCGTCAGGACGTTTTGCGCGGCCCACACTGTGAGGCCGGCGAGCGGTCCGGCCAGCAGGAGGACCATGGCGGTGACCGCGGTGGTGCGGAGCAGGATCCTGCGGCCCGCCGCCGCGGCAGCGGCACGGTCGGCGGAGTCCAGCAGTCCCGCCGCGCCGACCAGCGCCGCGCCCAGGATGGCGAAGGCGGCGGCCGATACGGCCGGTCCCGTGAAGGCGGTAACCATGACGTCGGCGCTGGCTCCGGTGGCGACCTGGCTGCTGAGCCACCCGCCGGCCAGCAGCAGGAGGGCCGCCGTCCAGAACGCGCGGGCCACCCGCGGCGGCCGGCCGGGGAGGAACAGCGCTGTGACGGCCAGGAGCAGGACGGGCAGGCCGACCAACAGCGCCAGCAGGAGCGCCCACGGCACGGCGGAGTCCGGGCCGAACAGCGGGAGGCCGGTGAGGCCGCCCCCGGCGGCGAAGCGCAGCGGCTGGCCCAGAGCCTGCTGCCAGAGCGGTGCGGCGTCAAAGGCCAGCGGCAGGCCGGGGTCCGCGAGCACGGCGCGGGGACGGTCAAGAGTGGAGACCAGGAACGGCACGAACAACGCAAGGCTGGGCAGCAGCGCCCACCATACGGTGCGGCCGCGGCGGCCAAGAAGAGTGCCGCAAAGTGCCACGAGCACGACGGCGGGCAGCAGCAGCGAGGGGGCTGCCGCGGTGACGACGGCCAGCGCCAGGCCGGCTGCTGCGGCGGCGGTCCAGGACGGTGTGCCGTTGATTCCGGGCTTGGCCGGGGGCGGTTCGGTGAAGCGCCGCTCCCCGGGGGCCGGAACGGCGTAGCGGCCGCGTCCTGCTGCGGAGCCGGTGGCCCGCAGCAGGGCGAGCACCAGCAGCGGCATCATCACGTGGACAAGAAGGGCACCCACGCGGCCCTGGTTGAGTGCCACCTGGAGGGCAGGAGCTCCGGCCCAGACGAGGGCGGCGGCCAGGCGCAGGCGGCGGCGCTGCGTCAGGGCGCCGGCGGCGAACCAGGCGCCGAGGGCGGAGAGCGGCATGGCCAGAATCAACAGCCAGCCGAGCGAACTGTTGGCGTTGCCGGCACCGAGGACGCCGAGAACCCACAGTACGTAGCCGAAGGGGTCGCCATGGCCGGGAAGTCCCGCTCCAAGGGTGATCCACCAGCCGGAGGCATGGCCCCAGATCTCCCCCAGCCGCGGCGAAACCGGAATCATCGCGCCGCCGGAGACTGCCCCGGCCCGGAACAGACTCAGCAGGCCGATCAGGGAGGCGGCGGTGGTGATCAGGATGGCGAGCAGCGCGCCGTTGCCCACCCAGCCCCGCTCCGAGGTCGTGAGGGCTGCGAAGTCCTCAGCCGAGTCGCCGGTCGGTTGCTCCGCCAGCGGGTCGTTCCCGGTAAGGCCTTCCCCGGAGTCGTCGGATCCGAGGGCCTCCATCAGAGAGCGGCGATGGGCCCAGACCTCACGCCGCGGAGTCTGCAGCCCTCTAATCACCGAACGCCGGATCCGGCGGGTCCGGGCTGCGTTGCGGCGGCCGCGGAACACGGCCGCGGGACGTCCAAGCGCACCGAACGTGGCCAGGAGCTGCGAGAAGCCGTGGCCCGGATCTTTGACCGCGATGCTCAGGACCAGCTTGAACAGGCTCCCGAGCAGGGCGCCGGCGGCGTGCAGCGGCACCTTCCACGCGGAGGAGTGCTTGAGCCGCAAGTGCACCTGGGCCTTGCGGGCCGCCGTCGCGTTGCCCAGGGCGTTCGGACGGTGTGTGACGTGGTGCATCCGGGCGCTGGGGACCACCACCACGCGGTGTCCGGCCAGCCGGTTCCGCCAGCAGAAGTCGACGTCGTCGCCGGTGCCCGGCAGGGCGGGGTCGAAGCCGCGGAGGTCCTCCCAGACGTCGCGGCGGACCAGCATGCCGGCGGAGTTGACGGCAAAGGTGTCGCTGCGGCCGTCGTACTGTCCCTGGTCAAGTTCGTCGGCGTCGATGAGGGTCAGCCGTTCCGCCCAGCGGCTGGTGGAGAGTCCGACGTCGATCAGCCGCCTCTCGGAGTGCCAGTCCAGCTGCTTGCAGCCGGCCACGGTGACGGACGGCGCGCGCTCCACGGCATGAAGAAGCTCGGCAAGGGCTTCCGGGGCAGGGGCCGCGTCGTCGTGCAGCAGCCAGATCCATTCGGCTGCCGGTGCGGCGGCAGTACCGTCGCCGCCGCCGTCCCGCCCGGGGGCCAGTGCGCTGAGTCCGGCCTGCACCGCAGCGCCCATACCGCTGCGGGCCTGGTTGAAGACGGTGACGTTGGCTGTGCCGAAGGCCTGCTCGAGGAGGGCCGCGGAATGGTCGTGGGAACCGGTATCAACCCCGATGCAGGTGTCCGCGGGCCGGGTCTGGGCCGCAAGCGCAGCGAGTGTCCTGGGGAGAAAATCACCGCCGTCGTGGGAAACCACGACGGCGGTGACTCGTACTTCCTGAAGAATTAGATCGCTCGCTTCCTAAGCCGGCGCCGCTCGCGCTCGGAGAGGCCACCCCAGATTCCGAAACGCTCGTCGTTGGACAGGGCGTACTCGAGGCACTGCGAGCGGACGTTGCACGCCCCGCAGACCTTCTTGGCGTCGCGGGTGGAGCCACCCTTCTCGGGGAAGAATGCCTCCGGGTCGGTCTGTGCGCACAGCGCGTCTGTCTGCCAGCCCAGTTCGCCTTCATCGTCGAAGTCCTGCTGGGAGGGCAGCCCGATCCATACCGGCTGCGCGGTGGTTCCCGAATGGAGGGTCTGGAGCTCCATCGGCGGATCGGAAAGATCGTTGTCCTGGTCCGGACCGGCCAGAAGTTCGTCGTGCGCCGCAAGGAAGGCAGTCGCCTGGTCCTGCAGCGAGTCGTTGGTGTGTTCGTTGTACCGGTCCGCGGCGTCCGGATCGGCCGGATCTACATACCAGTCACTCGGCACCCCGCGTGAACGGTATTTGGCCGTGGCCTGCCCAGCAACGACGGCCTCTTCATGGATACGCTCTGCTAGCCCCATTGGCGTTCCCTCTCTGATTTTGCAGCCTATGCCTGACCCTCGGACACTCGGTTGTGTGCCGGTTTCTGCGCATTGGCCTTCGATACCTAATTACACGTGTGTAAGTATCCGCGAGTCAAGCCACGGCGGAGATAATAATCAACTTGAGACCTAATTCCGGGGCACGCCACGCCCGCGTTTTTTCGGACCAGCCCCGCAGAACCCGCGGAATAATCAGGGTGCTGAGCACTTCGGGAGGTTTTTGTTGAATTTTCGGGAAACTTTCCGGGGTGGTCCAGGCGCGGCGGCCGGCGGCCCCCAGTCCCGGTATGACGGAGATCACAGCAGCATCCGCCATGGCAAGATGAAGCCATGAGCATCCCGGCAATCGAACTGATGACAGCCCTGCGTTCCGGCCAGGCCACCTCGCCGCGGCTCACCTGGTACGGCCCCGACGCCGAGCGCGTGGAGCTGTCCGGCCGGGTGCTGGATAACTGGGTGGCGAAGACGAGCAACCTTCTGCAGGACGAGCTCGACGCCGAACCCGGAACGCGGCTGCGCGTGGACCTGCCGGCGCACTGGAAGTCCGTGATCCTCGCCCTGGCCGCCTGGCAGCTCGGCATGGAGGTCGTCTTCGGCGATGCCGAGGCTGAACTGCTGGCCACCGCAGACCCGGCCCCCGGAGCGGCGCAGGGGGCGTTCGACGCCGTCGTGGCAGTAGCCCTGCCGGCGCTGGCCATGCGGTGGCCCGGCGCGCTGCCCACCGGCGTCGTCGACTATGCCGCCGAGGTCCGCTCCCACGGGGACGTTTTTATGGCGCACGTGGATCCGGAAGCAACGCGGCGTGCCGTGCTGGCCTCCACCGGGACGGCCCACACCCACGGTGACCTGCTGGACGGCTTCGCGGCGGCGCACGACGCCGGCGTGCGCCTGCTGGTGGCCGCCGGCGACGGCCTCGAGTCCGCCCTGGCCCAGTCGCTGGGCGCCTGGCACGGCGACGGATCAGTGGTGCTGGTGCACCCCGACGTCGTGGTGACGGAGAAGCTGCTCGCCGACGAGCGCGTCAACGGCAACTGAGCGCCCTCTCTTACTGCGGGCCGTCTAGAGCTGCGGGCCCGGCAGCTCCGGATCCTTGACGGCCACGCCCTCGACGCGGATCCCCGGCTTGGTGTGGGGGTGCCGTTCGATGATCTCGTGGTCGTGGGAGAACTCCGGCTCGTCGTCGAGTTCCTTGTTGAAGACGAGGAAGCGGTACGCAAAGAAGCGCACCACGGTAGCTACCAGGATGCCAACGACCCCGGCGGCGAACAGCATGTTCTTGTCCGTGACGCCGAAGGCGTACTTGGCGAGGGCGGTGAATCCGGTGGAGATACCGATGCCGATGCCGTTGATCAGGATGAACATGAGGAATTCGCGCACCACGTTGTCCTGGCGGCGGTGCCGGAAGGTCCAGAAGCGGTTCGCGATCCAGGAGAAGACGGTGGCGATGCTGGCGCCGACGAACCGGGCCTTGGCCTCGCTGTCCGTCATCGGGCCGTGCATCAGGTAGTACGTGAGTCCGTTGTCAATGATGAACGCAACACCGCCCACCGCACCGAACTTGGCCACTTCGCGCCAGAAAAGCGAGGCGAGCCCGCGCATGCGCTCCGTAAGTGTATTAATCATGACCCTCCGTGGCCGTCTTGAACTGTCGGCCATTGGCCCAACGGCCCATTTTAGCGCCGAAAGCCGGGAGCCCGGGTCCGGGTCCGCCTGAAAGCGGCGGAATACCCTGCGTCACCCGCACGGGAAATTCAAAAAGCCGGGATATGGCGAGGCTTTCGGTAGGCTGGGACTTGTGACTTTTCCTGTGATCGGTGTGGTTGGCGGCGGCCAGCTCGCCCGAATGATGGCCCCGGCGGCCACAGCCCTGGGCTTCGAGCTCCGCGTCCTTGCCGAAGGCGAGGACGTCTCGGCCGTCTCGGCCGTGGCCAACGCCCCGGTCGGTGATTACACCGATCTGGACCATCTCCTTGAGTTTTCCCGCGGCCTGGACGTCCTGACGTTCGACCATGAGCATGTCCCCACGGAGCACCTGCGTGCCCTGCAGCGGGCTGGCGTCAACGTCCACCCCGGACCGGACGCCCTGGTCAACGCCCAGGACAAGCTCGTGATGCGGGCCGCCATCGACAGGCTTGAACTGCCCAACCCCCGGTGGGCCTCGGTGGACGACGTCGACGGGCTGATTGCGTTCGGCGACGAGACCGGCTGGCCGGTCGTCCTGAAAACCCCGCGCGGCGGCTACGACGGCAAAGGCGTGCGGATCGTGGACTCCCCGGCAGACGCGGTCGAAACCTCCGACTGGTTCGAGTCGATGTCCCCGCTGCTCGCGGAAGCCAAGGTTGAATTCAGCCGCGAGCTCTCTGCCCTCGTGGCCCGGACCCCCGACGGCGAGGCGCGGGCCTGGCCAGTAGTGCACACGATCCAGGTCGACGGTGTCTGCGACGAAGTGATCGCCCCGGCCCTCGACATCCCGCTGGAGGTCGCGGCCGCGGCGGAGAACGCCGCCCTCCGGATCGCCAGCGAGCTCGGCGTCACTGGTGTGATGGCCGTGGAACTCTTCGAGACGCCCGGTGTGGGAGCAGGCTTCCTGATCAACGAGCTCGCCATGCGCCCGCACAACACCGGCCACTGGACGCAGGACGGCTCGGTGACGAGCCAGTTCGAACAGCACCTCCGGGCCATCCTCAATCTGCCGCTCGGCGCCACGGACCTGCTCAGCCCGGTGGTTGTGATGAAGAACTTCCTGGGCGGCGAGAACCAGAATCTGTTCTCCGCCTACCCCGCGGCCCTGGCCAGCGAACCCGCGGCGAAGGTCCACTGCTACGGCAAGGCCGTCCGTCCGGGCCGCAAGATCGGCCACGTTAACCTGGTCGGCGGCTCCGTGGCAGACGTCGACTCGGTGCGCGAACGCGCCACCACGGTCGCCAACATTATCCGGAACGGAAGGGCCCAGCCGCGCACTGCAGCCGGAACCCACGAGGAGAACGCATGAGCACCAGCAGCACGGCCCAACCCGGCGTCCAGTTCCCGGCGGATGCCGGGGCCGAGGGCCCCATTGTCGGGCTCGTCATGGGCTCAGACTCCGACTGGCCGGTGATGGAGGCCGCGGCCGAGGCCCTTGCCGAGTTCGGGATCCCCTTTGAGGCCGATGTGGTCTCCGCACACCGTATGCCGCTCGAAATGATCCGGTACGGCCAGACGGCCCATGAGCGCGGCCTCCGTGTCATCATTGCTGGCGCCGGCGGCGCCGCGCACCTGCCGGGCATGCTCGCCTCCGTCACGCCCTTGCCGGTCATCGGTGTCCCGGTGCCGCTCAAAACCCTCGACGGCATGGACTCCCTGCTGTCCATCGTCCAGATGCCGGCCGGTGTCCCGGTTGCAACCGTCTCCATCGGCGGGGCCCGGAACGCAGGACTCCTGGCTGTGCGCATGCTGGCTTCTGGCACGGATCCCCTGGCTGGACAGCTCCGCGCCGCCCTGGTCGACTTCGCCCAGGAGCTCAACGACGTCGCCACCCGGAAGGGCGCGAACCTGCGGCAGAAGGCGAGCGAAGTGTTCGCCGACGCAAACGCCGTCGCCCGGGGCAGCCGTTAAGGATCACCAGATGTCCAACAGGTATGCCCCCTCCCGTCTGCCGGCGCCACAGAAGCGTGCGTCTGCACCGTCCCTCACGGATCCGGTCCGCTATCCCGCCGGGGCGTCTGCGTCGGTCCTGACCAAGCGTGCGTTCCTGCTGATCCTGATGACCCTCCTGGTGCCCGGCAGCGCCCAGACCGTGGCCGGGGACAGGCGGCTGGGGCGGATCGCGTTGCGCATCACGCTCACAGTCTGGGTGTTGGCCGTTCTTGCGGCAGTGCTCCTTGTGGCCTCCCGGTCGACGCTGATCAACCTGTTCACCAACTCCTTTGCCTCGTTGGTGCTCATCATCGGCCTGGTGGCGCTGGCCGTCGGCTGGGCCCTGCTCTTCATCAACACATTGCGGCTGATCCGTCCCGTGCTGCTGGCCCCCAAGGCGCGCCCCGCCGTCGTGGTCACGCTGGTGCTGGCGATGATCCTCAGCAGCGGATCGCTGGGCTACGCCGCTTACCTGCTCAACGTCAGCCGCGGAGCCATTTCCGATATTTTCTCCTCCGGACCGGCGATGGAACCCTCCGAAGGCCGGTACAACTTCCTGATGATGGGCGGCGACGCCGGGGCCGACCGTACCGGCCGCCGGCCGGACAGCCTCTCGGTCATCAGCGTGGATGCCAAGACCGGCGCGACCGCCATCATCTCCGTCCCCCGCAATCTGCAGAACGCGCAGTTCAGCGAAGATTCGCCCATGCGCACGATCTATCCCGACGGCTACGACTGCGGCAATGAATGCCTCATCAACGCCATCAACACCGAGGTCACCAACGAACACAAGGACCTGTACCCCGGGGTGGAGGACCCGGGCGCCCAGGCCACGATGGAAGCGGTGTCCGGAAGCCTGGGCATCAAGGTCCAGGCCTACGTGCTGGTCGACATGGACGGCTTCGCCAGGCTGATTGATGCCATGGGCGGCATCCGGATCAAGGCAGGCGGCTGGGTCCCGATCAGCGGCGAGACGATCGACGAGGCCAGCGGAATCCACGGCATGCCGCTGGGTTGGATCCCGGCAGGCGACAATACGCTCGACGGCTACCACGCCCTCTGGTACGGCCGTTCGCGCGAATTCGTGGACGACTACGCGCGCATTGCCCGCCAGCAGTGCGTCCAGCAGGCCATGCTCAAGCAGCTGGATCCGGCAACCCTGCTGTCCAAGTTCGAGGACATCGTCAAGGCGGGCACCAAGGTGGTCGACTCCAACATTTCCTCCAGCCAGCTCGGGAGTTTCGTGGACCTCGCCATGAAGGCGAAGGGCCAGCAAATGAGCCGGCTGACCATCGGACCGCCCGACTTCGACGCTTCCTTCTCGACCGTCCCCGACTTCGACAAGATCCACCAGAAGGTCGATGCGCTCCTCGCGCCTGCCCCCGCGGCGGGCGCCGCCGAAGACGGCATCCGCCAGCAGTACCCGGCGCCCGGACCACTGTCAGCAGCCGGGGCGCTGCCGGGCGCACTGCCCGGCACCCAGCCCGCGCCGCCGCCGCCGTCGGACTTCACACCGATGACCACGACGCCGGACGGCGAGCCGATCACCGAAGAAATGCTGAACCAGTTCAAGCTCAACGGCGACGAACAGTCGATCCGCAACCTGGTCGCCACGAACGGCCAGTGCGCGCCGCTCTAGTTCCGCGGCCACACTATCCTTAGCAGCCTTCCGCAACAGATTGGGACCCCCAGGCAGTGTACGAACTCGAGAACGTCCTCCGGCCCTATGCCTGGGGCTCCACGACGGCGATCGCCGGGCTGCTTGGCAGGCCGGCTTCCGGCGGCCCCGAGGCGGAACTCTGGATAGGCGCGCACCCGGACTCACCGTCGGTGGCGCTCAGCCCGGCCGGATCCGCGGGCGCGCACGCGGCGGTCGAGGGCCGCGGCGGACGCCGGGCGCTGGATACCTTGATCGGGGAAGACCCGGAGCACCATCTGGGCAGCGACAGCGTGGCCGAATTCGGCCCCCGGCTTCCGTTCCTGCTCAAGGTGCTGGCCGCCGACAGCCCCCTCTCGCTCCAGGTGCACCCCACCCTCCAGCAGGCACGGGAAGGGTTCGCCCGCGAAGAGGCCGCCGGCGTCGACCGCAGCGCAGCGGAACGCAATTACAAGGACGACAACCACAAGCCGGAGATGATCTACGCGCTGACACCGTTCGAGGCGCTGTGCGGCTTCCGGCCGGCGTCGGACGCGCGCGCCGTCTTCGAGCTGCTGGTGGCGGATTTTGAACTCGCCGGCCTCGAGCTTCCTCCCCTCGTTCCGCTGCTGCTGGAGGATCTGGCGCATCCCGAGGAGCACACCGCCCTGCGCTCGGCCTTCGAGCGCCTGATCGCCGGCGGCGACGAAGTGACGGAAGCCGCGGCCGCGATTGTGGCGGCCCTGACCTCCGGCGCCCCGACGGCGCCGCACCAGGCGGAACTTGCCACCGTCGTCACGCTCAACGCGCAGTACCCGGGCGATCCGGGCGTCCTGATCTCGCTGCTGCTCAACCGGATCTCGCTGGCGCCGGGCGAGGCTGTCTACCTCCCGGCCGGCAACGTCCACGCCTACCTGCACGGGCTCGGCATCGAGGTCATGGCCTCCTCCGACAACGTGCTGCGGGGCGGACTGACTCCGAAGTTCGTGGACGTGCCGGAACTGCTCCGCACCATCTCCTTTGAAGCCGTCGGCGTTCCGATGCTCAGCCCGGAGACCACGATGCTGGGGCAGGAGGTCTTCCGGCCGCCGTTCAGTGAATTCCAGCTGCAGCGCATCGAGCTGGAACCCGGCGCGGAACCCGTCCCGGTTGCGCAGTCGGGGGCCGCGGTCATCATCGTGGTGTCCGGATCCGTGCTCCTCGACTCCCCCAAGGGCGAGCTGCGGCTGGAACGCGGCGCCAGCGCCTTCCTGGCGGCGGCCGAGGCGCCGGTCAATGCGCACGCCATGTCCGGTGCCACCGGAACTGCCCTTGCCTTCGCCGTCACCACCGCCCTGAAAGCCTGAGACCGTGGACCACTTCCTGCAGAGCCCGCCGTGGGCCGACTTCCAGCGCGGCCTGGGACGGACCGTACACCAGCGCTCCGGCCCCGGCTGGAGCTTCCTGGCCATCGAGGAGAGCAACCCGGCCGGGAAACTCCTTTACGCACCCTACGGCCCGGCGGCCGCTTCCCTCGCCGCGTTCGACGCCGCCCTGGCGGCTTTGACGGACCTGGCCCGCAGCTGCGGGGCGGTGTTTGTCCGGATTGAACCGGTCGATGCCGGCTTCCCGGCCGCCGACGCCGATGCCGTGCTGCGCACGCGGGGCCTCCGCCCTGCTCCGGCCAACCAGCAGCCCGAACTGAGCTGGATTGTTGACCTGGACCGGGATTTCAAGGACGTCCTGGCGGACATGAAGCCGGTGAACCGCAACCTGTACCGGAACATCCACAAGAAAGGCGTGACGTTCCGCTCCAGCCAGGACCCCGACGAGATCTCCGTACTGCTGGCATTCCTGCACATGACGGCGGCCCGCAACGGTTTCAAGCCACAGAGCGACGAATACCTGACCCAGGTTGCCCGCTCACTGATGCCTGCCGGTGCCGCAACACTCTTCGTCGCTGAGCTCGAGGGCGAGCCCATCGCTGCCGCCCTTGCCTACGACTCCGCAGACACCCGCACCTATGCCCACGCGGCACTGGACGATACACACAGGAAGCTCAGCGCCGGGATCCCGCTGCTGGTCACGCTGATGGCCGATGCCAAGGAAAAGGGCCTGAAGCATGTGGACCTCTGGGGCGTCGCCCCCGCGGATCAGCCCGACCACAAATGGGCCGGCTTCACGGCCTTCAAGAAATCGTTCGGCGGGCGCGAAGTGGCGTACCCCGGCACCTGGGACCTGCCGGTGAGGAAGTTCCGCTACAGCGGGTACCAGCTGGCCAGGAAGTGCGCGCAGGCCGCCCGCCGCGGGGCCAAGGCGGCCCGGACCGTGCCCGCCCGGCTGCGCAGCACACTCCGCCGCTAGACCTCAGCAGGGCATTTCCAGCGCCTGACCCACCACGCCCGACTGGACATGCGCCGCGCTGGACTTGGCGGGTGGACATACACCCCCTATGCCCATTCCTGGGCGTGAGGACTGAGCATGTCCCCCTGACACACCTCGTACCGGGGCATAACCACTGAGCATGTCCCGTGGACGCGGTGACACCCGGCGCGTGAGGACTGGGCATGTCCACCGGAGGCAGCACGGACCTGGGCCCACCACTGGACATGTCCCGCGTCAGCCGGGGCTGGTGGACACAAACCCACTGTGTCCATTCCTGAGCGTGGGCACTGGGCATGTCCTCCCGGGGAGAGAGCGCGGCACCCGGGACGCTAGTTTCCGGCGGTGGCTGCTTTCTTCTGCGCTTCGTAGGCGCTGGCGACCATGTCCTCGACGGAGTGGCGCATCTTCCAGTCCAGGTCACGTGCGGCGAGGGAGCCGTCGGCCACGATCCGGTCCGGGTCTCCGGTCCGGCGGGGGCCGATCTCCGGCTCGAAGTCGATGCCGGTGACCTTGGCCATCGCCGTCATGATCTGGCGGACGGACAGGCCGTCGCCGGACCCGAGGTTGTAGACGCGTTCCAGGGGCTTGCCGGCGGCGAGGGCCTGGGCTGCAGCGACGTGCGAGGTGGCCAGGTCGGCCACGTGGACGTAATCCCGCACGCAGGTACCGTCGGCGGTGTTGTAGTCGGTGCCGTTGATCCGCGGGGTTTTCCCGGCGGTCAGCGCGCGGAGCACGATCGGGAAGAGATTGTGCGGGCTCGTGTCGTAGAGCTCGGGCGAGCCGGAGCCGACGACGTTGAAGTAGCGCAGCGAGGTGTGCTTCAGTCCCCGGGCCCTGCCCTGGTCCCGGATCAGCCATTCGCCGATGAGTTTGCTCTCCCCGTAGGGGGATTCGGGGTTCGTCGGGGTGTCTTCGGTGACGATGTCCCCGGTGGGGGTGCCGTAGGTGGCTGCGGAGGAGGAAAAGACCAGTTTGTCGACGTCGGCGAGCTCCATCGCCTTCAGCAGTTCCGCCGTGCCCGTGACGTTCTGCTCATACGTGAGCAGCGGCTCCTGCACGGAAACACCGGCGTATTTGAAGCCGGCGAGATGGATCACTCCGGTGACGCCGAGGTCCAGCATGGTGCGGGCCACGAGCTCCGAGTCGAGGATGGTGCCGTGCACGAAAGGCACGTCGTCCGGGACGAACTCGCGGTGCCCGCTGGAGAGCGAATCAATCACCGCCGCCTGGATCCCGGCCCCGCGCAAAGCGGAAACCACGTGTGAACCGATATATCCTGCGCCACCTGTTACGAGCCATGTCATGGTTCCACCCTACCCAATCCCGCCGCCTCGCCGGCGCTCCCGGAAACGGCGGATCCCGGGGCGCGGAACGCGCCCCGGGATCCGGGTGTTCAGGCTGTTGCGGCAGGTGTTAGCCCTTGCGCGCGTAGCCTTCCCACTTGCTGGCCTGGTGCTCGCCATCCACGAAACGGATGGTGCCGGACTTGGAGCGCATCACGATGGACTGGGTGAGGACCTTGTCCTTGGAGTAGCGCACGCCCTTGAGCAGGTCGCCGTCGGTGATGCCCGTGGCGGCGAAGTAGCAGTTGTCGCTGGAGACAAGGTCGTTGGTGGAGAGCACCCGGTCCAGGTCGTGGCCGGCGTCAATCGCTTTCTGCTTCTCGTCGTCGCTGGTGGGCCACAGGCGGCCCTGGATCACGCCGCCGAGGGACTTGATGGCGCAGGCCGCGACGATGCCTTCCGGCGTACCGCCGATCCCCATCAGGGCGTCCACTCCGGTACCGGAACGGGCTGCGGCGATGGCGCCGGCAACGTCGCCGTCCATGATGAACTTGGTCCGTGCACCGGCCTCGCGGATTTCCTCCACGAGCGGGCGGTGCCGGTCGCGGTCAAGGATCATCACGTTGAGCTGGTTGACCTTGACGCCCTTGGCTTTGGCGATCAGGTGCAGGTTCTGCTTGACCGGCAGGCGCAGGTCAACCATGTCGGCGGCTTCCGGACCGGTCACGAGCTTCTCCATGTAGAACACCGCGGAGGGGTCGAACATGGAGCCGCGCTCGGCGACGGCGAGGACGGCCAGGGCGTTGTTGATGCCCAGGGCCGTCAGGCGGGTTCCGTCGATCGGGTCGACGGCGACATCGCACTCGGGGCCCGTGCCGTCACCGACGCGCTCTCCGTTGAAGAGCATCGGGGCTTCGTCTTTTTCACCTTCGCCGATCACGACGACACCGTTGAAGTGGACAGTCTGGAGGAAAGAGCGCATGGCGTCGACGGCGGCGCCGTCGGCCTTGTTCTTGTCCCCGAACCCGACCCAGTGGCCGCCGGCGATGGCGGCGGCTTCGGTGACGCGGACCAGTTCCAGAGCAAGGTTGCGGTCCGGCTCGTCGATGCCGACGGCGAGGGACGGGGAGAGCGTGGAGTACTTCTGGGTCATTGGCGCTGGTGTCACGTGAACCTCTTCTTCGAGTGGCGATCATTGAAGCCGCACGGACAGGTCGATCCGTCGCGGTGATTCGTTGGTTAGTGATCTCGTCTGTTATTGATCATAGTCGCGGTGAAAAGCTGCGTCTCGGAATGACCATTCCGTGAAACGGCAGAACCTGCCCCACCCGGCACCACCGAATGTGAGATCGGACCGGAATGGGCGACTATAGAGGGGTGAGTGAATTGCAGGAAACGCCCCCCGCAGCCCCAGCCTCCCCCGCCGGCACTGCCGGCCGGGAAGCGCCCGGCGCGGCCGGCCAGCCGCCCGTCAAGCCCGTCCTGACCGCGGGAGCGGCGAAGCGCGCGAATGCCTCCGTGATCGGCATGATCATTGCGCTGGTCCTGAGCATCGCCACGTTCCTGCCCATCGTCTTGATGAACCCGACGCCAAAGACCGACGGCTACCGCCCGGACATCAACGTCAGCGCCGTGGCGCGGAACGCTGCAGATGTGGCGGGATTCACACCTGCGGCCCCGGACACCGGCGAAACATTCCGCGCAAATTACGCCCGTTGGGAGTCCGGAACGGGAAGCGGCGTCCCGACCTGGGAGGTCGGCTTCCTCACCCCCAAGGAATCCTTCATCGGCCTCGTGCAGACGCGGCAGTCCAATCCCACCTGGCTGCTCCAGCAGGTAAAGAGCGCACCCGTCACCGGCACGCGCAACGCCGGGGGCCGGGACTGGGAACTCCGTGACACCGGCAAGGGCGAGAAGTCCATGGTGCTTCTCGACGCCGGCGGGACCACGGTTATCCTGACCGGATCCGCCCAACTGGATGAATTC
The DNA here is from genome assembly GCF_052113365.1 of Arthrobacter sp. YAF17. Taxonomy (NCBI): domain Bacteria; kingdom Bacillati; phylum Actinomycetota; class Actinomycetes; order Micrococcales; family Micrococcaceae; genus Arthrobacter; species Arthrobacter sp. YAF17. Next base: position 92,721 of record NZ_JBFRDB010000011.1, on the reverse strand, counting down.
ACGGTCCTGGCCGCAGCTGTGGTCAAGGCGCTCGAGAGCAATTCCGCGGCCACCGGCAGTGCGTCACCCGCGGGCACCGCGGCAGCAACAGTTTCGCCCTCCCCCTCACCTTCGCCGTAAAGTAGGGCCGTGGCCACCTATCTCACCCCCGCACTTGCCTGGCGTCGACTCCGCGAAGGCAACGAGCGCTTCGTATCCGGCGAATCGTCCCATCCCAACCAGGACGCGTCGCGCCGCTCCTCTCTCGTGGAGAACCAGCATCCCTTCGCGGTGATCTTCGGCTGCTCGGATTCCCGGCTCGCCGCTGAAATCATCTTCGATCTCGGCCTCGGGGACGCCTTCGTCGTCCGCACCGCCGGACAGGTGATCGACGACGCCGTGCTCGGATCCCTCGAATACAGCGTCAGCGTCCTCGGCGTGCCCCTGATCGTGGTCCTGGGGCACGACAGCTGCGGAGCGGTCACGGCCACGAAAGAGGCAGTGGAAACCGGACAGATGCCCATAGGTTTTATGCGCAGCCTCGTTGAGCGCATCACACCGTCGGTGTTGACCTCGCTGCGCAACAACCAGAACGACGTCAACGACATGGTGGTGGAGAACGTCAAACAGACGTCGCAGCGGCTCGTGGACAGTTCGCGGGTGATTTCGGATGCCGTCGGAAGCGGCCGGGCAGCAGTAATTGGCCTCGCCTACAGCCTGGCCGACGGCCGGGCGGACATCGTTTCCGGAATCGGCGAGATCTGAGTTCCCGACGCCGCGGTCCTCAAAGTGCCCCGTAGCGGGCAGTTCATGGTTTTCGGTGGAACGCCTCCGCCCAATAAGCTAGCTCCATGACTTCCACAGCAGATTTGAACACTGAAGAGTTCCGCATTGAACACGACACGATGGGCGAAGTCCGCGTCCCCGTGAACGCGTTGTACCGCGCCCAGACGCAGCGTGCCGTCGAAAACTTCCCGATCTCCGGCAAGACCCTGGAGCGCGCCCACATCGAAGCCCTGGCCCGCGTGAAGAAGGCCGCTGCCCAGGCCAACGCAGAACTGGGAGTGCTCGACGGCGAGCTCGCCCAGGCCATCGCCGACGCCGCCGACGAGGTTGCCACCGGCAAGTACGACGGCGACTTCCCGATCGACGTCTTCCAGACCGGCTCGGGCACCTCGTCGAACATGAACACCAACGAGGTCCTCGCCGAACTGGCCACCCGCGCGCTCAAGGCCGGCGGCAGCGACAAGGTGGTCCACCCGAACGACCACGTCAACGCCTCGCAGTCCTCCAACGACGTCTTCCCCACCTCGGTCCACGTGGCCGCCACCTCCGCCCTGATCAACGACCTGATCCCGGCGCTGGGCTACCTCGCGGAGTCCCTGGAGCGCAAGGCCGTCGAGTTCAAGGACGTCGTGAAGTCCGGCCGCACCCACCTGATGGATGCCACTCCCGTGACGCTGGGCCAGGAGTTCGGCGGCTACGCCGCGCAGGTCCGCTACGGCATCGAGCGCATCAATGCCTCCCTCCCCCGCGTCGCTGAAGTTCCGCTCGGCGGCACCGCCGTCGGCACCGGCATCAACACCCCCGCCGGCTTCCCGGAGCGTGTCATCGAACTGCTCTCCGCCGACACCGGCCTGCCGCTGACCGAGGCCCGCGACCACTTTGAGGCCCAGGCGAACCGTGACGGCCTCATCGAGGCCTCCAGCCAGCTGCGCAACATCGCGATCTCCTTCATGAAGATCAACAACGACCTGCGCTGGATGGGCTCCGGCCCCAACACCGGCCTCGGCGAAATCGCGATCCCGGACCTGCAGCCGGGCTCCTCGATCATGCCGGGCAAGGTCAACCCGGTCATCTGTGAAGCCTCGATCATGGTCTGCGCCCAGGTCATCGGCAACGACACGGCCATCGCCTGGTCCGGCACCAACGGCGCGTTCGAGCTCAACGTCGGCATCCCGGTGATGGCCGCCAACCTGCTCGAATCCGTGCGCCTGCTCGCGAACACGAGCCGCGTCATGGCCGACAAGATGATCGACGGCATCACCGCCAACGTCGAGCGTGCCCGCTTCCTCGCCGAGGCGTCCCCGTCCATCGTCACGCCGCTGAACAAGTTCATCGGCTACGAGAACGCGGCAAAGATCGCGAAGAAGTCCGTGGCAGAGGGCCTCACCATCCGCGAAACCGTGGTGGCGATGGGCTTCCTGGAGCGCGGCGAACTGACCGAGGAGCAGCTGGACACCGCCCTGGACGTCATGTCTATGACGCGTCCGCCGCACAAGGCCTAGCACCCACGCCCCGCCGCCGCGCCCGTCCGGCGCGGCCGCGGCAGCGTCCGACGGCGGTCGGCACCTTTCTGGCGAAAGGCGCCGGCCGCCGTCGTGCGTGGTGCCGGCACACGCCTTCTACGGCTGCGGCGTTCCTCCCCCGGCCGCCTCCCGCTCGTCCGCCGTGTAGGCCGCCGCGGCAGCAGCGTCGGCCATGCTCGCCCCGCCGATCCGCGCCTCCCGCAGCCGTCGTGTTTTGGCCGACTGGACCGAGAACGCCGCATCCACGTTCCCCGCTGCGTACGTGAGGGCGTCCTCGGCCCGGATGCCGAGCCCGTGAGCGGTCAGCACGGCGTCCTGGTTGGCCCCCAGGTAGGTGAACTGCCAGCCCCACTGGCGCTGCTGCCGTTCCACCAGCTCCTTGACCATGGCGCCCGTGGCCTCCCGTGAGGAGTTCTCGTGGCCGTCGGTCAGGACAGCCACCAGCACGGTGCCGGGGCGCTGATCCTCGGGCAGGGCGGCCAGCTCCGCTCCGGCCTCGCCGATCAGCCGGACCATGGCGTCGTGCAGGGCCGTGCTGCCGCGCGGCTGAAGATCCAGCGGAGGAACGTCCTGGATGTCCACGGCGGCGTAGACCCGTTCGTAGCTGTCGTCGAACTGGGCAAGGGAGAGCCGGCAGCGGCCGGCCACGGACTGCTGGTCCCGCACGAAGGCCGCGAACCCGCCCACCGTGTCGTCGGCAATGGCGCTCATGGACCCCGATCGGTCCAGGAGAACGTAAACGTGTGTCAGTGCAGCGTCTGTCATGCTTCCCCATTTCCGGTCCGGGCGCACCCGGACCAACTCTCCCCAGCGTCTGGCTGGACAGGAGCAGGCTACTGCGGGGCACCGACAGGATTAGTGAACACCGAAGCGGTAGCCGTCAGCCCCGGAAGTGGGCGGCCCCGTCCGGCTGCGCCGCACGTTCGATGCTCTCCAGATGCCCGGGCATCAGCGCCGGGAACTCCTCCGGGCCGAACCAGCCCACGGCGAGGGATTCGTCGTCGTTGACCCGCGCCTCCCCGGAGACATAGCGGCACCGGAACACGAGCGTCAGGAAGTGGCAGACGTCCCCGTTCGGATACGTGGTGGGCCCGACGGCGTCCACCGAGACGAGGCGTTCGGCCGCGGCAACGACGCCGGTCTCCTCCAGGACTTCCCGCAGCATGCCCGTCGCCGGCTCCTCCCCGGGCTCCAGAATCCCGGTGATCAGCCCCCATTGGCCGTTGTCGGCCCGCTGGCCGAGCAGGACCCTGCCGGCGTCGTCGAACACCACGGCCCGGGCGCCGGGGATCCAAAGGGTTTCGTGGCCGATCTTGGCACGGAGCTTGAGGATGAAGTCGGGGGTAGCCATCACGCCAGCCTAGCCAAGTGCGCGGGAGAGCGGGCAGCGGTTCAGGCCGCCGGCAGGAGGGCCATGGCGGCGGCGGCGCCCGCCAGCATAAACGGCCCAAAAGGAATGCTCGATTTCAGGGAGCCGCGCCGCGAGACCAGCAGGGCCAGGCTCCACAGCCCGCCGAGGAGGAACGCGGCGAAGGTCCCGGCAAAGACGTGCGGCCAGCCGAGGAACCCCAGGTACATGCCGAGGACGCCTGCCAGCTTGACGTCGCCAAACCCCATCCCCGGCGGATAGACGGCCCGCAGCAGGAAGTAGAACAGCCACAACGCCGCTCCCCCGGCCACCACGCGGAGCCCGGGAACACCGAAGAGTCCGGCGCCGCCGTCGGGAACTGCCGCCGAGGCAACGGCTCCCGCCGCGGCGTGGACCGCCGCTGCGCCCAGCAGCAGCACCCCGGCGACGGCATAGGCCGGAAAGACGATCCGGTCCGGCAGCAGATGGTGGCGCACGTCGATGACGGTGAGCCGTATGGCCGCGACCGCCAAATAGGCGCAGGCCAGCAGCACCAGCCAGAAGGCCAGCGGTGTCACTTCCCCCAGTCCGCCGAGTCGTTGGATCACCCTCGGATGCTACTGGAAATTCCGGCTGCCAGCGCCGGGCCCGCGCGTAAACTGTGGATATGGCCGCATGGGACAACTCGAACCGGCGTGAGCCGCGCCCGCCCGGGGACGCCGCGGAGCAGGCGGCCGCATTCCGGGACCTGTGCCGTTCCTCGCCGTGGAAGTGGCATTCCCTGCGGTTTGAGTACCTGGACCGGCCCCTTGCCCCCGGCCAGGGGACCCTTGAAAAGGCAGCTCCAGACCTGGTCCGCGCGTGGCTGCGCCGCCCGGGTGCCCTGCGGCTGGAGACCGCGGACGGGCTGGTCCTGCAAAGCAGCACCGGAATCAACGATTCCCGCGACGTGTTTTACGTCCGGTCGACCCGGAAGACCTGGCTGCTGCCGCCCCACCTGGTCACCCCGGTCTACGATGACCGCGGCCTGGTCCGGCGCCGTCCCGAAGCGGCCTATGGCGAGCCCGGCTTCGGTAATGGCCGCTTTTCCGCCGCTCTGGACCCGGTGGAACTGGCAGGCAACGCCCCCGTGCCGCTCGAATTTCCCAACTCGAATGCCGTGGAGCTGGGCCCCATCACCGAAATCCTGCACGAGGGCCGGCCCGCCCTGGAAGTCACTGTCACCCCGAACCCCGGGTACCGCCCCACCGACCCCGCCTCGCCGCTGTGCCGGCCCGGCCGCACGCAGGTGAGAGTCGACGCCGGCACTGGCGTTTGCGTCGCGAGCCGCTGGCTGGAGGGCGGACAGGACGGGGACGAACCCGAGGAATACGGGCACTGGCTGCGGATCCTGGCCGTGGACGAATACATGCTGGACGACCTGTTCCTCGCCGAGTCCATGAACCTGACGGATGTCCGCCGGCACATCAGCTGGGAACTCCCGGCGGGCTGAGCGCCTGTGTGACTCGCTGGGAGTCCCGCGCTCGGCTAGGCTTCCCGGATGACTGAGCTCGCCCGCTACTGGCCGCCCTTCGGCCTCACGCTGACTACACCCCGCCTCACGCTGCGGCCAATCCGTGATGAGGAGATCCCCGCGGCGGTGCAGGCGGCCCTGAGCGGCATTCACGAGCCCGGCCGCAGCCCGTTCAGCAAACCATGGGCGGAAGCCCCTGCAGAGGAGCTCGGGCCCAACATGGCGCAGTGGTACTGGCGGTGCCGCGGGACGATGTCGCCGCAGGAGTGGACGCTGCTGCTGGGCATCTGGCACGACGGCGAGTTCATCGGCTGCCAGGACGTCGAGGCCAAGGACTTCGCCACGCTGAAGACTGTCAGCACGGGTTCCTGGCTCCGGCGGAGTGTGCACGGCCAGGGATTCGGCAAGGAGATGCGTGCCGCCGTCGCCCTCTATGCCTTTGATTGGCTCGGTGCGGAGGTCGCGGAATCCGAGGCGGCAGCCTGGAACCAGCAGTCGCTGGGCGTGTCACGTTCCCTCGGCTACGAACTGAACGGAGTCACCCGCGCCGCCTGGGGCGGTCAACGCCAGGAAGCCCAGAAGGTCCGCCTCATCCCGGCGACCTTCAAGCGCCCCGACTGGAACCTGCAGGTAGCCGGCCACGACGCCACGGCGAAATTCCTGGGCATCGGCGGCTAGCGCCACCGGTACCGGCTTTTCCCAAGCCGGGCGGGCTTCAATGACCGCATGACCGCCATCGAGCTCGAAGCGAAGCCAGCAGCGCGCGGCACACGCCGGCGTCTCATACTGATTCCCGTCGCCATGCTGAGCCTCATCGGGCTTACCCTGGTGTACCTGTTCCTCACCGCGCGGCCCGAACCAAGCGTTCCGCTGGGCGCGTCCGCCTCTATTCCGGGCGGCATGGCCAGCATCGGCGAGATCGTCCCGGTCGAGGACGACGGCTGGGAACCGGAAGACAATGACGACGCGCTGGACGGCGCCCCTGCGGAAGGCACCCACAGGGTCCGGCTCGTGGTCCGGATCACCGCGCTGGAGCCCGGCGGCCTGCGGCTGGATACCGGCGACTTCAGTGTCTCGGGCCTGGGCCGGGAGCAGTTCCGGCCGCTCTGGCAAGCGCCGGCCGCCGCGGACCTCCAACAGGGCGAGGCAGTCGCGGCAACCCTGATCTTCGAACTTCCGGACAAGGCGGTCGCCCTGGTCCTCGACGGGCCCGGCGGCTCACGGCTGTCCCTGGGCCTGTCACACCACACCGGCTAGCCTCAAACCCGACCGACCTGCCCGGACAGCCGGCTTTGGCACGGTCCCGCAGGCCGCACCTGCGGACACTCGTTCGGTAGGTTTTTCCAAGCTCCTTGGCCCACTCTGGCGGAAGAAACACCAATGTTGAAAGGAAGCTGATCAACATGTCCCTAACACGGAGGCAGGCGCTCATCCTCGGCGGAGTCGGAGTGGTCGGGGCGGGCATCGTGACAGTACCCATTTCCGGCGTCAGCGCGAAGTCTGCCAGCAAGCTCAGTGACAGTGACATGCCCCGGCCTTTCCGGGAGCCGCTGACTATTCCGCCGCCCCTGGCCTACCAGACAACTGTCGGCGCTGACGGCGTCACCACGCGCCACTACACCATGACGCAGCGGCTGGGCAGCGCCAAGATCCTCTCCCGGTTGAGCACTCCGATCCTGGGCTACAACGGCATCTTCCCGGGCCCCACCATCCGGATCGACAAGGGAACCCGGTCCATCGTCCGTGTCCGCAACCAACTCCCCGCCAAGCACCCGACGCTGGGCCATGCCATGCCCACATCGACCCATCTGCACGGATCCGCGTCCCTTCCGCAGTTTGACGGCTACGCGAACGACCTCACGCTGCCCGGTTTCTACAAGGATTACCACTACCCGAACAGCCAGCCGGCACGGTCCCTCTGGTACCACGATCACGCTGTGCACTTCACGGCGCAAAACGTCTATTCGGGGCTGGCCGGCCAGTACCTGATCAGCGATCCGGTCGAGAAGGGGCTGCTCCCCCAGGGCAATTTCGACGTCCCCCTCACCATCAGCGACGCCATGTTCGCGGCCAACGGCGCGCTGGGCTTTGACGACCGCGAGCACTCGGGCCTGTGGGGAGACGTCATCCTGGTCAACGGCAAACCCTGGCCGGTCATGAAGGTCCAGAAACGCGTCTACCGCTTCCGGGTCCTGAACGCTTCCGTGTCCCGGTCCTACAACTTCAAGCTCAGCACCGGAGACCCTGTCACCTTGGTGGCCACGGACGCAGGGCTGGTGCCCGTGGCGCAGACGCTCGCGTCCTGGCGCCACGGCAGTGCCGAGCGCTATGAGATCCTGATTGACTTCCGCAAATACGCCACCGGGACCCGGATCGAACTGCGCAATTCGTCGAACGACAACAACCGCGATTTCGACAACACCGGAAAGATCATGGCCTTCGACGTCGTCGGTGACGCCGTCAACACGGCGGACCCCACGTGGAACACCATCCCCACCACACTCGCCACCAGCCACGCGATGGACCTCACCGCAGCGGATTCCATGAAGACCCGCAGGTTCCGGATCCGGCACGACGACGTCACCAACATCTGGATGATCGACAACCTGACCTGGGAAGAAGTCATCGCGAGCGGTTTCAAGCGGGTGATGGCCGATCCCGCGCTGGACGCCGTGGAGATCTGGGAGTTGGAAAACAGCTCCGACGGCTGGTTCCACCCCATGCACATGCACCTCGTGGACTTCCAGATCCTCAGCCGGAACGGCAAACCGCCGTTCGCCCACGAGAAGGGGCCCAAGGACGTGGTCTACGTCGGGGAACGGGAAACCGTGCGGTTGTTGGTCCACTTCGGCCCGCACCGTGGACGCTACATGCTCCACTGCCACAACCTGACCCATGAGGACCACGCCATGATGCTCCAGTTCCGCGTGGGGCTCGGCGCCAATGAAGCAGACCCGAACGATCCGATCACCGCGGCCCCGGCCGTCTGGGACCCAGTCCAGGGCTGAGCAGGTGCAACGACGCACCGTGGCCGGCGCCGCCCTCTGCCTGGGCGGGCTGCTGGCGCTCCGGCTCTGGGTGGTCGAACCGATCACGGTCAGCTCGGAAAGCATGGAACCGACCGTCGCGGCCGGCAGCATCGTCTGGCTGAACAAGGCCCTCCCCCGTCTGGCCGGGGTCCAGCCGGGCCAGCTGGTCGTCTTCAACGGACCGGACGACGGCGAGATGCCCAACGAAGCGGTCCTGCTCAAACGCGTGGTGGCCACCGAGGGACAGACTGTCGCCATCCTCGACGGCGTCCTCTACGTGGACGGAACCGAAGCCAAAGAACCCTTCGTCGACCAGCGAACCATCGACGGCGTCTACTTCGGCACCGTAACAGTCCCGCCCGGCGGCCTCTTCGTCCTCGGCGACAACCGAGAATCCTCAGTAGACTCCCGAGACTTCGGCCCCATCCCCATCACAGCAGTCCAAGGCACAGTCCTGGGCCGATAGCCAAGACGTGGGAGCGTCCGGCGAGCGGTCCCACGGCGCCCCGCCGTCGCTTAGACACCTCCCGCCGCTTCACTGCGGTCGCTGGGCGACCTCCGCTTCGCTCTGGTCGGCGATGCGCTCCTCAGCGGGACACCGCGGGCCCGCGAAGGTGACCCCCCTCCCCCGCAAGGAGCAACCGGACGAACGCACCGGACCGCGGTTCTTCGCAAAAGGTGACTGCAGCAGCCGCCGGACCGCGGTTCTTCGCAAAGGAGCGCATCGCGGCGCATCGGGCCCCGAAGGTCGCCCAGCGACCGCAGCGGGTCCGATGGGCCGTGTCTAAGCGACGGCGAAGGGCCGCGGCCCGGCGACCCGGACCACGGCCCCTCGCAAAGGCGAGCCCAGGAACGAAAACCTAGATCTCCGCCCCCTCCAGCAGATCCGTTACCAACGCCGCAATCGGCGAGCGCTCTGACCGGGTGAGGGTGACGTGGCCGAAGAGCGGGTGGCCCTTGAGCGTTTCGACGACGGCGGCGACGCCGTCGTGCCGGCCGACCCGGAGGTTGTCACGCTGGGCGACGTCGTGGGTGAGGACGATCTTGGAGTTCTGCCCGATCCGGCTCATGACGGTGAGGAGGACGTTTTTCTCGAGCGACTGGGCCTCGTCCACGATCACGAAGGCGTCGTGCAGGGAACGGCCGCGGATGTGGGTCAGCGGCATCACCTCGAGCATGCCGCGGTCCATGACCTCCTCCACGACTTCCTGGCTGACCAGGGCGCCGAGGGTATCGAAGACGGCCTGCGCCCACGGGTTCATTTTCTCCGCCTCGGAGCCCGGCAGGTAGCCGAGTTCCTGGCCGCCCACGGCGTAGAGCGGCCGGAAAACGATCACCTTGCGGTGTTCCCTGCGCTCCAGGACGGCTTCAAGGCCCGCGCAGAGGGCGAGGGCGGACTTCCCCGTGCCCGCACGCCCGCCGAGGGACACGATGCCCACGGAAGGATCCATCAGCAGGTCGATCGCCAGCCGCTGCTCGGCCGAACGCCCGTGCAGCCCGAACACGTCGCGGTCACCCTTGACGAGGCGGACCTGCTTGTCGGCGCCCACCCGGCCGAGTGCTGATCCCCGCTGCGAGAGGATCACCAGGCCCGTGTTCGTCGGCATCTCGGCTGCCTCCGGAATGAAGACCGGCTCGTGGCCGTAGAGCGTGGCGACTTCCTCCTCGCCCGCGTCGATTTCTGCGACGCCGGTCCATCCCGAGTCCTTGACGAGTTCGTTGCGGTACTCGTCAGCCTGTAGCCCCATGGCCGAGGCCTTGACGCGCATCGGGAGGTCCTTGGACACCACCGTGACGTCGCGGCCCTCGTTGGCGAGGTTCTTGGCGACGGCGAGGATCCGGCTGTCGTTGTCCCCGCCGCGGAAGCCGGCCGGCAGCACCTCGGCGGAGATGTGGTTCAGTTCCACCATAAGCGTGCCGCCGTCGTGGCCGAGCGGGATGGGCCGGTCGAGTCCGTCGTGCTCCACCCGCAGGTCATCGAGGAGCCGGAGCGCCTTGCGGGCGAAATAGCCGAGCTCGGGGTCGTGCCGCTTGCCTTCGAGTTCGGTGATGACGACGATCGGCAGGATGACTTCGTGTTCCGCGAACCGCAACAGGGCCCGCGGGTCCGAGAGCAGCACCGAGGTGTCGATCACGAAGCTCCGGGCCGGTTCCGTGCTTGCTGTCCCTTCCCCGGAAACAGCAAGACCGGCTGCGGCGTCCCTGGACGCTGCACCGGTCTTTGAGGTGGCTCGCTTGGCGCGAGAGGTAGCTTTCTGTCCCTGGTCGGTCACGACGTCGGGCAGTTGTTCAGAAATAGCCACATCGACTCCAGCCCCGGGACGCATGCCCGGAATTGTTATTGGTGAGGCGGCTCGGCCTGGAGGCCGGACGCGGCCTCCCATACACCCGGTGCGAACTTCCGCTCCATGTACTGGCCTCCCCGATCAGCCGGCGGTTTGCCTGCTGATGGGATTAACGTACGTCCCGGACATGGCGTTTCCGTGCCAATTTTTCGGCGATTCTTGTTGCCATCGCGTGAACACCAAATAACGGCTCAGGAGCCGTAGCGGCGCTGCCTGCCGGCGTAGTCGCGCAGGGCCCGGAGGAAGTCCACTTTCCGGAACGCCGGCCACAGGGCTTCGCAGAAATAGAACTCGCTGTACGCGCTTTGCCACATCAGGAAGCCGGAGAGCCGCTGCTCCCCGGAAGTGCGGATCACGAGGTCCGGATCGGGCTGGCCGCGGGTGTAGAGGAAGCGTGAGATGTCGTCGACGCTGAGCTCATCGGCCAGTTTCCCGATGTCCGAACCGCGGGCGACGGCGTCGTGCAACAGTTCGCGGACGGCGTCGACGATTTCGCGGCGTCCGCCGTAGCCGACGGCGACGTTGACATGGATTTTCTCCCGCGCCGGGGTGCGGGCTGTGAGCCGGTTGAGGCGCGCCGCCAGATAGTCGGGCAGCAGTTCCGGGGCGCCCATCGCATGGACCGAGATCTCGGCGTCCTCGTCCAGCCGGTCCAGGGTGTTGGCGATGATGCCCATGAGCAGGTCGAGCTCTTCGCCCGAGCGGTTCATGTTGTCCGTGGAGAGCATGTAAAGGGTGACCACTTTGACGCCGAGTTCCTGGCACCAGCCGAGAAACTCATGGATCTTGTCGGCCCCGGCCTGGTGGCCCTGGCTGGTCGGTGCGTTGAACTGCCGGGCCCAGCGGCGGTTGCCGTCCACCATGACGCCGATGTGCCGGGGGATGCGCTCCGGGTCCAGGGACCGCTGGAGCTTGCGCTCGTAGAAGCCATAGAGGAACCCGGGCATTTCCATCCGGAGATTTCACCTGGCTTCCTTGTACGACTGCAGTGCAAATCCTAGGCTACCCGCCGGAGGACACACCGAGGCACAAGGTCGTTACGATTCTGCCCGGTCGACTTTGTTACTAGTGGGTAACTTACTGGACCGTAGGTTATTATTGCGGCATGGAAAGCAACACCCCCGAGCCCCGGCCGGAGCAGCCGGCGGACCGTGGAACCGGCCCGATCGACGAGGCTGCGGTCCGGCTGGCCGAGCTCCTGATGATCAAGCCGAAGTGGCGGGGCTGGATCCACACGGTGACGGCTCCCCTGGCGCTGGCCGCCGGCCTGGTGCTCGTGCTGCTGGCCCCGACGCCGGACCTGAAGATCGCGTGCGCCGTCTATGCGTTCACCGGGGTGCTGCTGTTCGGCATCAGCGCCATCTACCACCGGGGCAACTGGTCACCGCGCGTCAAGATAGTGCTGAAGCGGCTGGACCACACGAACATCATGCTGGTGATCGCGGGAAGCTACACGCCGCTTGCCTGGGCGCTCCTGGACCGGCCAAAGGCCGAGCTGCTGTTGTGGGTGATCTGGTCCGGGGCGATCCTCGGCGTGCTGTTCCGGCTGCTGTGGACCGACGCCCCGCGCTGGCTCTATGTGCCGATCTACATCGCCCTGGGCTGCGGCGCGCTTTTCTACCTGCCGGAGTTCTTCGCAGCCAATGTGGCCTCGGCGGTGCTGATCTGCGTCGGTGGCGCGCTCTACATCACCGGCGCCGTGTTCTACGCTCTGAAGAAGCCGAACATTAGCTACTCACACTTCGGTTTCCACGAGCTGTTCCACGCCCTGACGGTCCTCGCCTTCGCCGCGCACTACATCGCGATTGCCATCGCCGTCCTGAGCTGAAATCCGCCGCTGGTCCCGCCGCCTGCGCGGGCTCTCCCCACCTTCCAGACGGCGACGTCGCGGCTCGCCGGATCCACTGCCCGACACGCGGGCACAGACTCCAAAGGTGGGGAAATTCCGGCGTCGAGGTCCGGCTCAGGAGGGCGAGGGCCGCCCGGCCTCGATGAGCCCGGGCAGTTGCCGCATATCGGAGAACACCGTGGTGCCGGGCCCTTCCAGCCGCTCCGCCGGGGTCACCCCGCCGGCGTACGCGAAAACATGCATCCCGGCCGACCGGGCCGCTTGGACGCCGTGGGCGCTGTCTTCGACGACGGCGCAGCGCTCCGGTGCGGTGCCGAGCGTCCCTGCGGCGTGCAGGAACAGATCCGGGGCGGGTTTGCCGTTGGCGACTTCCGTCGCGCTGAAGATCCGGCCTTCGAAGCGGTGCCACAGCCCGGTCTGCCCGAGCGTCTGCCGCATCTTGGCATGGGTCCCGCTGGAGGCAACGCAGTTCGGGAGCCGGAGCTCATCGAGTGCTTCCACGACGCCGTCGACCGCCACGAGGTCGCGTTCGAACGCCGTCCGGTACCACGGCTCGTACTTCCGGTCCCACCCCTCAGCCAGCTCGACGCCGAGCTGCTCTTCGAGCGTGGCAACGAAGTGCGCCTCGCTCCTGCCGACGAAGCGCTCCACGATTTCGTCCAGTTCCAGTTCCCAGCCGAGGTCGGCGAGCACCAGCTGGTCCACCCGCACTGCGATGACCTCGGAATCGACCAGGACGCCGTCGCAGTCGAAAACCACGAGTTTGAAAGGGTGAGGAGTCATTCCGCCAGTGTAACCAGCCGTTCCCCCACCTCAACGGCAGAACCCCGAGGGGGTTGAGGCCGGCCGGCCTAGGTGTTGAGATAGGGCCACACACCGCGACAAGCGCGAAGGAGGACCACCATGACAATGGCCCGGCAGATCCTGTTCATCCAGGGTGGTGGCGCGGGCACGCACGACGACTGGGACAACAAACTGGTTGGGAGCCTGTTGCGGGGGCTTGGCGACGGGTACGAGGTCCAGTACCCGCGGATGCCGGACGAAGACGACCCGGATCCGGCTGCGTGGAGCACGGCCATCCGACGTGAGCTGGCGGCTTTGGAGGACGGCGCCGTCGTGGTGGGCCATTCGGTGGGTGCGGCAATCCTCATCAACGCTCTTGCCGGGCAGCCCCCAGGGTGCGCGCTGGCGGCGATCGTGCTGATCGCCGCGCCGTTCGTCGGCGACGGCGGCTGGCCCGCCGACGACTTCGAGTTGCCAACGAACCTCGGAACGAGGCTTCCGCACGGGGTACCGGTTCACGTGTTCCACGGTCTCGCGGACCAGACCGTCCCGCCGTCGCACGCGGACCTGTATGCCGGGGTGATCCCCCAGGCGCAGGTGCACCGGCTCCCCGGCCGCGACCACCAACTGAACAACGATCTGAGCGACGTGGCAAAGGCGATCGGCGCCGGCGCCAGCGCCGTGCCCCAATGAGTTTTGGCCCGTTGAGTTAGGCAGAAGTCCGCGTCCGGCAGCCGGTTCATCCCCCCATGCTGGCGAGGCGCTCCCGCACTGCCCGGACCGAACCCACGGGAAGCCCGCAGACCATGCCGCGGCACAGGAAGACCAGCGGCGAGCCGTCCGGGGCCGCCGCCCGGCCGCGCAGCAGGGGCGGCCCCTGCCCGTCCGCCTCAGGCTGCAGGGCGATCACCAGCCCGGGGCTAGGCGAGCGCAGCAACGCCAGGTGAAGCGCCGCCCTTTCCGGGGTGTCGGGCCCGACCACGGCGGCCTCCACCGGGCCCGCGAGCGCGGCCTGCGCCGTCGCGAGCAACCAGCCTGCCGCCCGCGGCGCTCGGGTGGCCAGCGGCGGCAGCAGAGCGAGGATGTTGCCGGCGAGGGCCCGGTATTCAGGTGAACCGGACAGGGCCGAGAAGGACAGCAGCGCTCCGGCGAAGGCTGCGGCTCCGCTGGGGGTGGCGTCGTCGAACGGATTCAGCGGGGCCCGTCCGCCCTGCGCGTTGGCGAGCTGCTCCGACTCCCCCGCAGCGTCCTGGAGCGTGCCGTCCGTGGCGAAGCGCTCGCACGCCGCCGCCAGGATGTCCCCGGCCAGCCGGTACCAGCGGGTCCGGCCCGAGGCCGCGTAGAGCGCGATCAGGCCCTCGGCGCAGAACGCGTAGTCCTCCAGGAGCCCGCCGATTCCCCGCGCCACGCCGTCATGGGAGACCCGCATCAGCGTGCCGGGACCGCCGTCGGCACCCGGCTTCCAGTGCACCCGCGCCAGGTACTCCGCGATGCGCCCCGCCGCGGCCACGAGCCTGGGCTGGCCCAGAACCGCTCCGGCCTCGGCCAGGGCGGCAACGGCCAGGCCGTCCCAGCCGGCTACCACCTTGTCGTCCCGGGCAGGCTGCGGCCGTCGCGAGCGCCCGGCGAGCAGCACCGGCCGGACCTGCTGCCAGAGTTCCGCTTCGTCGGCACTGAGCGCCCGGCCAGGGTGCAGTGGGGAGCCGTCGGCGGTCACGGTGCCGCCGGCGTGGACGTTCATCAGGCGGCCGACGGCGCCGCCGTCGGCCGGTCCCAGCACAGACTCCAGGGCTGCCGGCGTCCACAGGTAGCTGGCACCCTCCGTGTGAACACCGTCCACGACTGTGTCGGCGTCGAGGGACGAGGCAAGGGCCTCGGGCAGCTGCCCGTTCCCGGCATCGTCAGCGCCCAGCCCCAGCGATGCCAGCAGCCAGCCGGCGGTGCGGCCGGCGACGTCGGCGGCTTCCGCGGCCGGGTACCCGGGCGTGCCGCCGAGCCGGACCCAGTGGACGTAGACCCGCAGCAGCTGGGCGTTGTCGTACAGCATTTTCTCGAAGTGCGGCACCGACCAGTCGCGGGTCACGGAGTAGCGGGCGAAGCCGCCGTCGAGCTGGTCGAACAGGGCCGAACGGGACATCGCCGCGAGCGTCCGGCCCGCCAAATCGCGGGCCTGCGCCGGGGTTCCGGCGTCGAGGGCCGGCGAGGCAACCGCCGCGTGCCGGATCAGGAATTCCAGGACGGCCGACGGCGGGAACTTCGGAGCGCCGCCAAAGCCGCCATAGGCTGTGTCTTCGTCACCTGCCAGGGCCTCCACGGCTTCCCTTGGAAGGTACGGATCGAACGGTTCCGGCACACCGTCCAGGCGGACGGCGGCGCCGGGCCGGGAAGCGGCGAGGCCGCGGGCCAGGGTGTCGGCGTTTTGTTCCACGGCTCCGCGGCGTTCCTGCCACGCGTCCGCTACGGCCTCCAACACCTGGCGGAAGGACGGCCTGCCCGGCAGCGGCCGGGGCGGATAGTAGGTGCCAGCGTAGAAGGCCCGCCCGTCAGGCAGCAGGAAGACGGACATCGGCCAGCCGCCTTCTCCGCTGAGCGCCTGGGTCGCGGCCATGTAGGCGGCGTCGACATCGGGGCGCTCCTCACGGTCCACCTTCACGGCCACGAAGTTGGCGTTCAGGAAGTCCGCGGTGCCCTGGTCTTCGAAGGATTCGTGGGCCATGACGTGGCACCAATGGCACGCCGCATAGCCGATCGAGAGGAAAACCGGCACGTCGCGGGCCGTTGCGGACGCAAACGCCTCGTCACCGAATGGCCGCCAGTGGACGGGGTTTCCGGCATGCTGCCGGAGGTAGGCAGAGGGTTCTCCGCCCAAGGCGTTGGAGGCCTCGGGTGCGTGCGGAGACGAGCCGCCGTCAGCGGCTTCCGGGCCCTGCATCACCGTTGATTTCGGGACGGTTGCCGGACCGGCCGGCGGGATCTCCGGCACCGTCGGCCTGCGGAGCGCCGTCGTTGACCGAAGCCTCGGCAGCGGCCGCGCGTTCCTCCTCCACCTGGGCACGGTAGCGGACCCGGCGGATGCGCCGCACCATGTCGACGATCAGGAGGGCAGTCAGCACCACGATAAAAGCGGTCAGGACGAAACCCAGCAGGCCGGGCGTCACCTGATCCTGGGTCAGCCCCTCGCGCAGCGACGGCGACGGGGCGGGCGCCGGGGTGGTTGCCAGGGCGATAAGCAAGGAATGCACGGTAAGGACCTTCTATGGGGCTGGATGGCGGCCCGACGGCGGCTGGCCGCGGAACTGCGTTGAACTGGTTCCACAACGTCTTCTACGCGTCATAGAAATGCCGGATATGTCTATCTTAGCCCGGCGAAGAAGTCCTTTTCAGGCAGCTCCGACGGAACCCGGGACTGGATCAGCGAGTAGTCCTCCCACGGCCATACGCGCCGCTGCATCGCCGGGGAGACCGCGAAGAAGAAGCCCTCAGGGTCCACCTGGGTACGGTGTGCCCGCAGCGCATCATCACGTGCCTCGAAGAAATCACCGCATTCGATCTGGGTGGTGGTCGGGTGGGTCGGCGCGGGCGGGGTGTGGCCCTCCGCGTCGGCTTCCAGCCAGGCGGCCAGCCGTTCGGCGTAGGGCGACTGCAGGCCCGATTCCTCCAGCGCAAAATGCAGGGCACGGAACCGCTCGGGGCTGAACGCGCGGTCGTAGTACAACTTGCTCGGCGCCCAGGCCTCACCGGTTCCCGGGTAGCGGGCCGGGTCCCCCGCGGCTTCGAAGGCTTCGACGGCGACGCGGTGCGCCATGATGTGGTCCGGGTGCGGGTAACCGCCGTTCTCGTCGTAGCTCAGGATGACCTGGGGCTTGAAGCGGCGGACCAGCCGGACCAGCGGGGCGGCGGCCCGTTCCAGCGGCAGCGTGGCGAAGGAGCCTGCCGGCAACGGGGGCAGCGGATCACCTTCCGGAAGCCCGGAATCGACAAAGCCCAGCCACTGCTGGCGGACGCCGAGGACCTTGGCGGCGTGCGCCATCTCGAGCCTGCGCGCGCCGGCCATGTCCCGTTTGGGGTGCGGCATGCCTGCGACCGCAGGGTTCTGGATATCGCCACGGGAGCCGTCCGTGCAGGTCGCCACCAGGACCTCGACGCCGGCCGCGGCGTAGCTGGCCATCGTGGCGGCGCCCTTGCTGGATTCGTCGTCGGGATGAGCATGGACAGCCAACAGTCGAAGCGGCGCTGACGGGTTGGTGGACGCTGTCATCGTGAGACGGCTCCTCTTTCTTCTACGGTTTTCATCTACGGGTACGGATCGTCAGGCAGGTGTATCGGGCTCGAACGGCGGCGCGGCGGCCACCCCTCCCGATCCACACTAAACTGGACTGGTGACTTCCAAGGATCAGCCTTCCGCGCCTGCCCCGGCATCTCCCAGCCTAGCCAATCGTTACGGCGGCCAAAAGCGAACGCTGAGCGGCAAAACCAAACGCATCATTTTGGTCGTTGCCCTCGCCGCCGGAATGGCCTTTATGGCCTGGATCTCGACGTCTAACGCGACCGGGAGCGTCACCTTCAAGGACATCGGCTACAGCACTCCTGACGCCACCCTGGCTGAAATCGATTTCCAGGTCACCAAGGAACCGGCTACCGCGGCGAAATGTTCGGTCAAAGCGCTGGATTCCAAGTTCGCCGTCGTCGGCTGGAAGGTTTTGGATATCCCCCCCAACGCCGCCGACGCCGGTTCCGACGGCGGACGCACCACAGCCCACCGGGCAACCGTGCGCACCGAGTCCCAGGCCGTGTCCGGTGTCGTGGACAGCTGCTGGATCCCCGACGCCGCCAAATAGCGCCGCGTCCGTAACACGGGTGTGATCCACACCGCAGGGTTCTTTGGTTTATCCACAGGATTGACTACAATGGATCAATACCTTTCCCCCGCTGAGCTGGTTGCTGAGTTCCAAAAGTGGCCACCGTGGCGGGGTCTTTGCTTGTTTGACCATAAAGGAGAAGTCCGTGTCTACCACGAACAGCGCAACTGCAGCTTGGCTTACCCAGGAAGCTTTTGACCGCCTGAAGGCAGAGCTGGACCACCTCTCCGGCCCCGGCCGGGCGGAAATCGTTCAGAAGATTGAGGCCGCGCGCCAGGAAGGCGACCTCAAGGAGAACGGCGGCTACCACGCGGCCAAAGAGGAGCAGGGCAAGATCGAAGCCCGCATCCGCCAGCTGACCGCGCTGCTCAGGGACGCCCACGTGGGCGAGTCCCCGGCCGACGACGGAATCGTCGAGCCCGGGATGATCGTCGTGGCCAGGATCGCCGGCGACGAGGAGACCTTCCTGCTCGGCTCCCGGGAAATCGCCGGCGACTCGGATCTCGACGTCTTCAGCGAGAAGTCACCCTTGGGTGCTGCCATCGTCGGCCACAAGGAGGGCGACAAGCTCAGCTACACCGCCCCGAACGGCAAGGACATCACGGTGGAGATCATCTCCGCCAAGCCGTACGCCGGCTGACACCTGCACACTGAAACGCACGACGCCGGCGCTCCCCATGCGGGAGGGCCGGCGTCGTTCTTTGTGTCGCGGTCTCTGTGTCGCGGTGCGCTGCCGGCCTGGTGGGCTACTGGCCGGTGCGCGGCGTTCCGGCGCGCGGCGCGCTCAGGATGAGGGCGGCAATCACACCGCCGATGGCGCCGCCGAGGTGCGCCTGCCAGGAAACGTAGCCCGCCACCGTGGGCAGGATTCCGAACAGGATCCCGCCGTAGGTCAGGAACAGCACCACGGAGAGCAGGATCTGCCACCAGTTGCGGTTGAAGAAGCCGCGCACCAGCAGGAACGCGAAGAGCCCGAACACCAGTCCGGACGCCCCCACCGTGACATTGAACCCGCCGATCAGCCACACCACGGTCCCGGAGACCAGCCAGCTCAGGGCCAGGGTGATGAAGAACACCCGGCGCCCGGACAGCAGCACCAGGAAGCCGAAGATGATCAGCGGCAGCGTGTTGGAGAACAGGTGCGCCAGGTTGGCGTGCAGCAGCGGGAACGTCAGGATGTCCAGGAGCCCGTCGGGGCTGCGCGGGCGCAGCCCAAACGTGCCGTTGAGCGACCGGAGCATGAGTGCGTTGATGATCTCAATGACGTACAGCACCAGGACAAACGACCCCACCACGAGCAGTCCCTTGCGGGCGCGCACCGCGGCGGTTTCGACGGCGCGCGGCCGGCCGTTCCGGGTGGAGTCGAGCATCAGGTCCCCTTAATGCACCACGATCGGCTGGAAGCCTTCGGCCCGGAGCGCCGCGAGGACCTTCTCGCAGTGTTCGTGGCCCTTGGTCTCCAGGTTCACGGTAATGGACACGTCCCCCATGCTGATAGAGCCGCCCACGCGGGTGTGGTCCAGGCCCGTGACGTTGGCGTCGTTCTCGGCAATGATCCGGGCGATCGTCGCCAGCGAGCCGGGACGGTCGTCCAGCATCATGCGCACGGTCATGTACCTGCCCGCGGCGGAGAGGCCGCGCTGGATGACCTTGAGCATCAGCATCGGGTCGATGTTGCCGCCGGAGAGCACCACGGCGACCGTGCCCGGGTTCTCGATCTTGCCTTCCATCAGCGCCGCGACACCCACCGCCCCGGCCGGCTCAACAACCATCTTGGCGCGTTCCAGCAGGAAGATGAGTGCCCGGGCCAGGGCGTCCTCGCTGACAGTGACGACGTCGTCGACGAGTTCCCGGATGATGCTGAAAGGCAGCTGGCCGGGCCGGCCGACGGCGATGCCGTCCGCCATGGTGGAGACACGTTTGAGCGGGACAAGGGCGTCCGCGGCGAGCGAGGGCGGGTAGGCGGCGGCGTTTTCGGCCTGCACACCGATGATCCGGATCTCCCGGCCCAGCTCCTTGGCCCTGGCCTTCACGGCCACCGCGACGCCGGCGAGGAGCCCGCCGCCGCCGACGCCCATCAGGATGGTGTCAACGTAAGGGACCTGTTCCAGGATCTCCAGCCCGACGGTGCCCTGGCCGGCAACGACGTCGACGTCGTCGAAGGGGTGGACGAAGACCGCGCCGGTTTCGTCCGCGTAGCGCTTCGCTTCGGCGAGCGCCTCATCGACGTTGTGGCCGTGCAGGACCACCTCGGCCCCGTGGCTGCGGGTAGCGGCGAGTTTGGGCAGCGCGACGCCCAGCGGCATATAGATCCGGGCCTTGATGCCCAGGCTCTTGGCGGCGACGGCCACACCCTGGGCGTGGTTGCCGGCCGAGGCCGCCACGACTCCGCGCTTCTTTTCGTCCGGGGCGAGTTTGGCCATCCGGACGTAGGCGCCGCGGACCTTGAAGGAGCCGGCCCGCTGCAGGTTCTCGCACTTGAGGAAGACTTCGCCGCCGACCATGCTGCCCAGGGCACGCGAGGATTCAACCGGCGTCCGCGTAATAATCCCGTCGAGCAGCTTCTGCGCCTCCAGGACATCGTCCAGCGTGACGGGCAGGCTCTCAAGGGTGTTCACGAACTAGTCTCCTTTTTCGGATCAGTCTTCGGATCAGGGTGCGGACCCGGCGCCCCGTCCGGCATCGCTGCCTGGGGAACCATTGTCGGGGGCAGCGCCATCGCTGCGGCCGGAGGTTGCGCCCGGCAGTCGGGCCAGCGCACTTTCATGTTCCCACGTTCTGCCGGCAATGTAGCGAATCGACGAGTTTGCTACGGCGAGGATGGGAACGGAGAACAGGGCTCCGGGAATTCCGGCGAGGTAGGAGCCGGCGGCGACGGCCAGGATGACGGCCACCGGGTGCAGGGAGACGGCCTTTCCCATGACCAGCGGCTGGAGGATGTGACTCTCCAACTGCTGGACCAGCAGGACGATCCCCAGCATGATCAGTGCATTGACCCAGCCGTTGGCAACGAGTGCCAGCAGTACCGCGACGGCGCCGGTGACGAGGGCGCCGACGATCGGGATGAAGGAACCAAGGAACACGAGCACGCCCAGCGGCAGGGCCAGGGGCACCCCGATGATCGCGGCCCCGACCCCGATCCCGACGGCGTCCACGAACGCGACGAACATCTGGATCCGGGTGTAGCTCACCATCGAGGCCCAGCCGACGCGGCCGGCCCCGTCGGTGGCGGCGCGGGCTTTCCGGGGCAACAGCCGCACAAGGAAGGACCAGATGCGTTGGCCTTCCAGCAGGAAGAATATGAGGATGAACAGCGCCAGGACCATCCCGGCGGCGAAGTGCCCGGCGGTGCTGCCGAAGGAGAGTGCTCCGCTGAGGATGCTGCTGCTGTTGTTCTGCAGCGCCGCGGTGCCTTCCTTCAGGTATTGGTCGATCTGCGCCGCGGAGAGGTGCAGGGGGCCGTCCGCGAGCCAGACCTGGATCTTTTGGACCCCGGTCAGCGCTTCGCTCCACAGCTCGGCGAAACCTGCGACGAGCTGCCGGCCCACAAGCGCCAGGGCGCCGACAATCAGGCCGATGAAGCCCAGGACGGTTATGGCGACCGCGAGCCCGTTGGCAACCCCGTTCCGCCTGAGCCAGTTCTTCACCGGTGCCAGCAGCCCGGCCAGGAGCGCGGCGACCATCACGGGGATCAGCAGGAAGCTGACCCGGCTGAGCAGCCACACGAGGGCGCCCGCCATGAGAATGATGAGCCCCAGCCGCCAGGACCAGGACGCGGCAATCCGCACGCCATAGGGGATGTCCTGGTCGATCTCCCGGTCCGTGACAATTCGCCCCTGTACGGGGACGCTGGCGGGGACGCTGGCGGGGGCGCTCCCAGCGCCAGCGCGGGCAACGTCGGGGTTCTCTCGCGGGGCGGAATCGTCAGCTGGCGTCATAGCCCCATGATTCACCAGCACTCCCCGGATGGGAAACTCGGATGGGAAACCCAGCCGCCGGTCACGGTTCAAGGGACGCGCTGATTCCCCACGTCATGGCGAACCGCTCCCCCGGAGGCAGCCAGCGGAGGCCGTCGCCGCTGTTGAAAGCGTTGGCCGGACCGGTCATGGGCTCGATCGCCACGGCCTTGGTCCTGCCCGGGAACTCCGTGGTGACAAAGACATGGACGTAGCTGCAGTTCTCGTCCTGCCAGAGGCTCACGCTGCGCCCGTCCGCCGCGCTCAGCGTGTGGCGGGCCATGCCGCCGTCGAACTCCAGCTCCGTGTAGGCGGAATCGAGGTCCAGTTCACCGACCAGCCGCCCGGCGCGGAGGTCGAAGTCTCCGCCCGCCGGTTCCGTGCCGCGCGGGATCAGGCGCTGGTCCGTCACGAGCCTCGTGCCGGCGCGGACGGTGACGGTGAGTTCCTCGCTCGGCAGCTCCCCCAGCCGGAGGTAGGGGTGGGCGCCGAGGACGAACGGGGCCGGCTCCTGTGAGTCGTTGATGAGCAGCTGCCGGACCACCAGGCCCAGGTCCGCGGCCAGTTCGTAGCTCACTCGGTGGCGCAGCAAGAAGGGATAGCCGTGCTGCGGGAACACGGCCGCTTCGAGCGTGACCGAAAACTCGGATTCGTCGACGAGCGCATAGGAGGCGTTGCGCAGCAGCCCGTGGCTGGCGTTGTTGCGGGACACCTCGGTGATGTCCAGCTGCTGCTTCTTGCCGTTCAGGTACCAGACGCCGTCTTCCACGCGGTTCGCCCACGGCGCCAGGGTGATGCCGGCGGCGCCAGGCGAAATCACCCCGTCCCCGTAGCTTTCCGTCAGGGCCGTGCCGCCGCGGCTGTACAGCCGCAGCCCGGCGGCCAGTTCGGTGACGACGGCGAGCGCGTCGCCGCGCCGCAGCTCGTACTGCCGGCCCGTGGCGTAGCGCCGGGCCGCATCGTCCGGGCCGGTGCCATCGGCGGGGCTGTCGCTGTGGGGAGAGTCCGGGAAAGCGGGGGTCTGAACGTCCATGGTCCCCACCGTACCCAGCGTCGCGCCGCGGCGTATACCGTGGACCCATGACGCGCTTTTCCAGGACCGCCGCCGCTGACGGCACGGCATGACGCTTCCCCTCGATGCCGTGCGGCTGGCGGACCGGTTCGAGTCCGTCTTCGGCGCGCCGCCGGACGGGGTGTGGCAGGCGCCGGGCCGGGTCAACCTGATCGGCGAGCACACCGACTACAACGAGGGTTTTGTGCTGCCCTTTGCGATCGACCGGACTGCCCGGGTGGCGGTCCGGCTGCGTCCGGACCCCACGATCCGGCTGCTGTCCACCTTCGGCAACCAGGGACTGACCACCGCGGATGCCGGTTCCCTGAACCGCGGCACGGCGAGGGGATGGACCAAGTATCCGCTGGGTGTCCTGTGGGCGCTGCAGCAGCGCGGAATCGACGTCGGCGGCCTGGACCTGTTGCTGGACTCCGATGTTCCCCGCGGAGCCGGGCTGTCCTCGTCCCACGCCATTGAGTGTGCCGTCATCACTGCGGTCAACGAACTTGTCGGGGCGGGCCTGGGCACCGCGGACATGGTCCTGGCCACCCAGCGCGCGGAAAACGACTTCGTCGGCGCCCCCACCGGCATCATGGACCAGTCAGCGTCCCTGCGCGGGGCGGCCGGGCACGCGCTCTTCCTCGACTGCCGCGACCAAGGCGTCCGGCTGGTGCCGTTCGACGCCGGGAGCGCTGGCCTGGTCACACTGGTGATCGACACGAAAGTGTCGCATTCCCACGCCGGCGGAGGCTACGCAGACCGGCGCGCCTCCTGCGAACTCGGTGCCGAAGTCCTCGGCGTGCGTGCCTTGCGCGACGTCGGGCTTGTGGACCTGGCCGAGGCGGGCGGCCTGCTGGACCCGGTAACGTTCCGCCGCGTCAGGCATGTAGTGACGGAGAATGAGCGGGTCCTGCAGATGGTCGGGGTCCTTGAAAACACCGGGCCGGAGGCGATCGGTCCCCTGCTGGATGCTTCCCACGCGTCGATGCGGGACGACTTCGAGATTTCCTGCCCCCAGCTGGACCTCGCCGTCGAAGCCGCTCGCACAGCCGGTGCGATCGGCGCCCGGATGACCGGCGGCGGTTTCGGCGGCTCCGCCATCGCACTCACCCCGGCAGCAGCCGAACAGCAGGTGCGTGCCGCCGTCGGACGCGCGTTCGCGGAGGCCGGATACACCGCGCCGGACATCTTCAGCGTCCGCCCGGCGGCCGGCGCGATGCGGCTGGCATAGGCGGAGCGTAGGCTGGGCGCATGTCAGAAGCGGTCATTGTTTCCACTGCCAGAAGCCCGATCGGACGGGCCTTCAAAGGCTCGCTGAAGGATGAACGGCCCGACGATCTCGCTGCCGCCATGGTGGCAGCGGCACTGGCCCGGATTCCGTCCTTCGACGCGGCGGACGCCAGCGGCCGGGGACTGGACGACCTCTACCTGGGCTGCGCCGAGCCCAGCGGCGAAGCCGGTTCCAACATGGCCCGGGTGGTCACCATCCTGGCCGGGCTGGACAACGTCCCTGGCGCCACCATCAACCGCTTCTGCGCCTCGAGCCTGCAGACCCTCCGGATGGCCTTCCACGCCATCAAGGCCGGCGAAGGGCACGCGTTCGTCGCAGCCGGGGTGGAGGCCGTGTCCCGCTACCGCGACTGGGCCGGCGCCGGAGAAACGGACTCAAGCACGCACAACCCGCTCTTCGACGCCGCACGGCAGCGTACAGCCGCCAGGGCCGGGTCCAATACCCCGTGGACGGATCCGCGGCTGGGCGGCCGCATGCCGGATATCTACATCGCCATGGGCCAGACGGCGGAAAACGTCGCGACCAGCTTCGGCATCAGCCGGGCGGACCAGGACGCCTGGGCGGTGCTGAGCCAGAACCGCGCCGAAGCAGCTGCCGCGTCCGGGTTCTATGCCCGGGAGATCACGCCCTACACCCGCAAGGACGGCACCGTGATCAGCCGGGACGACTCGCCGCGGGCCGGCGTCACCCTGGAGGCGGTCAGCGCCCTGCAGCCGGTCTTCCGCGCCGAGGGCACGGTCACAGCCGGCAACGCCTGCCCGCTGAATGACGGAGCGGCCGCCGTCGTCGTGATGAGCGACGTCCGGGCGCGCGAACTCGGGCTGGATCCGCTGGCACGGATTGTCTCCACCGGCGTCAGCGCCCTCTCCCCCGAGCTCATGGGCATGGGTCCGGTGGAGGCGAGCCGCCGCGCCCTCGAGCTTGCCGGGCTGGGTCTCCAGGACATCGACCTTGTGGAACTCAATGAGGCCTTCGCGGTGCAGGTCGTCGCCAGCGCCGGGGAACTCGGGATCGATCATGAGAAGCTCAACGTCCACGGCGGCGCCATCGCACTGGGGCACCCCTTCGGCATGACCGGCGCCCGGATGACCACCACGCTGATCAACGGCCTCCGCGAACGTGATGCGACCCTCGGGCTGGCGACGCTGTGCGTCGGCGGCGGCCAGGGCATGGCCGTGGTGCTGGAGCGGCTGGGCTGAGCCGGCCCCGCGGCAGCGGCACCACGGGCAGACGCAAGAGGAGCCCTACCTTGCGGCGGGGCTCCTCTTTGTCAGGTTTCAGCTAGCGGCTGCGAGCGACGCTGTTAGTCGTCGCCACGGAGGATGGCCAGCAGGCGGATGATCTCAACGTACAGCCACACCAGCGTCACCGTGAGGCCAAAGGCCGCGGTCCAGGAGAAGCGCTGCGGGGCGCCGCTGCGGACGCCGGCTTCGATGCTGGTGAAGTCCATGATCAAGGAGAATGCGGCGAGGCCGATCGCCAGCAGGCCGATGAAGACGCCCAGCGGGATCCCGAAGATTTCCACCTGGGTACGCAGTCCGAACGGGGAATCGACGGCGCCGGTCCACATCATGACCATGTTCACGAGCGCGAACACGGCGTAGCCGATCATGGCGATCATAAAGAAGCGCATGGCCTTCGGCGTGGCCCGGACCTTGCCGCTCCGGAAGAGCACCAGCGTCACGGCGAACACGGAGAGCGTGCCGATCACGGCCTGCAGGCCGACGCCCGGGAACATGCCGTCGAGGATCCGCGTCAGTCCGCCGAGGAAGAGGCCCTCGAGCGCCGCGTAGGCCAGGATCAGCGCCGGGGAGGGCTGCTTCTTGAAGGTGTTGACGAGCGCGAGGACGAACCCGCCCAGCGCGCCGACGATCATCAGCATGTAGGCCAGGCCCTCAGCCACCAGGAGGGTAACGGCAGCACCGGCAACGACTGCGCCGAGGCAGGCCGCGGTCTTCATGATGACGTCGTCATAGGTCATGCGGCCGGTATCGGCGGGGCCGGCGGCAGGCCGGTTGTACATGTCCTGGAGCTGGTCCTGGGTCATGCCCTGCTGGGCAGGGTTCCAACCGGTCTGGGTCTGGCCGTACTGGGCCTGGCCGAGCTGGCCCTGGCCGAACTGGCTCTGGCCGTGGGTGTTTTGGCCGTAGGGGCCCTGTCCGTAAGCCTGCGGGGCAGGCGGTGCCTGGGTTGCTCCACGGAAGTTCTTTCCGTTGAAGACTGGGTTTCCGCCAAGTGCCATTGCGGGTGTCCTCCAAATAGGGGGTGAATGATGATCCGGTGGTGAACCGTCAGTGATCCGATACAAAGTGACCGGTTACAAAGCTATCGGTTACAACACGCTACCAATTCCAACAGCCGGCGTGCAGTGTTAGTTCCCGGGGCTGCCCGCCGCAACTCAACTGTGACCTCCGGGCCGTGTTCCCGCACCCCTTTCCCGCAGGGCGTGGACCGACAGTTAAGGCGTACTCCTGAACAACAAAAGTTTACTTTAGGACAGGTAAACCACCCCGCCTCCCGGGCTTCACGGTTGTTACCCGATCGCGACGTTCTGCCTGCTCGCGACGGCATTCATTGCCCCGAACGGGCTGTAACATGGGCCAAATAGGGTGACGGACATCACAAGCCAGACGCTCCACCGCATCGCACCACGCACCACCCCGTCGCCCTGACTGTTCGCAGCGGTTGCAATGGCGCAACCCACACCACCCCATGTGGAGGTTTTCATTTTGAGAAGCACACCGAGAGGCCTGTCGCAGAGACGGCGCGGCAGACTGCTGAAAGCTGTGGGGGCCGTTTTTGCCGCCGTAGCCGCGCTACTGCTGATCGTCGCGCCGGCATCACAGGCCACGAGCCCCTCTCCGACACCATCCCCGTCGGCAACCACGTTCCAGAACAGCATCAGCGGCTTCCTGCGCGGCGATGACCGCGCGCCGATCGCTGACGTCACCATTACCGCCAAGGGCGGCGACTTCACCGGAACGGCCAAGTCGGGCGCCAACGGCTCCTGGACCATCGGGGTTCCCACCCAGGGAACCTACGAAGTCGAGTTGGATGAATCCACACTCCCGGAAGGCATCAAGCTCGCCGACGGCCAGGAAAACCCCCGCCAGGTCACGTTCAGCCAGACCTCCAACCTCTCGGTGATCTTCGCCTTCGGTAAAGGCATCGTTGTGCAGCAGCAGGACTTCGGCCAGAACCTGATCAACCGCCTCGTCGCGGGCCTGAGCTTCGGACTTCTCCTGGCCCTCGCCTCCGTGGGGCTCTCGCTGATCTTCGGAACCACCGGGCTGACCAACTTCGCCCACGGTGAGATGGTCACCCTCGGCGCCGTCCTGGTCTTCGCCTTCAACGCCATGAACCTCCCGTTCTGGCTGGCAATCCTTCTAGCACTGCTCGGCGGCGGTCTATTCGGCTACGTCCAGGACGCGGGCCTGTGGAAGCCGCTGCGGCGCCGCGGCACGGGCCTGGTTCCGATGATGATCGTCAGCATCGGCCTTGCCCTGGCGGTCCGTTACGTGATCCAGTTCTTCTTCGGCGGCGCCACCCAGCAGTTGCCGTTCGCGCAGAGTGCGGAGATCCAGATCGGCCCGATCTCGATCTCCCCCAACAACCTGTGGTCCCTCGTGATCAGCGCCGCGGTCATTGCCATCCTTGGCATCGTCCTGCTCAAGACCCGGCTCGGAAAGGCCACCCGCGCAGTCGCCGACAACCCGGCACTGGCGGCTGCCTCCGGCATCGACGTCGACTCCGTGATCCGGATTGTCTGGGTCACCGGCGGCATGCTCGCCTCGCTCGGCGGCATCCTGTGGGCGTACTACCGTCCCGGCGTCACCTTCGATATGGGGTCGCAGATCCTGCTGCTGATCTTCGCCGGCGTCACCCTGGGCGGCCTCGGCACAGTGTGGGGTGCCCTGATCGGATCCATCATCGTCGGTATCTTCGTGGAGCTGACCACCGTGTTCGGCCTCGCTGCCGACCTCAAATACGTTGGAGCACTGTTCATCATGATTATTGTCCTTCTGATCCGGCCCCAAGGCATCTTGGGCCGGCGCGAGCGCGTGGGTTAGGAGACAGCCATGGACTTCGGATTCATATTTTCCAGCGCTGCCGGCGAACTGTTCAGCCCGACGACGGCGGCGTACGCGCTTGCCACCCTCGGCCTTGCAGTTCACTTCGGCTACACGGGCCTGCTCAACTTCGGCCAGGCAGGCTTCATGGCGGTGGGGGCCTACGGCTTCGCCATCTCCACCCTGACGCTCGGCGTCCCGTTCTTCGTGGGCCTGCTGATCGCGGTGGTCTGCTCGGCCATCTTTGCGTTGCTGCTCGGTATTCCCACCCTCCGGCTCCGGGCCGACTACCTGGCCATCGTGACGATCGCGGCGGCGGAAATCGTGCGCTACATCGTCACGACCAACCAGCTGACGGCCATCACCGGTTCGGCCAACGGCCTCGCCGCGTTCGAAGGCGACTTCTACGCCATGAACCCGTTCCCCCCGGGGTTGTACATGGGCATGAACAACCGGGACTTCTACATCCGGGTCGTCGCCTGGGCGGTCGTGGCCCTGTTCTGCACCCTGGTATGGCTGCTGATGCGCAGCCCCTGGGGACGCGTTCTCAAGGGCATCCGTGAGGACGAAAACGCCGTCCGTTCACTCGGCAAGAACGTTTATGCGTACAAGATGCAGGCCCTGATCATCGGTGGTGTCCTCGGCGCCCTCGCAGGCATGATCTTCACACTCCCCCGCGGCGCTGTCCAGCCGGCGAACTACGGCACAGAACTGACGTTCTTCCTCTACACCTGCCTGCTGCTCGGCGGCCTGGGCACGGTGCTGGGGCCGGTCGTCGGCGCCATGATCTTCTGGGTGGTGCTGTCCCTTACTCAAGGCATCCTGTACGGCCTGATCGAATCCGGCACTATCACGTGGCTGAACACGGTCCAGGCCGGCCAGCTGCGCTACATCCTGGTGGGTGTCGCACTGATGCTGCTGATGATCTTCAGGCCCCAGGGTGTCCTCGGCAATAAGAAGGAGCTGGCATTCGCATGAGCACGCAAAGCGAAGAACCGCAGCAGTCGGAAAATCCGGAGAACCCGGAGAACCCGGGACGTACGGTAAATCCGGAGAACCCGGAGAATATTGACTACATGACGGACACGCGTCCGATCGCCGCCGGGGAGACTGCGCCCGGCTGCAAGAAGCGTGACCCGATCGTGGTGGCGGAGAACGTCACCCGCAGCTTCGGCGGCATCAACGCCGTCGACGTCGAGTACCTCGAGATCCCGCGGCACAAGATCACCGCGCTGATCGGTCCCAACGGCGCCGGCAAGACCACCCTGTTCAACCTGCTGACCGGCTTCGACACTCCGAACACCGGCAAGTGGCAGTTCGAGGGCAACAGCCTCGCCGGGGTCTCCTCGTACAAGGTGGCCCGGATGGGCATGGTCCGCACGTTCCAGCTGACCAAGGTCATGGGCAAGCTCACGGTGATGGAGAACATGCGTCTCGGCGCCTCCCATCAGTCCGGCGAGCGGCTCTCCAAGGCACTGTTCAAGGGCATCTGGGGCGGGCAGGAAAAGAAGATCACTGCAGAAGCCAACGTGCTGCTGGAGAAATTCAAGCTGGATGCCAAGAAGGACGACTACGCAGCGTCCCTCTCCGGCGGCCAGCGCAAGCTCCTGGAAATGGCACGCTCGCTGATGGTCCGGCCCAAGCTGGTCATGCTCGACGAGCCGATGGCAGGCGTGAACCCGGCCTTGACACAGTCACTGCTGGACCACATCAAGAACCTCAAGGCCGAGGGCATGACCGTGCTGTTCGTCGAGCACGACATGCACATGGTCCGGCACATCGCGGACTGGGTCGTGGTCATGGCTGAGGGCAAGATTGTGGCCGAAGGCCCGCCGGGCGAGGTCATGAAGAACCCGGCCGTGATTGACGCCTACCTGGGCGCCCACCACGACGTGGATCTCGGTGACTCGGAAGGCATCAAGGAGCTTGCCGCCGAACTGGTCGCCGACGAGGAATCGATTGTCGGCACCGAAAACGCCGGCATCATTTCGCTCGACGTCGTCGCCGGTGAAACGGACTCGGCCACTGCCCCGGACACCAGCGGTCCGGCGCGCGGCCGGCGCAGCGCCGAGGAGCCGACCCGCACAGAGAAGGACACAGAATGAGCGCCACCAGCGCGGCAGCCGCCGCAAAGCCCGTGCAGGACGAGGATTCGGTCGTCAAGGTCACCAATCTGGTGGCCGGATACATCCCGGGTGTCAACATCCTCAACGGCTGCAGCATCGAGGCCCGCAAGGGTGAGCTGATCGGCATCATCGGCCCGAACGGCGCCGGCAAGTCGACGCTGCTGAAGGCGATGTTCGGCCTGGTCAAGGTCCACTCGGGTTCCGTTGTGGTCCGCGGCCAGGACATCACCGGACTCAAGGCCAACAAGCTGGTCAGCCGCGGCATCGGCTTCGTCCCGCAGAACAACAACGTGTTCGCGGCGCTGACCATCGAGGAGAACCTCCAGATGGGCATGTTCCAGCGGCCGAAGGACTTTGCGGAGCGCTTCGACTTCGTCACGGGCCTGTTCCCGGAACTCGGCAAACGGCGTGCACAGCGCGCCGGCTCGCTGTCCGGCGGCGAACGCCAGATGGTGGCGATGGGACGGGCCCTCATGATGGACCCGGCCGTGTTGTTGCTCGACGAGCCGTCCGCGGGCCTCTCCCCTGTCAAGCAGGACGAGACCTTCCTCCGGGTCCACGAGATCAACCGCGCCGGCGTCTCGGTCATCATGGTGGAGCAGAATGCGCGGCGCTGCCTGCAGATCTGTGACCGCGGCTATGTCCTGGACCAGGGCAAGGACGCATACACGGGTACGGGCAGGGAGCTTATGAAGGACCCGAAGGTCATCCAGCTGTACCTGGGTACCCTCGCCGACACCGTCGACTAGCGTTTCATCCCCGCAGGGCCGTCACCAGCCGGTGGCGGCCCTTCTGCGTGCCGGGGGCGTCAGCAGCCCGGCGGGCGTTTTCCGCACCGGTTCCGGAGCACCGAGCCCCGGATCCGGGCAGCCCCCGTCCAAATCCGCAGCGCATTTCCGATTCCGCAGCCCCGGCGGCCCGAAGCATGCCCACGACGCCGGCCCAGGCGCTGCAGCACCCCAGCCATGTTTCCGCACCAGTTCCAAACTGTGGCACCCGACCCGGCATTTTCCGCACCGGTTCCGGTCCAGCGCACCGGGGATCCGCGTAGCCCTCGTCCGATTCCAAAGCGCTAATCCGTTCCTGCAGCCCTCTGGACGTCTTCCACGCGCTTGCCCCGTCACCATCTGTTTGGTGGTCCAAGGTACGCGTCCGGCTGGCCCTGGAACTCCTGCTGCCGCCGCCGGCCCGACGACGGCGTCACGCGGCACAGTCTTTTGGCCTGATTGCCGGGACGCAGAGCCGAATGCCCGCCGTCGGGCAGCCCAATGCCGGGCTATAGCCTGCCGTGCGTGACGCCTCTCCCACCAACCCGCCGGCCCCTAAGAAACGACGACGGCGTCACGCGGCGCAGTCTTTTGGCCTGGTTGCCGGGACGCAGGGCTGGATTCCCGCCGCCGGGCAGCCCGACGCCGGCCGAAAGCTTGCCGCACGTGACACAGCCCCTCCCCCAAATCCCCAGCACGCAGAAGACCCCCGTCCGGTGGACGGGGGTCTTCTGTGGCTAGGGAAAGTCGGGCTTACAGCTTGCCGAACTCTTCCTTGACTGCCTTGTAGGTGTTGTCATCCTGGAACTCGTAGATGCCGATGTAGGCTTCCGTCGGGTCGCCGGCGTCGGAGAACGTTACGGGGCCGGACTGGCCGTCGTAGTCGATGTCCTTGCCGTTGCGGAGCAGGGTGACGCAGGACGGGAAGTCGTTGCACTTTTCCCCGCCCTCGGAGACTGCCTTCAGCTGCGCGGCGATGTCCGTGCCCTTGGTGCTCTTGGCGGCTTCGGCGGCCAGCGCGATCAGGTTCACTGCGTCGTAGGACTCGCCTGCGTAGCTGTAATCCTTCAGCGCCGGATCGATGGCCAGCAGCTTCTTCTTGAAGTCATCCTTGGCGAAAGTACCCGGGATGGTGCCCTGGGCGCCCTTCAGCGTGCCCGCCTGGAAGTCCTTGCTGTAGTCGGACATGTTGCCGTCGACGAGGAACATCTGGGTGGGCTTGACGCCCTTGCCGGTCATCAGCGGAACGATGCTCTTGGCCTGGTCGAAAGTGATCAGGGCGATGGCGTCCGGCTTCGCGGCCAGGACCTTGTCAACCTGGCTGCTGAACTGGGAATCGCCTTCGTTGAAGAGTTCCTCTGCAACGACCTTGCCGCCTGCCGCCTCGAATGCCGACTTCACGTTCTTCGCGAGGCCGGTTCCGTAAGCGTCGTTCAATACGATCATGCCAACGGTCTGGGCGCCACAGGTAGCCATGTAGTTGCCGAGGACCTTGCCCTGAAGCACATCCGAGGGTGCGGTGCGCCAGTAGAGGCCCTTGTCGTCCCAGGCGGTGAAGTCCGGCGAGGTGTTGGCCGGGGAGAACTGGATGACGCCCGCGCCGGTGATCTGGTTGATCACGGTCTTGGAAACGCCGGACGATGCTGCACCGACGATCGCGCTGACGCCCTGGCCCAGCAGAGCCGTGGTGGACTGCGTGGCGATATCGGTCTTGGTGTCACCGGAGTCGCGGTGGATGACCTCGACAGGCTTGCCCAGCACGCCGCCGGCATCGTTGACTTCCTTGATGCCAAGGTTGACGCCAGCGATTTCGGGCGGGCCGAGGAAGGCCAGCGACCCGGTGGTCGGCAGGAGCGAGCCGATCTTCAGGGCAGTTTCGGTGGTCGAGGTGGAGGGAGGTACTGCAGCGCCGGCGCCGGCCGGGGTGGTGGCGCCGCCGGTTGCGCTGGGTGCCGGGCAAGCGATG
Organism: Arthrobacter sp. YAF17; assembly: GCF_052113365.1. Classification (NCBI taxonomy): domain Bacteria; kingdom Bacillati; phylum Actinomycetota; class Actinomycetes; order Micrococcales; family Micrococcaceae; genus Arthrobacter; species Arthrobacter sp. YAF17. The sequence continues at coordinate 59,480 of NZ_JBFRDB010000011.1, read as the reverse complement.
CCGGCGGCGTTGGCGCTAGCGGATCCGGTTCCGGTCGACGACGGGGTGGACGTGCCACCACAAGCCGTAGCCAGAAGAGCGACGCCGATGCTAAGCGCGGTGAGCTTAGCGATGCGCGGCGCCACCTGGGGGAGTGAAGTCATTTACAATCTCCTCGATCTAAAGGTGCGAACGGCCTTTGATGCGAAAGATCAGGTGTTCCTGATTTAACTTCAAGCTAATGCAAATTCGGCCCGAACCAAAGTGACTACGGTCACATCCTTATAACACTCGTTGCATAGAGGAAATCTGGCCGCCGGACCCGGGCGCGCCAAGAAGCGTGCCCCAGGTGGGACTCGAACCCACAACACGCGGATTTTAAGTCCGCTGCCTCTGCCAATTGGGCTACTGGGGCGCCCGGTCCATGGTATCCCGCCTGACCTCCGGCTAGGCGCTGCCAAACGGCTTGGCGTAGCGGAATGTTCCGCTCACGCCGCCCGGCCAGAGGGCCAGCGGGAGCAGCTGGAAGTGCACACCCCAGGCCGGATCGGGGGCCTCCACGCCGAGCGAGGTCGACGTCACGAAGCCGAAGCGCGAGTAGTACTCCGGGTCGCCCAGCAGCGCGATGCCGCGCTCCCCCGCCCCGTTGGCCCGGGCGATCGTTTCCTTCATGAGAGCGCTGCCGATTCCGTGGCGCTGCAGGCGCGGCACGACGCCGATCGGGCCGAGTCCCAGGAGCGCCAGCTCCCCCGCCCGCCCACGGGTGCTGATCACGTGCCCGACGACCTCGCCGCCCAGCACCGCGACGATGCTGAAGTCCGGCAGGTATTCCTCACAGTCGAAGAGCGCACGCAGGAGCTCCACCTCTTCGGGTTCACCCTCGACCGGCAGCCCGGTGACCGGGGAGACGGCAAACGCCGCGGCCGTGAGGGCGAGGATGGCGGCCCGGTCCGCGGGCTGCTCGCTGCGCAGCACCAGCTCGGGGGCCGGCTTCTGTTCCCCGCTGGCTGCGACCAGCTCGTGCAGCACCTCGAGAGCCCGATCAGCGTCCGCCACCGGGACCAGGATGTGGTCATGGTGGAAGCCGGCCAGGACGTTGCAGCTGATCTTTGCCTCGGTCAGGGCGGCGCTGACGGCTGCCGTCAGGCCGATGGCTTCGAGCGAGGAGTGCACTTGAAGGGTGATCCAGGCACCGACAAAGTCGTAGGGCAGTCCCAGGCTGTCGGCTTCGGCCCGCGGCAGCACGACCGTCAGGCCTTCCGCCTCCCGGACGGCGGCGGCCACCGCGCCGGCCAGGGGTCTGCCGTGCGGCCAGAGGACGTAGACGAACTCCCCCTCGCGGAGTTCCGGGTGCATCGTGGCCAGCAGGGTGTGGAGGTCCTTTTCAGCGGTCATGGAGCCAGTCTAGGCTCGGGCCGCCCGGGTCCCGGGCGGCGGATGACGGGTTAACGGCGACGGCGGCCGCTCCCCCGCAAGGGAACGGCCGCCGTCGAATGCTGCTGCGGGCTACTTGGAGTCGGCCGAAACCGCTTCCTTGTTGGCAGGCTTGCCGGCATCTGCCGCCGGCTTCTCAGCCGGAGCCGCAGGCGCAGCCTCAGCCGGCTTGGGGGCCGGCGTTGCGGCGGCCACGAAAGCGCCGCGCGGGTTGTCCAGGTCGATCAGCTGGGTGGTGTCGCGGCCAACGAAGAACGCCAGGATCCAGCCGAAGATCACGCGGATCTTGCGCTCTACGGTCGGCATGGCCAGGCCGTGGTAGCCACGGTGTGCCAGCCAGGCGAGCGGGCCCTTGAGGCCGATCCGGCCAACGATGTTGAGGTTGGCAACACCCTTCCACTCGCCGAAGCCGGCGACGGCGCCCAGGTTCTTGTGCTTGTAGTCCTTGAGCGGCTTGTCCCAGCGGGAGGCCCACAGGTTCTTGGCGAGGCGCTTGGCCTGGCGCAGCGCGTGCTGGGCGTTCGGGACGCAGGTGCCGTCCGGCAGGCCGCTGCCCGTGAGGTCCGGCACGGCCGCAATGTCGCCGGCTGCCCAAGCGTTGTCGATGATGCCTTCGTCGCCTGCGATGCGCAAGTCCGGGAGGACGCGGACGCGGCCGCGGGGCTCCAGCGGGAAATCGGTGGAGCGGATCATCGGGTTGGCCTGCACGCCGGCAGTCCAGACCAGGGTGTCCGACTCGAATTCCTGCGCCGGCGTCTTGTCCGGGAGGTTGATGAGCTTCAGGGAGCCCTCGGCGTTGTCCAGCGAGGTGTTGAGCAGGACCTCGATGCCGCGGCTGCGGAGGTGTTCCACAACCCATTCGGCCTGGCTGGCCGTGACCTCGGGCATGATCCGACCCATCGCCTCGACCAGGACGAAGCGGACTTCCTCCTGCTTGATGCGCGGGTTGTTCTTGACCGCGGCGCGGGCCAGGTCTTCCATTTCGGTGATGCACTCGATGCCGGCGAAGCCGCCGCCGACGACGACGAAGGTCAGTGCGCGGGCGCGTTCCACCGGATCGGTCATGAGCGAGCCGGCTTCGATCCGCTCGAGCACGCCGTTGCGCAGTGCGACGGCTTCCTCGATGGTCTTCAGGCCGATGCCCTTGTCAGCGAGTCCCTTGATCGGGAACGTGCGGGTGATCGCGCCTGCGGCCACCACGACGTCGAAGTACGGAACCTCGAAGGTCGCGCCGCCGTCGGCCGGGGCAACCACGGCAGTGCGGTTGGCGTGGTCGATCGAGGTGACGCGGCCCTGGATGAGCTCGGTCTGCTTGAGGTGCCTGCGGTGCGAGACGACGGCGTGGCGTGCCTCGATGTTGCCGCCGGCAACCTCGGGAAGGAAGGGCTGGTAGGTCATGTAGGGCAGGGGATCAACGAGGGTGACGATGCCACCGGCGTTCGCGATCTTCTTCTGCAGTTTGAGGGCTACGTACAGGCCGACGTACCCGCCGCCGACGACGAGTACCCTGGGACGGTCCTGGAGCTGAGGGGAGGATGCCATGCCCCAAGAATACCGTACTTTGTGAAAAACTTCACTAACTACGGTTTCCGGGTGGAATCCACCGAATCGAGCACTCCGGTTTCCGGGTTTCCGGGCCCGTCGGGGCCTCCCTTGGGGCTCGTCCGCACTGCGCGGCGGAGCTGGAAGACCGCGGCTCCCACGATGCACAGGAACAGTCCGCCGAAGCCGAGCACCACCATGGCCGGCACGGCGCTGTCCAGCCCGGACGGGGGCTCCGCGACCGGGACAGTGGCCTCCGGCAGGGTGGGCGCCGCGCTGGACGGGACCGCCGACGTGGCGGGCGGCGTCGTGGCGGGGTTGCCCCGCCGGTGGACCCGGATCCAGTCCGAAATCGAACCCAGCGGATTGATCCGGGTTTCGGGGACGTCGGCCTTGAGCGCCGCCTCGGCGTTGAGGATCCCGAAGCCGTACAGCGGGTCCTTGCCCGGGGCGCCGGCGTCCTTCGCGGTGCTGACAATTCTGTTGATGACCTGGCTGGCCGTCATTTCAGGCCATTTGGAGCGGATCAGGGCGGCGACGCCGGCGACGATGGGGGTGGCGCCCGAGGTACCGGCCCATTCCGCGTAGCCGCCGCCGGGGAGCCCGCCTATCAGGTTCTCCGCCGGGGCCGCGACGCCGATGCTGATGCCCTGGGACGAGGAATCGATACTGGCGGTCCCTTTGCGGTCCAGCCCTGCGACGGTCAGCACGCCGGGAATGGTGGCGGGGGCCCCGACCTGGACGTTGCYGCCCCCGCGGTTGCCCGCGGCGGCGACGATCACAACGTCTTTCTGCTCGGCGTACAGGAACGCCGCGTCCCAGCTCTGCGGCCATTCCGGTGAGGTGCTGCCGAGCGAAATGTTGATGACGCGGGCGCCGTTGTCGACCGCCCAGCGGACAGCCTGGGGTATCTGGTCCTGGTCACTCTTGCCGCCGGGGTTCGGCGACCCGAGCCAGGTGGAGACGGACAACAGCTGCGCTTCGGGGGCGACGCCGACAATTCCGTCCGGCCCGACAGTCGGTCCGGCACTCGGGCTGGGCTTTGCCGTCGACCCCCCAGGCTGGTGCCCGCGGCCCGCCAGCATGGTGGCGACAAGGGTTCCGTGCTCGGGCTTTGCCCCGATGCTCTGCTGGCCGTCCGCGGTCCCTGCGCCGGAGACGTCGACGCCGCCGGTCAGCACGCCGGCAAGGTCCGGGTGCTTGCCGTCCACGCCGCTGTCGATCACGGCGACCTTGACGTTGGCGCCCTTGGAGACTTCCCAGGCCTTGGTGATGCCGGATTCGGCAAGCCAGTACTCCTTGTCCCGCCACTCGTCGGCGTGCGCAGCGGGGGCTCCGGTCAAAGCGGCCGTCAGGCTGCCGCCGGCAAGGGCCAAGGCCATCAACGCGGAGGCGGTCCGGCGGCGCCGGTCTGTTGCTCTGGTCATTCGGGTCCTATCGGCAGGACAGCTGGTGGCGCTGCGGAACGCGGAGGGATCTGGGCGGGGTTCTGGAATAGACGCTGGCTGGCCGGGCGTCCGCCGGGCACGCAGTCCAGCCGGCCTGAGGCCAAGCTGATGCCCTGCTGCCTAGCTGATACTCAGGGCAATTCCGTCAAGAATATCGTGTTCACTGGTGACCGCCGTAACGACCCTGCCGTCCGTGGCTTCGGCCAGCCGTTCCAGGACGCGCCGCCAGACGAGTGCGCCTGCCCCGATCACGTCCACCCGGCCGGGATGCATGTAGGGCAGCGCGGCACGTTCCGCGTGTGACATCGCGAGCAACTCGGAGCAGGCCCTGCTCACGTCGTCCAGCGAAAGTTCCGTGCCGTGGATGGCCTCAGCGGAGTATTCCGGCAGCCGCAGCGCGTGGGCTGTGATGGTGGTGATGGAACCGGCCACCCCGACGACGGCGGCGCTGCGGTCCAGCGGGACGGTCCGGGCCGCCTCATCAATGGCGGCGTCGACGTCGGCCTCCGCCGCGGCGATTTGTTCCGCCGTCGGCGGGTCGCTGCGCAGGTGGCGTTCCGTCATCCGGACACAGCCAATGTCGACGCTCCGGGCGGCGATGACGCCGTCGGCGTTACCCAGTACGAACTCCGTGCTGCCGCCGCCGAGATCGACCACGAGGACGGGATCCTCGCCCCGGGAGGGCAGGACGCTGCTGGCGCCGGCGAAGGACAGTGCGGCTTCCTCGTCCCCGGTGATGACTTCGGGTTCAACGCCGAGGATCTCGCGGATGCCGTCGACGAAAACCTGGCGGTTGCCGGCGTCGCGGGTGGCGGAGGTCGCGACGAAGCGCACGTTGGCGGCCCCGTGCCGGCGGATCTGCCCGGCGTAGTCCGCGGCGGCCGCGAACGTCCGGTCCAGGGCCTCCTGGGCGAGTTCGCCGGTGGCGTCCACACCCTGGCCGAGCCGGACGACGCGCATTTCGCGCACGACGTCGGCCAGCCGCGGCGTCGCGCCGTCCGTTTCCGCGTCGGCGATGAGCAGGCGGATCGAGTTGGTGCCGCAGTCGACGGCGGCCACCCGGGTCACTGACCGGCCCCGCTGCCGCCGTCGTCGGTGGTCCTGCCGGCGTCGGTGGTGCTGCCGGAGTCGGTGGTGCTGTCGGGGTCTACGGTGCGCGGTTTCCGGACCGGGGCCGGCCGGCCCACGATCTCCGGAAGACCCTGCGGGCCGTGCCTGCTGAGGTCCTGCGAGGGGGCTTCGCCGCCGGTGTCCCATGCGCCGTCGCAGTAGCACCTGTCCTGGGTCCACCACTCGCTGATTGCTGCGATGGCCTCGTCGCCGAGGGGGTTCACGCCCGGTCCGGCGGCGAGCGAATGGCCCACCAGGACGTGCAGGCATTTGACGCGCGTGGGCATTCCGCCGGCGGAGATGCCGTCAATTTCAGGCACGGCTCCGATCCCGGACCGGGCGCCGATCTCTGCGCGGGAAGCCAGGTAGGCCTCGTGGGCGGCGCGGTAATCCGCGGCCAGGTGGCCGTCTCCCCCGAGCCGTTCGTTCATCTCGTTCATCAGGCCCGCCGCCTCCAGCCGCGACACGGCCGAGGTGATGACGGGGTGCGTGAGGTAGAAGGTGGTGGGAAAAGGTGTGCCGTTGCTCAGCCGCGGGGAGGTGGCCGCCACGAGCGGATTGCCGCAGACGCAGCGGGCAGGGATCTCGACGACGTCGCGCACCGGGCGCCCCAGCTGCCGGCTCAGGACATCGAGGTCGCGGGACGAGGGCCTGCGGGATTCCCCCGGGGAGCGGGAGGGATCCGGGGTGCCGGGGGTCTCTGCGCTCGGGTCCACTGACATGGGGGTCTCGTCCACTCGGTTCTCGTCCACGGGGGCGGCACCTTCCTGCCCTGTCTGGTTTGTCCGGCGGACATTCCTGCGGCGGGCGCCGCTGCTTAGTCTGTTGCCGAGCGCCGGATGGATTCCCAAAGGGAGTCCACCCAGGGCAGCTCGGCCGGGTCTTGGGCTGATCCTGCACCGGCAGCGCCACCGGACGATCCGGCAGGTAGATCGCTGCCGAAAACCCAGTAGCCCGTTTCGCCGGGCATAACCATGTTAATGCGGTCGCGGGCCTGTTGCTTCACGTAGTTCGGATCCTGCCACCGGGAGACCTGCCGCCGGAGATCATCCTGCTGGGACTGTTTAGCGGCAATGTCCGCCTGAAGCGCGGCGATTTCGGCACGCTTCTCGAAGAAGATCTTGACCGTGGGCGCCAGCATGATGGTGATGGCAATCATGACGACGAGCAGCGCCAGCATGCGGCCCGAGAAGGCCTTGGCGGGAACGGGGTGCTCTTCGGCCGGCGCGGCGCTGTCCCCCGCGGCCGTGCTGTTCCTGGTCGGGTTTTGCTTTGCTTTCGCCTGCCCGGGACCGCCCGGCGGCGTTGCGGCGGACGTGGCCGTTGACTGACGGGAGGCGACGGTGTTGCCGGTCCGGGATTTTGGGGCTGCCCCACCGGCTGGTTCCTGCTGGATACCGCGGGAACTGCCGAAATCAGCCTGGATGACGTCGCCGCCGTCGCCGCTGTCCGGAGACTTCGGGGCGGCAGGCGTGGCCCGGGGAACCTTGGGTCGGCGGGTAGCCATGTCACTCCTGTAATGCCCGGTGCCCACCGGGCTGGCTTGCGGCTTGCTGGTTCAGTGCTGTTTGGTTCTGCTCAGTGTTGATCGGGGCTGCTCAGTGCTGGTCGCCGTGGCCCAGGCCGGGCACAGGCACGGAACGAGATCCCAAAAAAGAAACCGGCGGCCATGGTCTTTCAACCATAGCCACCGGTTCGCGGTTCGTGCGGTTACTAGCCGTTGAAACGCGGGAAGGCGCTGCGTCCGGCGTAGCGTGCGGCGTCGTCGAGTTCCTCTTCGATGCGCAGCAGCTGGTTGTACTTGGCRACGCGCTCGGAGCGGGCCGGKGCRCCGGTCTTGATCTGGCCSSMGTTGGTSGCMACGGMGAKGTCGGCGATGGTGRTGTCCTCGGTCTCGCCGGAGCGGTGCGAGGTGATGGTGGTGTAACCGGCGCGCTGGGCGAGGGAGACGGCATCCAGGGTTTCGGTCAGGGAACCGATCTGGTTGACCTTCACCAGCAGCGAGTTGGCGGTCTTCGAATCGATGCCGGTCTGCAGGCGTTCCGGGTTCGTGACGAAGAGATCGTCACCCACGATCTGGACCTTGTCGCCGATGGCGTCGGTGAGGGTCTTCCAGCCTTCCCAGTCGTTTTCGTCCAGCGGATCCTCGATGGAAACCAGCGGGTAGTCGGCAACGAGCTCGGCGTAGTAGGCACTCATCTCGGAGGAGCTGAGGGACTTGCCTTCGAACTGGTAGGCGCCGTCCTTGAAGAACTCGGAGGAGGCCACATCCAGGGCGAGGGCAATGTCCTGACCCGGGGTGTAGCCGGCGTTCCGGATGGCTTCCTGGATGAGGTCCAGGGCTGCGCGGTTGGACGGCAGGTTCGGCGCGAAGCCGCCTTCGTCGCCGAGGCCGGTGGACAGGCCCTTGGCCTGCAGGACAGCTTTGAGGGCGTGGTAGACCTCGACACCCCAGCGCAGGCCCTCGGAGAAGGTCTCGGCACCCAGCGGGACAACCATGAATTCCTGGATGTCGACGTCGGAGTCGGCGTGCGAGCCGCCGTTGAGGATGTTCATCAGCGGCACGGGCAGGACGTGCGCGTTCGGTCCGCCGAGGTACTTGTAGAGCGGCAGGTCGGCGGAGGCCGCGGCTGCGTTGGCGACGGCCAGGGATACGCCCAGGATGGCGTTGGCGCCGAGCTTGCTCTTGTTGGCGGTGCCGTCCAGGTCGATCATCGACTGGTCGATGCTGCGCTGGTCGGTGGCGTCGAAACCGATGAGGGCCGGGGCGATCTGGTCGATGACGGCGTCGACGGCCTTCTGGACGCCCTTGCCGAGGTAACGGCCCTTGTCGCCGTCGCGGAGCTCCACGGCCTCGTGCTCGCCGGTGGAGGCGCCGGAGGGAACTGCTGCGCGGCCGATCTGGCCGTCCGAAAGCAGGACTTCAACTTCTACGGTGGGGTTGCCACGGGAATCGAGGATCTCGCGGGCGTGGATGGCATCGATAAGCGCCATGGATAGGCTCCTTTGGGTGAAGCGATCTGCTGGGAATCTGATGGGAAATCAAGCTGGGAATCAAGCTGAAAAACCGACGTCCTCGTCGTTACACAGCCTAGTCGAGAGTGGCATAAGTTACAGAAACCTATCCATTCCCCGGACGTCATTTTGGCGGTCTACAGGGACGGTGGCGGTGGCCGGCTCGCCTGGAAGCGGCGGTTCGCGCCGCGGAGGGCGCGTTCGGCGTCGAACCCCCGGGCTCGCGCGCTGGCCGCGATGGCGAAGAGCAGGTCCCCGAGATCCTCCTCCGATGCCGGGACGTCAACCGGCGGCGTGGACGACGGGAGGCCAGTGCGCTCGGCGCGGTCCAGGAGTTTCTGCGCCCGGGCCAGCGCCGGCAGGGCACCGGGGACGCCGTCGAGGGGCCCGCGGGAGGGCCCCGCACCGGAGTGTGCGGACCCGGAGTGCAGGACCTGCTCCGAGCGTTTGACGGCGTCCCACGTCTGGACGATCTCCTCCACCGTCGCCGGGAAGGACTCCTGCAGGGATCCGTCAGGACGGAACACATGCGGGTTGCGCCGGATCATTTTGGCGGTGAGGCCGCGGGCGACGTCGTCGAGGTCGAAGGAGCCGCGTTCCTGCGCGAGCCGGGCGTGCAGGACCACCTGGAGCAGAACGTCGCCCAGTTCGGCTTTCAGCTCGGCGTCGCCGCCGTCCGTTTCGATGGTTTCCGCCACCTCGTAGGCCTCCTCGAGGAGGTACTCCACAAGGGATTCGTGGGTGAGGGCACCCATCCAGGGGCAGTGGGCGCGGAGTTCGGCGATGCAGCCGGCCAGCGCGCCCACCGCGGTGGATTTTTCGTTAGCCAAGGTCGGCGTAGGCCTCGTTGATGTATTCGACGAGGGCTTCCTTCTCTTCGAGCGGCAGGAATGCGGCCTCGGCTGCGTTCAGCGTCAGCTCCAGCAGGTCGTCAAGGTCGTAGTCGAAGGTCTCAACCAGCAGTTCGAACTCGTCCGTGAGGGTCACGCCGCTCATGAGCCGGTTGTCTGTGTTGATCGTGACGTTGAAGCCGAGCTGGTAGAGCATGTCCAGCGGGTGGCTCTCGATTCCCTCGCCGAAGCCGGCGATGGCGCCGGTCTGCAGGTTGGAGGACGGGCAGATCTCCAGCGCGATGCCGCGGTCGCGGACCCAGCTGGCGAGGTCACCGAGGGTGACCATGCCGATGTTGTCATCCTGCTCGTCGCTGCCGTCGGCGTCCTCGTCCGCTTCGAACTCAACGGTGACGTCCTCGGCGATGCGGACGCCGTGGCCCAGGCGCAGGGCGCGTCCGTCCACCAGGGCGGACTGGATGCTTTCGAGTCCGGCAGCTTCACCGGCGTGGACGGTGGCCGGGAAGTTGTGCTGGGCCAGGTAGGTGAAGGCGTCCTTGAAGCGGGACGGCAGGAAGCCGTCCTCGGCGCCGGCAATGTCGAAGCCGACGGCGCCGTTGTTGCGGTGGCGGACGGCGAGCTCGGCGATTTCCTGGCCGCGGTCGGCGTGGCGCATGGCGGTGATCAGCTGGCCGACCTGGATGTCGCGGCCGGTCTCGGCGACGGCGTCGACACCGGCGTCGAGGCCGGCCTGCACAGCCTCGACGACCTCGTCCAGGCTCAGGCCCTTCGCCAGGTGCTGTTCGGGTGCCCAGCGCACTTCACCGTAGACGACGCCGTCGTCGGCGAGGTCTTCGACGAATTCCTTGGCGACGCGGAAGAGGCCGTCCTTGGTCTGCATCACGGCAACGGTGTGGTCGAACGTCTCGAGGTAGCGGACCAGCGAGCCGGAGTCGGCGGATTCGCGGAACCACTCCCCCAGGGCGACGGGATCGGTGGAGGGCAGCGTGTGTCCCACGGCCTCGGCAAGTTCAATGATGGTGGCCGGACGGAGTCCGCCGTCCAGGTGGTCGTGAAGGGAAACCTTGGGGAGGCCCTTCAGGTCGAATTCGAGGTCAGGGGCAGCGTCAAGAATTATCTCAGTCACGTTCCAACCTTAGGGTCGGACGCCGGGCAACACCAGCCGGTGGGGCCGTGCGCGCGGCGAACCGTCAGCCGGCCGGGCAACCGGCGGGCCTTTGCCCGCGGCGGACCGCCGGAATCAGGCCTCGACGTCGGCCGGTGCCGCCAGCGGCGCGGGCGCAGCGGGTGCACTATGCGTGGTGTGCCCCGTCTTGGCGTGCGCCGTCTTGGTGTGCCCCGCCTTGGCGTCGGCTGCAAGGCTTGCGGCCCGGCTGGCCGCCGCGGCAGCACCCTTCGTGTCGCGCCAGCGGTGCAGCCAGGTCAGCAGGTGGTCGATCACGATGCCCAGCACGATGGCGAAGGCGATGGCGATCCCGACCCCCAGCAGCGGGTGTTCGTGGACCCAGTTGCCAGCAATGATGCCGATGCCCGCCGAGTAGGCCACCCACGTGATGGAGGCAAAGATGTCGAGGATGACGAAGCGTCGGCGGGGGTAGGCCGTGGTGCCGGCGATCCAGTTGACGGCCACGCGTCCCACCGGGATGTAGCGGGCGGTGAAGATCAGCATGGCGCCGCGCTTGTCGAGTTCATAGCGCGCCCAGGCAAGGGCGCGCTGGACCTTGGGTTTGCGCATCCAGCGAAAGCGCTCGACGCCGACATGGCGGCCGAGCAGATAGGCCATATTGTCGCCGGCGATGGCCCCCACGGCGGCCGCTGCCATAACCCACCACATATTCGGCTGGCCGGACGTGACAGAGAGGGCACCCAAGGCGACGATCAGGGTTTCACTCGGCAGAATCGGAACGAAACCGTCGATGAAGCAGAAGAGCGTAAGAATCGGGTAAATCCACCACTGTCCCGCGGCATGGAGTATAGCCTCATTGATAAATTCCACGCGGGCGTTGCTCCTAGGAAAGTGACGAAAAGCGCTCTTCAGTGTCCCATGGCCGGCAAGGATGCGCCATGTTTCGGCCTGGACAAATCTTCACAATTTCGGGCTTCGCGCCCTTTAGGGGTCTGCCGGAGGGACCGGCTGCCCGGTGTCCTCGGGAAGCGTCCCGCGCAGCCTGCTGATGACCAGGTCCACCAGGATCCCAAGGCCAATCGCGCAGATCACGGCGACAATGACCCCAAGCAAGTGGTTTTCTTCAAACCATTGGCCGAAGAAGAGTCCGATGGCGACGGAATACGAGGCCCAGAGCACCGCGGAGAGCACCGTCAGCCCGACGAAGCGTGACCGCGGGAAGTGGGTGGCGCCGGCCGTCAGGTTGACGGCGACGCGGCCGATCGGCACGAAGCGTGCCACGAGGATCAGGGAGCCGGGCCGTTTGCGCAACTCCGTGCCGGCCCACCGGAATGCCCTCTGCATCCGGGGGCCGCGCATCCAGGCCCAGCGCTGCGTTCCGGTCCGGCGTCCGATCAGGTAGGCGATGTTGTCGCCGAGAAAGGCGCCGGCGGCGGCTGTCGCGGCCAGGAACGCCGGGTTGGGGACGTCGGCGGTGGCGGCCACCGCGGCGAGCCCCACGACGACCGATTCGCTCGGAATGGGTGGGAAGAAGCCGTCGATCACACAGCACGCGAACACGAGGAAGAGCACCCAGGGTTGCCCCGCGGCGGCCAGGATGAAGTCGTTAATTGCCTGCACAGTTTCCTAACGCCCGGMGGGGCCAGATAGGTCCGTCGAGTAGAGATACTTCAAGCGCAGGCTCGGCCGGAGCCGGGCCTGCGCTTCAAGGGTACTGCCGTGGGGTTAGTGTACCGCCGGCCCCCTGTTGCCCTACGGACACGCCGTTGCCCTGTCACGTCTGGCGGCCAAAACCGGGGTTTGGAGACCACAAGTGACAGGGCAACGGGGTGGGCGGGCGTTACGCGATGCGGTCGATGATGAGCTTCTGCGCGGGCCGGGAGCCCTCCGGCGCGATCACCGCGGCGTGTTCGAGTGCTTCCTTGGCGCGCTCGAACTTCTCCGGGGTGTCTGTCAGAAGCGTCATGAGCGGTTCCCCCGCCTTGACCGTGGCGCCGGGCTTGGCGTGCATCCGCACCCCGGCCCCGGCCTGGACCTGGTCCTCCTTGCGGGCGCGTCCGGCACCGAGGCGCCAGGCAGCGACACCGACGGCCATTGCGTCGAGCTCCACCAGGACGCCGTCGGCCGCGGCGTAGATGACCTCGGATTCCTTGGCGACCGGAAGCTTGGCCCGCGGGTCGCCGCCCTGCGCCTCGATCATCCGGTTCCAGACGTCCATGGCCCGGCCGTCGCGCAGGGCAGCCCGGGGATCGGCGTCATGGACGCCGGCGCACGCCAGCATCTCCTCCGCGAGCCGGACCGTAAGTTCGACGACGTCTTCCGGACCGCCGCCGGCCAGGACCTCGACCGATTCCTGAACTTCGATCGCGTTACCCGCTGTGAGGCCCAGGGGCGTGTTCATGTTGGTCAGCAGGGCCACGGTGTTGACGCCGGCGTCCTTGCCCAGGGCCACCATGGTCTCGGCCAGTTCCCGGGCGCGCGCCTCGTCCTTCATAAAGGCTCCGCTGCCGACCTTGACGTCCAGCACCAGCGAGCCGGTGCCTTCGGCGATCTTCTTGCTCATGATCGAGGACGCGATCAGCGGGATCGCCTCCACGGTTCCGGTGACGTCGCGGAGCGCGTAGAGCTTCTTGTCCGCCGGGGCCAGTCCCGCGCCGGCCGCGCAGATGACCGCGCCGACGTCCTGGAGCTGGGCCATCATTTCCTCGTTGCTGAGGTCCGCACGCCAGCCCGGGATGGCTTCGAGCTTGTCCAGGGTGCCGCCGGTGTGGCCCAGGCCGCGGCCCGAGAGCTGCGGCACGGCCACGCCGAAGACCGCGACCAGGGGTGCCAGCGGCAGGGTGATCTTGTCCCCGACACCTCCCGTGGAGTGCTTGTCCGACGTCGCCTTCATGCCGCCGTCGGGCCGCCGCAGGCCGGAGAAGTCCATCCGCTCGCCGGAGGCGATCATGGCCGCCGTCCAGCGGGAGATCTCGGCCCGGTCCATGCCGTTGAGCAGGATGGCCATGTTCAGGGCGGCCATCTGCTCGTCGGCGATGGCGCCACGGGTGTACGCGTCGATCGTCCAGTCGATCTGGGCGGGGCTGAGCACACCCTTGTCCCGCTTAATGCGGATGATGTCGACGGCGTCGAAAGCTTCAGTCGTGTTGGGATTTGGTGTCACCGGGGTTCCTCCAAGTGTTGGGGGCCAAAGGCATCGGGAAGGACCTGGTCCATGGTCTTGATTCCCTGGGTGGTCATGAGCTCCATGTCGGGAGCCCGGAATTCGTAGAGCAGCTGCCGGCAGCGTCCGCAGGGCATAAGGACGTTGCCGCCGGCATCCACGCAGTAGAAGGCGCGGAGCAGGCCGCCTCCGGTCATGTGCAGATTGCCCACGAGAGCGCATTCGGCGCACAGGGTCAGTCCGTAGCTGGCGTTTTCGACGTTGCAGCCGCTGACGATCCGGCCGTCCGCGGTGAGGGCTGCTGCCCCCACCGCGAACTTCGAATACGGCGCATAGGCGTTCTCCATGGCGGCGACCGCGGCGGCCTCGAGTGCCGCCCAGTCGACGTTGGCGCTGTCCATGGTCAACCCTTGACGTACGGTATGCCGCTCGCGGCCGGCGGCCGTGACCGGCCCACGAGGCCGGCGACGGCGAACACGGTGACGAGGTACGGCAGCATGGCCATGAACTGGCTCGGCACGGGAGTGCCGATGATCGTCACGATGCTTTGCAGGTTGTCGGCGAAGCCGAACAGCAGCGCGGCGAAGAACGCCCCGATCGGGTTCCAGCGGCCCAGGATCATCGCGGCGAGGGCGATGAAGCCGCGGCCGCCCGAAATCTCCTTCGTGAAGCTGTCGATCGCCACGAGGGTGAAGAACGATCCGCCGATTCCGGCGACGGCGCCGCCGAGCGTGACGTTCCAGAAGCGGGTGGCGTTGACTTTGATGCCCAGCGTGTCGGCGGCCTGCGGGTGTTCGCCGACGGAGCGGACCCGGAGGCCCCACTTCGTCTTGAACAGCCCGATCCACACGACAATGACGGCCACGTACATCAGGTAGCCMACGACGGACTGCTTGAAGAGGATCGGGCCGAGGACCGGGATGCTGGACAGGACCGGGATCTCGATGATGGGAAGCCGGCCGGGCGAGTTGAACATTTCCTTGTTCGCTTGCATCACGGTGCTGAACAGGAAGCCGGTGAGGCCCGAGATCAGCACGTTGAGCACCACACCGACGATGATCTGGTTGACCACGTACTTGATGCTGAAGACCGCCAGGACCATCGACACGAGCGCGCCGGCCACGGCCGCGGCAAGCAGGCCCAGGTAGGGATTGTCGGTCAGGCTGGCGACGATCGCGGCCGTGAAGGCACCGCCCAGGAGCTGGCCTTCGATGGCGATGTTCACGACGCCGGCGCGTTCGCACAGGACACCGGAGAGGGAACCGAAGACAATCGGCACGGCGAGGGTCACGGACCCGGCGATGAGGCCGGCCAGCGAGATGCTGGGAGTCCTTGCGCCGCCGACGACCCAGATCAGGAAGGCAACGACGAAGACGACGGTGAAGACGACCGGCAGCCAGCGGGGCGGCCGCTGGTTCCTTTTCGCCTTCAGGACCAGGGCGTAGCCCGCGAGGCCCAGCAGGATCACGGAGAGCACAATGCCGCTGAGGAATGCCGGAACTTCGATCGCTGGGAGCTGGAAGAAGTCGCCCCCGGAGGAAACCCCGAACTTAGCGGTTTTTTGCGGGCCCATCAGGCCAAAGAAGATGAAGGCGACGGTGGCCAGCGCCGCTAGCGTCACCGGCAGCTTCCAGGTCACGGGCTTGCCGGACGTTGTCTGCTTGCGTTCCTTTGCCTCCGGTTTTCCCTGCGGGCCACCCGGTACGGGCGCTGTGGCTGTTGTGCTCATGCTGCACCTCCGGTGGTTGCTGCCTTCTGGGTCTTGCCGGCGGTTGCGGCCTTCTTCTTGCGCGGGTTCATTCCGAAGATCGCCCGGATCAGGGGCGGCGCCGCGATGAACAGCACGATCAGCGACTGGACCACCAGGACAATGTCGATCGGGGTGCCGGTCTGGATCTGCATCTGGACCGCACCGGCGCGGAAGGCGCCGAACAGGATGCCGGCGGCGAACGTGCCCCACGGCGTCGAACGTCCGAGCAGTGCGACGGTGATGGCATCAAAGCCGTACGTTGCCGCAACACCGTCGGTCAGGACTTTTTCGGTGCCCGCCACCTGCGCGACGCCGGCCAGTCCGGCCAGGCCACCGGCCAGGGTCATCACCAGGATGGTGGCGCGGGGGACGTTGATTCCGGCGGTCAGTGCCGCCTTGGGGTTGGCGCCGACGGCGCGGAATTCGAAGCCGATCGTTGACCGGTTCAGCAGCCACGAGACGAACACTGTGGCCGCGATGGCCAGCAGGAAGCCGAGGTGCAGCCGGTACTGGGTGCCGAAGATCTGCGGGTAAACCGCCGACGGGTCCAGGATCGGGGAAATCGGCGTGGTCTCGCCAGGCCGCTGGAACAGGTCCGTGTCCAGCAGGTAGCGCAGGAAGTAGAGGGCGATGTAGTTGAACATGATGGTCACAATGACCTCATGGGCTCCGGTTCTCGCTTTGAGCACACCGACGAGTCCGCCCCAGATGGCACCGCCGATGACGCCGGCGAGCAGGACGAGCAGCAGGTGCAGCCCCACCGGCAGGTGCAGCGCGAAGCCCACCCAGGCGGCGAGGATGCCGGCCATGATGATCTGGCCTTGGGCACCGATGTTGAACAGGCCCGCACGGAAGGCCAGGGCGACGCCGAGGCCGGCGGTAATCAGCGGGGTGGCGATGGTGAGGGTCTCCATCAGCGGAGCGAACTGTCCGCCGACGCCGCTCCCCCGCGGGTTGAACACCGAGCCCTGGAAAAGCGCGACATAGGAGCCGGTGGCGGCAGACCAGACGGCCGCCAGGAAGTCGGTGGGCCGGGCAAAGAAGTACGACGACGTGGCCGCCACGACCTTGTCCGTGCTGGCAATGAGCAGTCCGCCGAGGATCAGGGCCAGGAGGACGGCCAGGATGGTCACAATGCCGTTGCCGGTGAAGATCTTGCGCAGCACCGAGTCCGGTTCTTCCGCGCCCGGCAGCGTTCCGCTCTGGGCAGAGACCGGGACAGCCGACGGCCGCATCGCGCCGCCGGCGGTGTCCAGCGTGGTGACGAAATCGGCGTCGTCCTCCAGGGGGTCCTGGGGCTCCCCGGCCGGGGACTGGGTTTTGGGAATCCGGTCCGGATCCGGTTCAGCCGAGTGTCGCGGCTCGTTGTTCTCACTCATGGTCGTCTCCTACGGCGCCGGAGCGGGGCTCCTGCACGGGCTGGGCGGCGGGCGCCTGGTTCGTTGCTTCGGGGTCGGCGGCGGGGTCGGCGGCATTTTCGGCCGGATGCCCAGGGGGCACTTCCCCGGGATGGGAGGCTGCCTGCTTGCTCGCGGCGTCCGCGAGGGCGTCCTGCGGGGACAGGCCCGCCATCATCAGGCCGAGGACGTCGCGCCCGGTGCCGGCCGGAACGATCCCGACCAGCTTGCCCTTGTAGAGCACTGCGATCCGGTCGGCGAGTTCGATCACCTCGTCCAGTTCGGTGGACACGATCATCACAGGGGTGCCGTGGTCACGCTCGGCGACGATGCGCTTGTGCAGGAACTCGATGGATCCGACGTCCACGCCGCGGGTGGGCTGGGAGGCGATGAAGAGCCGAAGTGGCCGGGAGAGCTCCCGGGCCATCACAACCTTCTGCTGGTTGCCGCCGGAGAGGGTGCCGGCCGCCAGCGAACCCGACGGCGTGCGCACGTCGAACTCGTCGATCCGGGTCTTGGCGTTCTCCAGGACCTTGGCCGGGCTCATGCTGATGCCCTTGGCGAATGGAGCCTTGTCGTAGCGGTCCAGAATCAGGTTTTCGGCGATCGAGAAGGTGCCGATCAGGCCGTCGACCGAGCGGTCTTCGGGCACGAAGCCGACGCCGGAGTTCAGTACGTCCTTAACGCTGCGGCCCAGCAGTTCCTCGCCGTCCAGCAGGATGGAACCCTGCGCGCGTTCCTGGAGGCCCAGGATGGCCTCGGTCAGTTCGGTCTGGCCGTTGCCCTGGACGCCGGCGACGGCGAGGATCTCGCCGCGTGCGATTTCGAAGCTGATGCCGTCCACAACATGCTGGCCGCTGGGGGCGATCACGGTGAGGTCCTTGACCTGGAAGGTGGTTTCCTGCGGCTTGGCGGGGGCCTTGTCCAGTGTCAGGCTCACGGCGCGGCCCACCATCAGCGAGGCCAGTTCCGTCGTCGAGGCGCCGGGGTCGGCACTGCCGACCACCTTGCCGCGCCGGATCACCGTGATGGTGTCGGAGACGGCCTTGACCTCGCGAAGCTTGTGCGAAATGAAGACGATCGAGGTGCCGTGGCTCTTGAGCTGGCGCATGATGTCCAGCAGTTCATCGGTGTCCTGCGGGGTCAGCACGGCAGTGGGCTCATCGAGGATGAGCACCTTGGCGTCGCGGACCAGCGCCTTGATGATTTCCACGCGCTGCTGCACGCCGACGGGGAGGTCCTCGATCATCGCGTCGGGATCGACGTCGAAGCCGTACCGGTCGGAGATCTCCTTGATCTTCCGGCGGGTGTCATCCAGGTCCAGGAATCCGCCGGCCTTGGTGTTCTCCGCCCCCAGGGCGACGTTTTCGGCAACCGTGAAGACCGGGACCAGCATGAAGTGCTGGTGCACCATGCCGATACCCGCGGCCATGGCGTCGCCCGGGCCGCGGAAAGTGACGGGTTTGTCGTCGATGAGGATCTGGCCCTCAGTGGGCTCGTACAGTCCATACAGGACGTTCATCAGCGTGGACTTACCCGCGCCGTTCTCGCCGAGCAGACAGTGAATCTGCCCGGGTTCAACAACCACATCAATGTGATCGTTGGCTACCAGGGAGCCGAAGCGTTTGGTGATCCCCTTGAGTTCAAGTTTCAAAACTCTGACCAATCTCGAAGTGTCCGGCGATTGTGGCCCGGACGGATGATGGGGCTGCAGAACCAGCGTAGTGCCTGCAGCCGGAAGCGGAGCCGGTCCGCTCAACGAAAAGCGCCACAGCCCGTGCGGTGGTGACCGTACGGGCCGTGGCGCTTAGCGAAAGGAAGTTAGACCTTCGGGCTGGCTGCGGATTCAACCTTCAGCTTGCCGGAGGCGATGTCCTTCTTGATCTGGTCCAGGTCAGACTTGAGCTGGGCCGGGACCTGGGAGTCCAGGTCGTGGAACGGAGCCAGCTGCACGCCGTCGTTCGCGAGGGTGCCAACGTACGGGGTGTTGGAGAACTTGCCTTCCGTGTCTTCCTTCACAACGGTCTCGACGGCCTCGCCCATCAGCTTCATGACGGAGGAGAGCATGATGTCCTTGTAATCCGGTGCCGTGAGGAAGCCGTCGGAGTCAACCCAGATGAGCTTGACGTCCTTGCCTGCCGCCTTGGCTTCCTTCAGGGCCGCGCCCGCGCCCTTGCCGACCGGACCGGCAACGGGCATCACGATGTCCGCGCCCTGGTCCAGGAAGTTCTGGGTGAACTGCTTGCCCTTGTCCTGCTTTTCGAAGTCACCGGTGAAGGAGCCGTCCTGCTTGGCCTTGTCCCAGCCAAGAACCTTGACGTCCTTGTTGTTCTTCTCGTTGTAGTACTTGACACCGTCGGCGTAGCCGTCCATGAAGATGGTGACGGTGGGGATCTTGATGCCGCCGAAGGTGGCGACCGTTCCGGTCTTGGTGGTGCCTGCCGCGAGGTAGCCCGCGAGGAAGGCGGCCTGGGCCGTGTCGTAGATGATCGGCTTGACGTTGCTGATCGGGGTCTCGTAGCCGAAGTCGATGATGGCGAAGTGGCTGTTCGGGTTGGCCGTGGCCTGGGCCTTGGTGGCGTCGCCGAGCAGGAAGCCGACCGTGACGGTCAGGTTGCAGCCGGCGGTGACCATGGCGCGGAGGTTCGGCTCGAAGTCGTTGTTGGTCTTGGACTCGGCCTGGTTGACCTTGATGCCCAGGTCCTTCTCCGCCTTCTTCAGCCCTTCGTAGGAGGACTGGTTGAACGACTGGTCGTCGAATCCACCAGAGTCGGAGACGATGCAGCCTGTGTAGTTGCTGGCCGTGGCAGTCGCGGTGCTGCTGGCCGTCGGGGCGGCGCCGCAACCGGTCAGCAGAAGTGCAGCCGCGCCGGCGGTGGCGACTCCGGCCATTGAACCGCGCTTAAAGGTTGCACGCAGAGAGTTCTTCAATTTTCCTCCAGGAAGAAAGAGTAGGCGCTACGACGGGAGCTCAATGAGTGTCTGTTGGCGGGATTGCCGCTGAAACGCTGTTTTCACTGATGGATTTCGCAGCACTGCGCCGAGGCGCACTGATGCAAGCCACTTTAGTGTCCTGTGACACGTCGAGGTAGCACAGTTCACAGTGATTCCCCAGATTGTTGAGAACTTGTTACCAAGCAGTACAGACAGCAAAGCCCGCACCGGCAATTCCGGTGCGGGCTTTCCAGCGTGCGGAAAGGCTAGAGGCGGACCAGCATCTTGCCGGTGTTGGCGCCGTCGAGGAGATCCATGAAGGCCTGCGGTGCGTTTTCCAGTCCGTCCACGATGGTCTCGTCGTAGCGCACGGTGCCGTCGGCGAGCCAGCCGGACATGGTCCCGACGAACTCGGCCATGTGCTGCCAGTAGCCGCCGACCAGGAATCCCTTGAGGGTCAGCTGCTTGCCGATCGCCTGCATGAGGTTCCGCGGAGCCGGTGTGGGCTCGGTCGAGTTGTACTGCGAAATGGCGCCGCACATGGCCACACGGCCGCCGACAGTGAGTGCCGACAGTGCGGCTTCGAGGTGTTCCCCGCCGACGTTGTCGAAGTACACGTCGATCCCGCGTTCGCCGGCGGCCTCGGCCAGCTGCTCGGCCACCGGACCGTCGTGGTAGTTGAAGGCCGCGTCGAAGCCGAGCTCCAGCAGCCGTGCCACCTTTTCCGGGGAGCCTGCGCTGCCGATGACACGGGACGCCCCCATTGCCTTGGCGATCTGCCCCACCAGCGAGCCGACCGCACCGGCAGCGCCGGAGACGAAGACGACTTCGCCGGCCTTGAACTCCGCCACCTTCAGGAGGCCCGCGTAGGCGGTCAGGCCGGTCATGCCCAGTGCGCCCAGGAAGGCCTGCGCGGGGGCCAGGTCGGTGCGGGCGGGAGTGGTTGCTCCGGCGTCGAGCACGGCGTAGTCGCGCCAGCCCAGGGAATGGACGACGACGTCGCCCACCTTACGGTCGGCGGACCGGGACGCGATGACCTCGCCGACGGCGCCGCCGTCGAGTGCGGTGTCCAGGGCAAACGGCTGCGAGTAGGACTTGACGTCGTTCATCCGGCCGCGCATGTAGGGATCCACGGACATAAAGAGGTTGCGGACCAGGACCTGGCCGTCCTGGAGTTCGGGCAGCGCGGTCTCGGCAAGGCGGAAGTTCTCCGGCACGGGGCGGCCGTGCGGGCGGGACGCCAGCTGGATTTCGCGGGTGGCGGCGGGAAGGGTGGTGGTTTCGGTGCTGGCGCTCATGCGGCGACCTCCAGGATCTTGATGTCGACAGTGATGTTGCCTCGGGTGGCGTTGGAATAGGGGCAGACTTCGTGCGCCCTGGCCACGAGGGCCTCCGCCGTCTTCCGGTCCACGGCGGGCAGGGCGATTTCGAGTTCCGCGGCGATGCCGTAGCCGGATCCGTCGCCGAGGGCGCCGAGGTGGATCCGGGCGGCGACGGCGGAATCCGTCAGATCGGCCTTCGCCTGGCGTCCGACCAGGCGCAGGGCAGAGTGGAAACAGGCCGCGTACCCGGCGGCGAAGAGCTGCTCCGGGTTGGTGCCTTCGCCGTTGCCGCCGAGTTCCACCGGGCTGGCCAGGGCCACGTTGAGCTTGCCGTCCTTGGTGACGGCGGTGCCGTCGCGGCCGTCGCCCGAGGCCAGGGCCTCGGCTGTGTAGAGAGTCTTCATGGGGATCCAATCTGTTGGGAAAATCTGGTGGCCGGCGGCGAACTCGCCGGAAGCCTGCGCGGGCGCCGTA
The DNA here is from genome assembly GCF_052113365.1 of Arthrobacter sp. YAF17. Lineage (NCBI taxonomy): Bacteria > Bacillati > Actinomycetota > Actinomycetes > Micrococcales > Micrococcaceae > Arthrobacter > Arthrobacter sp. YAF17. The sequence continues at coordinate 37,935 of NZ_JBFRDB010000011.1, read as the reverse complement.
AACTTCCGGCGAGCTGGCGCGCCTCCGGCGATTTCGACGTCGGCGGCTTCTGCGGCGCAGGGAGCGGGCGGCGCGAGGGCTTGGGCTCTAGCGGGGGGCGTGCAGCGCGGCGGCGAGCCGGCCAAGGGTCTCGCGGAGCTGGTCCAGCTCTGCGGGGGAAAGCCCGGCGGCATCGGCGAGCCGTTGCGGGATGCCGGTGGCCCGTGCGCTCAGCGCTGTCCCGGCCTCGGTGAGGGAGACCTCCACCCGGCGCTCGTCCGCCACGGACCGGCGGCGTTCCACGAGGCCCAGGGCCTCCAGCCGCTTGAGCAGCGGGGAGAGCGTGCCGGAGTCCAGCCCCAGCTCCTCCCCCAGTTCGCGGACGCTCCGCGGGTCCTCCTCCCAGAGCACCAGCATCACCAGGTACTGCGGGTAGGTCAGGCCCAGTTCGTCAAGCATCGGCCGGTAGGCGGCGGTGGCCGCCCGCGAGGCCGAGTACATGGCAAAGCACAGTTGCCTGTTCAAGCGAGGGGCATCGGTGCGGGAAGCGCTGGCTCCTTCTTGCGTGGTCATGGCTCCAGCATACCGCACAACTAAACTGTGCACAATTCAGTTGTGCGCAACCTAATAGCGCAGGCGGTAACCGTACCTCCGCCGTGCAAGGGGCTGCTGCTGCAGGCCGCCGCCGGATTTCCCCAGGTTCGCAAGGCGCCGACGGCGTGTCCGCCGACACCGCCGGTGCGTCCCGGCGTCGTGCCGGCAAAGATGGGGAAATTCAGCGCGGCGGCCAGCCCCCGGGCAGAGGAGGGAGCAGAAGGAACACCCGGGGGCCGATGCATCGGCGGCCCGCGGAGGCCAGAGTCGCGGGTAGCTGCAGGAGCTAGAGGTCGCGGATGGTGCGAAGGGCTGCGGCGGTGAGGACCTGGATGCCGAGGCCCAGGGCGCGTTCGTCCAGGATGTAGTCGCCGCGGTGCAGGTCGTACTCCTCGCCGCCGGGGGTCTTGGTGCCGAGGCGCATCATGGCGCCGGGGAGGTCCGCAAGGAACCAGGCGAAGTCCTCGCCGCCCATGGACTGCGGCGTCAGGACCACGGAACTCTCGCCGATTTCGGCGCGGGCTGCGGCTTCGATCAGGGCGGTCTCGTGTTCTGAGTTCACCACGGGAGGCACGCCCCGGGTGTGTTCCAGGTGCACGTCGACGCCGTAGGGTGCCGCGATCTGCTGCACCACCTCGTCGAGGATCTTGCCGGCGCTGTGCCAGGCGTCGCGGTCCAGGCAGCGCATGGTCCCGGCCATGTAGCCGCTGGCCGGGATGGCGTTGGGGGCGGAGCCGGCGGAGATGTGGCCCCAGACCACCGAGACGCCGCTGCGGACGTCAACGCGGCGGGACAGTACCGCCGGAACGTTGACAGCGATCTGCGCCAGGGCGAAGACGAGCTCTTCGGTCAGGTGGGGGCGCGAAGTGTGGCCGCCGCGGCCGGACAGTTCGATCTTGATGGTGTCCGACGCCGAGGTGATGGCACCGATCCGGGTGCCGATCTTGCCCACCTCGATCCGGGGGTCGCAGTGCAGTGCCAGGATCCGGGGAACACCCTCAAGGACGCCCTGCTCGATGCAGCTCTGGGCTCCGCCGGGCATGGTTTCCTCTGCCGGCTGGAAAATAATCCGGACGGAACCGCGCAGCGGCGACACCTCGTGCATCTTCTGCAGGACCAGGGCGGCGCCGAGCATGGTCGCCGTGTGCACGTCATGGCCGCAGGCATGGGTGACACCGTGGTTCTTCGAGGCGAACGGCAGGCCGGTTTCCTCGATGATGGGCAGGGCGTCAATATCGCCGCGCAGGGCGGTGGCGATCGGACCATCCCCGATGTCGACCGTCAGGCCGGTCCCCTCGAGGCGCCGGGGTTTGAGGCCCGCGTCCTCAAGGCGCTTTGCGAGTTTGTCCGTGGTCCGGAATTCCTTGAAGGAGAGTTCCGGGTGTGCGTGCAGGTCCCGCCGGAAAGCGATCAGCTCCGGCAGCAGGGGCTCGAGCCACGGTCCCACCAGCGTGGTGGGCTCAGCTTCAGTTGAGTAGTTGCGCACAGAATAACTCTAGCGAGCGCAGAAAGAATAGCGGCATCGCGTACGGCGCGTTACGGATCGGGAAACACTTCCGGCGCCCCCGGTAGGGCCGAAGGGCCCGGAGGACGCCGGAAATCCAGAGGACGTCAAAATAACTAGAGGACGTCTGTGTCGCCGCTGGCCTTCAGCGCGTCAACGGCCTGCTTCACGCGCTGGGAGTGTTCCTTGTGCATCACGAGCAAGGCGTCGGGAGTGTCTACCACAACGACGTCTTTGATCCCGATCAGCGCAATCACGCGCTTGGTGTCGGAGACCACCACGCCGCTGGCGTCCTCGGTGAAGACGCGGGCGCCGTCGCCGATCACGGTGACGTCCTTGACTTCCTTGGCGCTGTTGAGCCGGCCTACCGACGCAAAGTCCCCGACGTCGTCCCAGCGGAAGGTGCCGGGCACGACGGCGACGTCGCCGGCGGCGGCGGCGGGTTCGGCCACGGCGTAGTCAATCGCGATCTTGGGCAGGGTGGGCCAGACGCGGGCCTTGACCTCGTCGCGCTGCGGGGTGTCCCAGGCCCGGGCGATCTCCTGGACCCCGGCGAAGAGCTCGGGCTGGTTGGCTTCGAGGTGCTTGAGCATCAGCGAGACGGGAGCCACGAACATGCCGGCGTTCCAGACGTATTCGCCGCTGTCGAGGTACTCCTGGGCGACCTCTTCGCTGGGCTTCTCCACGAATTCGACGACGGCCTGGGCGCTGGGCGCTCCGCCCACGCCGAGGTTCTTCCCGGCCCGGATGTAGCCGAAGCCGGTGGAGGGGTGCGTGGGCTTGATGCCGATCGTGACGATCTTGCCGGCCGCGGCCGCGTGGATGGCCTCCCGGACGGCGTCATGGAACAGCCCGTCGGGGCTGATCACCTGGTCTGCCGCGAAGGAGCCCATGATGGTGTCCGGATCGCGCTCGTGCAGGATGGCCGCGGCCAAACCGATGGCCGCGCCGGAGTCCTTGGGCTCGCTCTCCAGCACCAGGTCCGCGTCGTCAATCTCCGGGAGCTGGCGGCAGACCGCATCGCGGTGGGCCATGCCCGTCACGACAAGCATGTGCTTGCCGGCGAGCGGCTCGAGCCGGTCGTAGGTGGATCTCAGCAGCGTGCTGCCCGAGCCCGTGAGGTCGTGAAGGAACTTGGGGGCTGCTGCCCGCGACAGAGGCCAAAGGCGGGTCCCCACACCGCCGGCCGGAATCACCGCAATAAATCGGTCCAGAGCCGAGCCTTGGGCCGAATGCTGCGGAGAGTCCTGGCGTGTCACTTTGTCTGTAGTCATCACCGCTACTTTAGCTGAACGTGGTGCGAGCGGGCCTGATCCGGTGGCGGACGCGACACTTGGCCGGCGCACCGCGGAGCCGTCGAGGCGCTCCCGCGCAGTCAACGGAATGTGGCGTTCGTCTCAAAACTAGGGGAAAACCCCGCCGGGGCGCCGTCACCGACCGGTGGCTGAATTGAATAAGCTGTGAGCGAAGCCTAGATTTAGGCTTGAGCTTACGAGTGCTCTCGCAGCAGGCGTTCCCCCCGCGTGGATCCCATGCCAGCGCCGCTGTGTTGCAGGGAGGTTTATTCAGTGCCGACAAAACCAGCAGGCACCTTGTACCGCGGCCGTGAAGGCATGTGGTCTTGGGTTGGACACCGCATTACCGGTGTAGTGATCTTTTTCTTCTTGTTGGTCCACGTGCTGGACACCTCATTGGTGCGTGTGTCCCCCGAGGCCTACACCGCCGTGATCGGTGCCTACAAGAACCCCCTGATGGCCCTGGGTGAAACGGGCCTTGTCGCAGCGATCGTGTTCCACGCCTTCAACGGGCTGCGGATCATCGCCGTCGACTTCTGGAAGAAGGGCGCGAAGTACCAGCGCCAGATGCTGTGGACGGTGCTGATTCTCTGGGCAGTCGTCATGGTGGGCTTCTCCATCCGCCACCTTTCCCTCGCCCTTGGAGGTCACTAGCCATGAGTGCAACTGAGATTCAGAGCCCGCGCAGTCCGAAGGCGCCCAGTGCAAAGGTCGGAAGCAATCGGATTGCACCGCAGTACCGCCGCAACGGCAGTTCAAAAGGGAACTTCGAAATGCTTGCATGGCTCTTCATGCGGCTTTCCGGCGTCGTCCTCGTGGTCCTTATCTTCGGACACCTCACCGTCAACCTGCTGGTGGGCGAAGGGATCCACGCGATCGACTTCGGTTTCGTGGCCGGCAAGTGGGCCGACCCGTTCTGGCAGATCTGGGACCTGGCCATGCTGTGGCTCGCAATGCTGCACGGCACCAACGGTGTCCGCACCATCATCAACGACTACGCCGAAAAGGACGCCACGCGTCTGTGGCTGAAGATCGTGCTCTACGCGGCCACCACCGTCATCATCATCCTCGGCACCCTGGTCATCTTCACCTTTGACCCGTGCCCCGTGGTCAACGGCGTCCAGCTGCCCGGCGGGTTCTGCCCCGCGCCGTAGCGGCGCAGCCCTTGCGGCAACCGATCCCTGCCTGCCCCGTGCAGGCCACGGATTTCCACGAGATTTCACCGGGCAGGCTCCGCCTGCCGGTGCTGTTAGCGAATTTTGAGAGAAAGAGCGTCTGGTATGCAGGTCCATAAGTACGACGTCGTCATCGTCGGTGCCGGTGGCGCCGGGATGCGCGCGGCGATCGAATCCGGTCAGCGCGCCCGAACAGCAGTACTGACCAAGCTGTACCCCACCCGCTCCCACACCGGCGCGGCGCAGGGCGGCATGTGTGCGGCCCTGGCCAACGTCGAGGAAGACAACTGGGAGTGGCACACCTTCGACACCATCAAGGGCGGCGACTACCTGGTTGACCAGGACGCAGCCGAGGTCATGGCGAAGGAAGCGATCGACGCCGTCCTGGACCTGGAGAAGATGGGCCTGCCGTTCAACCGCACGCCCGAGGGCCGGATCGACCAGCGCCGCTTCGGCGGCCACACCCGCGACCACGGCAAGGCCCCCGTCCGCCGTGCCTGCTACGCTGCGGACCGCACCGGCCACATGATCCTGCAGACCCTGTACCAGAACTGCGTCAAGCACAACGTCGAGTTCTACAACGAGTACTACGTCCTTGACCTGCTGACCGTCGAGGAAGACGCGGTCCGCGAGGACGGCACCCCGTACAAGCAGAAGCGCGTTGCCGGCGTCGTGTCCTACGACCTCGCCTCCGGCGAGCTGCACGTCTTCCAGGCCAAGTCCGTGGTGTTCGCCTCCGGCGGCGCCGGCAAGGTCTTCAAGACGACGTCGAACGCCCACACCCTGACCGGTGACGGCATGGGCATCGCGTTCCGCCGCGGCATCCCGCTGGAGGACATGGAGTTCTTCCAGTTCCACCCGACAGGCCTCGCCGGCCTGGGCATCCTCCTCTCCGAGGCTGCCCGCGGCGAAGGCGCGATCCTGCGCAACTCCGAGGGTGAGCGCTTCATGGAGCGCTACGCCCCAACCATCAAGGACCTCGCCCCCCGCGACATCGTGGCCCGCTCCATGGCCAACGAAGTCCGTGAGGGACGCGGCTGCGGCCCGAACAAGGACTACGTCCTCCTGGACCTGACGCACCTGGAGCCGGCGCACATCGACGCCAAGCTGCCGGACATCACCGAGTTCGCCCGCACCTACCTGGGTGTCGAGCCGTACACGGAGCCGGTTCCCGTCTTCCCGACGGCGCACTACGCCATGGGCGGCATTCCCACCAACATCAGCGCCGAGGTGCTCCAGGACAACGACACCGTCGTCCCGGGCCTCTACGCCGCCGGTGAGGTTGCCTGCGTCTCCGTGCACGGCTCCAACCGCCTGGGCACCAACTCGCTGCTGGACATCAACGTCTTCGGCAAGCGCGCCGGCATCGCCGCCGCGGAGTACGCCAAGACCGCAGACTTCGTGGAACTCCCCGGTGACCCGGAGGCCTACACGCTGGACCTGCTGAACCACGTCCGCACCTCTGACGGCACCGAGAAGGTCGCTGCAATCCGCAAGGAACTGCAGGACACCATGGACGCCAACATGCAGGTGTTCCGCACCGCCGAGACGCTGAACCAGGTCCTGACGGACATCGCCTCCTTCGAGGAGCGGTACCAGCGCATCAGCGTCCAGGACAAGGGCAAGCGCTTCAACCTGGACCTGCTCGAGGCCGTGGAGCTGGGCTTCCTGCTGGAGCTCGCCAAGGTCATGACCGTGGCGGCCCTGCACCGTGAGGAATCCCGCGGCGGCCACTTCCGCGAGGACTTCCCCGAGCGTGACGACGAAAAATTCATGAAGCACTCCATGGCGTACAAGGATGAGCATGCTCCGGCGGATGGCTCCGCGGAGGCCATTGCCGGCATCCGGCTTGCCACCAAACCGGTGGTCTTTACGCGTTACGAGCCGATGGTGAGGAAGTACTAAGATGACCGCTGAACTCGCTGAGCCAGCCTCCAAGATCGAACTGCCCGCCCACATCGGTGGCGGCGGGGAGATCCCGTCCTTCGACGTCACGCTGCGCGTGCGCCGCTACAACCCCGAGGTTTCCGAGGACGCCACGTGGGATGACTTCAAGGTCACCATGTACGGCACCGACCGTGTCCTCGACGCCCTGCACAAGATCAAGTGGGAGTTGGACGGCAGCGTCTCCTTCCGCCGTTCCTGTGCGCACGGCGTCTGCGGCTCCGATGCCATGCGCATCAACGGCCGCAATCGCCTCGCCTGCAAGACCCTGCTGAAGGACCTGGACACGTCCAAGCCCATCACGGTCGAGCCGATCAAGGGCCTCCCGGTGGAGAAGGACCTGATCGTGGACATGGAGCCGTTCTTCCAGTCCTTCCGTGAGGTCATGCCCTTCCTCATCAACCGCGGCCACGAGCCCACCAAGGAACGCCTGCAGTCCGCTGAGGACCGCGAACGGTTCGACGACACCACCAAGTGCATCCTCTGCGCCGCGTGCACCTCGTCCTGCCCGGTGTTCTGGACCGACGGCCAGTACTTCGGCCCGGCCGCGATCGTCAACGCGCACCGCTTCATCTTCGATTCCCGCGACGATGCCGGCGACATGCGCCTGGAGATCCTCAACGACAAGGAAGGCGTGTGGCGCTGCCGCACCACCTTCAACTGCACCGAGGCATGCCCCCGCGGCATCCAGGTCACCCAGGCAATCGCCGAGGTCAAGCAGGCCATCCTGTCCCGCAAGATCTAGCGTTCAGCTCTCCGTAAACCAAAAGGCAACAGACGACGGCGCCTCTCACCTCAGGGTGGGGGCGCCGTCGTCGTTCCCCCACTCAACGAAAGGGGACACCGTGTCCCGCTCCGAAAAAGTCTCGTTCCAGGGTTCCACCGGCGAACTGCTCTCCGGCGTCGTCGACGTTCCCGAGGGCCCCGTGAAGGGCTGGGGCGTCTTCTCGCACGGCTTCACCCTGGGCAAGGACAGCCCCTCGGCGTCGCGGATGTGCAAGGCCCTGGCCGACAACGGGGTGGGCATGCTCCGCTTCGACAACCTGGGCCTCGGCGAATCCGCGGGCCTGTGGTCCGAGGGGTCCTTCAGCCACAAGGTGGCCGACACCGTCAAGGCGGCCGAATTCATGCGCGACTCGGGCAGGGCGGTCTCCCTGCTTGTGGGTCACTCCTTCGGCGGAGCTGCGGTCCTGGCGGCCGCACGCGAGATCCCGGAGCTCGACGCCGTCGCTACGGTAGGGGCGCCGTTCTCGCCGAAGCACGTGGCGCACGTCTTCGACGCCGCCCTGGACAGGATCCTCAGGGAGGGAAGCGCGGAAGTGGACCTGGGCGGCAAAAGGGTGGAGATCCGCCGGCACTTCGTCGAGGACCTCGAGAATGCCGACCTCACGGACTGCATCCGGCGGCTGCACAAGCCGCTCCTGGTGCTGCACTCCCCCACGGACAACACCGTGGGCATCGAGAACGCCAGCACCATTTTCCAGACCGCACGGCATCCGCGCAGCTTCGTGTCCCTCGAGGGCAGCGACCACCTGCTGACGGCCAAGGGCCAGGCGGCCCGGGCCGCGAAGATTATTTCGGCGTGGGCCGACCAGTACCTCGACGCCTGAACGCGGCGGACCAGGACGTCCGGCGGGGCCGGGGCTCCGACGGCGTTTTGCCGGGCTGGACGCGCCGGGCCCCCCAGCCGGTGGTCGTGGCGGCAGGTTCCATGGCGAGGTCCTGCTCCCTGATGGCCACCCAGGCGGCGCAGATCACGTAGACCTGGCTGACCAGGTTGAACCAGATCAGCAGGCCGATAATGATGGCGAAGGGCGCCAGGATGGGGTTCTTCCCGGCACTGGCCAGCAGCTGGGTGCTGAAGATCTGCAGCACCGTGGTGCCGACTGCTGCGAGGATGGTGCCTTCCAGCAGGGAGCGCCGGGCCGGCTTTATCCCCGCCGCAACCCGGAACATGATCACAGCGGTGCCCCAGCCCAGCAGCAGGGGCACCAGGACGGTCACGGAGGTCGTCAGAGGCCCGGCCAGCGCTGGATCGAGGCTAAGCTGCGCCGTCACCCAGTCCGCCGCCGTGCCGAAGATCAGGGAGGCTGCCGAGCTGATCACCAGCGCCACTCCCAGCAGTACCAGTGCGCCGACGTCGAGCAGTATCTGCAGGACCGGATTCATGTTTTTTGGGCCGAGCTGCATCATGCCGCGCACGCCGTCGCGGATGCCGCTGATCCAGCCCAAGGACGTAAACACTGTCACGACGGCGGCGATCACGGCCGCCCAGCCCAGGCTGGAAGGGTTCAGCAGCGCATACGGGTCAACCAGTCCCTCGCTGCCGTCGACCTGCAGCAGGCCGGGCGCGGTCATGGCGACGCTCTTGATGATCTGGTCCAGCAGCGCAGGCTGTCCGCTGAGGAAGAGGCCGGCCAAGGAGAAACCCGTGGCCAGGAGGCCGGTGACGGAGAAGAACATCCTGAACCCGATGCCCGCGCTCATCAGCGGACCGTGCTGGCGGCCGTAGTGCGCGAAGGCGCGGGCTGGCAACAGTGTGTTGACCCGGGCGAGCAGCCACGCCACCATCGCCATCATCGACGCCAGGCCCCCGCCGCCGGCGCGTCGGGCTTTGCCCCAGTCGACCCGTTTCCGGATGACTTCCAGTTTCAGCCCGGCCAGGTCGGTGGGAAGGGGCGGCTTAGCCGGCGTCCGCGGCGCCGTCCTGGCCTCCGTCGTGGTGAGGTTTGGTCCCAAAATCAAGCTCTTCCCGTAGCTGCCAAATGCCGTTGTCGTCGTGCTCGTAGAGTCCCATGCTAGCCACGGGGAACGTGGCCCTGTAATCCTTGAGCACCGATTCGGCCTCGTCGAGGCTCTCCGGGGCGACGTCGTGGGCCACCGTGACGTGCGGGTGGTAGTCGAACGGCAGCTCCCGCTCCAGCGGCCCGGACTGCAGTTGGCGGTGGAGGCTCACGCAGTCGCCGAAGCCGTCCTCGACGTTCAGGAACACCACCGGGGAGACCGGCCGGAAAGACCCGGTCCCGGCGATGGTCACGTTGAAAGGCTCCTGCCGTCCCGCGATCTCACGCACATGGCTGCGGGTCGCTTCCCAGTCCTGCGTCATGGTGGTGGTCACCAGCGTGATGTGCGCCGGGATGACTCCCGCCATGGGATCACCGAAAGAGGCACGCCAGCGCTGGAGCTCCTCGGCGATCTCCGCCGGGAACCCCAGGATCACACCGATGCTGATGCCTTCGCTGCCGTGTCCGTTGTCCTGCGTGTCCTGGGCGTCCGGGGCAGCGCTGCCGGGGGCACGCGGGTTGGCGCGTTTCGGCTCGTTAGCGGTGACTTTGCTGACGGAGGACATTGGCCTAGCGGACTCCGTTCGTTCCGGCGTAGGGCAGGAACCCTACCTTGGAGTACACGTCCTGCAGCGTGACCGAGGCAATCTCCCGCGCCTTGTCCGCGCCGAGGGCCAGCAGCCGGTCAAGCTCCGCGGGGTCGTTCAGCAGTTCGTTGGCCCGGTCCCGGATGGGGGTGAGGCGTTCCGCCACTACCTCGGCCAGATCCACCTTGAGGTGGCCGTACATTTTGCCCTGGTAGGCGGCGACGAGGGCCTCCACGCTTTGCCCTGTGATGGCCGAGTAGATGGTCAGGAGGTTGGAGACCCCGGGCTTGGCCTCGCGATCGAAACGGATGTCCGTCTCGGCATCCGTCACCGCGGACTTGATCCGTTTGGCGATGACCTTGGGATCATCCAGCAGGTTGATCAGGCCGGCCGGTGATTCCGCCGACTTGGACATTTTGGCGGTGGGGTTCTGCAGGTCGTAAATCTTCGCCGATTCCTTCTGGATGAAGGGCGCCGGCACGTTGAACGTCTCACCGAAGCGCGAGTTGAAGCGCTGGGCCAGGTCGCGGCTGAGTTCCACGTGCTGCCGCTGATCCTCGCCCACCGGCACTCCGTGCGGCTGGTAGAGGAGGATGTCCGCGGCCTGCAGGATGGGATAGGTGAACAGGCCGACGCTGGCCTGGTCCGAGCCGTGCCTCGAGGCCTTGTCCTTGAATTGGGTCATCCGGGAGGCCTCGCCGAAGCCGGTGATGCAGTTCAGCACCCATGCCAGCTGGGCGTGCTCGGGGACCTGCGACTGGACGAAGAGCGTGCACTTTTCCACGTCCACGCCGCCAGCAATGTACTGCGCAGCCGTGACCCGGGTGCGGTGGGCCAGTTCGGCGGGGTCCTGCGGAACGGTGATCGCGTGCAGGTCCGGAATGAAGAAGACCGCGTCGTACTCGTCCTGCATCCGGACCCAGTTCACCAAGGCGCCGAGGTAGTTGCCCAGGTGGAGGGAATCCGCCGAGGGCTGCATGCCGGAGAGGATGCGCTGGCGGATTCCCGACGGGACGGCGGCGGAAACGGCAGCGGCGGTTTCGGCGGCCGGGGCAGCGTCGGCGTCGTTCACGGGGGTCACAGTGGAAGGAGAGATCATTCGCGGAAGCCTTAAGACTAGAGCCGGTAGTCCACTACCAGCGGGGCATGGTCGGAGAAGCGGGTGTCCCAGGACGGCGCCCGGTCAACAACTGCAGACACCGCAGCGGCGGCGAGTACGGGCGTGGCCATGTGGTAATCGATGCGCCAGCCGGTGTCGTTGTCGAAGGCCTGTCCCCTCTGCGACCACCAGGTGTAGGGGCCGTCGACGTTGCCCGCCAGGCCCCTGTGAACATCCTTCCAGCCAATCTCCTCGCCAAAGAAGCGGTCAAAGTAGGCACGCTCCTCGGGCAGGAAACCGGCACGTTTGACGTTGCCCTTCCAGTTCCTGATGTCCAGCTCCGTGTGGCCGACGTTGAGGTCACCCACCACCAGGGCGTGGTCGCTGTGTTTGGCCAGTGCGGGGAGCCGGCCGGCCATGGCGTCGAGGAAGCGGAACTTGTCGTCCTGCTTCGGGGTGCCCGCCTCGCCGGAGTGCACGTAGGCGCTGACGACGGTCAGCTGGGAGGCTTCCCCTTCCGCGTTGCGGACGATGAAGTCGGCCTCGACCCAGCGGCCCGAGGTGGCGAAGTAGTCGTCGTCGATGCCGACGCGGGTCTGCACTGGTTCGGTGCGGGAGGCGATGGCGACGCCGGCGCGGCCCTTGGCCTCGGCTTCAGCGTGCAGGATGTACCAGCCCTCGCCGAGCAGCTCGTGGACGATCGCGTCGGGCGCGCGGACCTCCTGCAGGCAGAGGATGTCCACTTCGCGGGGCTCAAGCCATTCCGCCATGCCCTTCTTGTAGGCAGCGCGAAGGCCGTTGACGTTGACTGACGCGATGCGAAGGTTGTCCTTCTTCAATGCCGAACTCACCCGATCCACTCTAGTCGACAATGGTTCCGGAGACGGGCTCGTCCGTGCCGCCGGAGGACTTGATCATGTCCCGGGCGTTCGTGGCGGTAATCTCGATGGTCTCCAGTGCCCGGTGGATGGTGTCCTGGTCCGCGGCGGCGCCCTTCGCCCGCTCCTGCTCGACGACGCGGACCTGCACCTGCACGATCTTGAACGAGTGGTCCAGCTTCATGTTCCGGACTTCGTCCGCTTCCCGGCGGACGTCCACGAGGCGGGTGCTGCCGTGGTCAACACTGCCCGACGACGGCGCCCGGCCGGCGGCCGCGTTGAAGGCGTTCTGCGCTTCCGTGAGCTTGGCGCCGGCCTTCTTGGCCGCCTTCTGGATGCTGAAGACCACGAAGGAGGCCAAGGCGAGCCAGAAGCCGGCGATGATCGCCACGAGCCAGCCGACGACGTCGTTCTGGTTCGCGGCAAAGATGACCGCGACGACGAAGGCGATGATGAATACCATCATCCCGGGTCCGCTGATGCGGAACATGGAGAACTTGCCGGAGGCGGAGTTGTACGCGGACGGCTTGGAAGACTCGGAGTTGCCCAGAGATTGCATGTGCCTATTATCGCAAACCGCCGGGACRCCCCTGGCCGCTTCCACCCGGGGCGAACGGTGCCTTGAAGAAGGCAGGTTTTACGACAACACGGGTTTCAGGAAAACACTGCGCCCTACGACAAGACCAGGCAGAAAGGATGGCCGCTGGGGTCCGTGAAGACCCGGAAGGCCTCCGTGCCGGCGTCGAGGCTTGTGGCGCCGGCACGGAGGACCGCCGCCTCGCCGCCGTCGAGGTCCTCCCGCAGTTTTCCGATCACGGGGTTCTCCTTTTGTGAAGGAATGCTATTTGAGGAACAGCTTGCGCAGCCGGCCGGTGGTGAGCAGCACGCCCAGCACGATCATGACGAGGTAGTAGCCGATGTGGACGGCCGTGGCCGGGGTGAAGACGCCCACGCTGATCTGCCGCAGCAGCTCCACTCCGTGCCACAGCGGCATGGCCTGGATGAGCCACTGGATGTACTGCGGGTAGACGCTCAGCGGGTAGAAGGTGGCGCTGAACAGGAACATCGGCAGCATCACGAAGTTGATCCAGTCCATCTGCTGAAAGGTCTTCATGAAGCTCGTGATGCCCATGCCGAAGCTCGCGAAGCCGAAGGCGATCAGCACCGCGGCAGGGATCATCAGGATGGCCCACGGGGTTGTGATCAGCCCCATCAGGCCCATCACCGCGGTGAACCCGGTGGCGTACATCAGGCCGCGGAGCAGGGCCAGGAAAATCTCGCCCATGGCAACGTCCAGCGGCCCCAGGGAGGTGTACAGCATGCCCTGGTACAGCTTGGCGAAGTTCATCTTGAAGAACACGTTCCAGGTGGAATCGTAGACGGCACCGTTCATCGCGGACACGGCCAGCAGCGCCGGGGCGATGTACGCGGCGTAGGAGATTTCCCCGCCTCCAGGCCCCTGCACCGAACCGACGATCGCGCCCAGGCCCACGCCCATCGAGATCAGGTACAGCACCGGCTCGAAGAAGCCCGAGAGCATGACCATCCAGTTGCTGCTCTTGGTGGCCATCAGCCCGCGGGCGACGACGGCGCGGACGTTGCGGGAGTAGAGCGACCCGAAGTGCCGGTCGCGGGCCGCCTCGGTGACGCTGTGGCTGGTAATGACGGCGCTCATCCGCCCATCCTCTTCACGAACTGGCGTTTCGTCAGGACCCAGCCGACGACGCACAGCGCCAGCAGGAACACGACATGCGCGATGGTCAGCAGCGGGGGTTCCTGGTAGCCGTAGCTGAGCACGCGGCCCAGCTCCGTGCCGTGCCAGATCGGGGAGATCCAGCCGATCCAGCGCACTGCAAGGGGCAGGGTGTCCAGCGGGAAGAACGTCCCGGAAAACAGGAACAGCGGCATCACGATAAAGCGCATCACCATGGCGAACTGGCCCTTATCTTCCTTGATGGAAGCCGCGTAGGCCATCAGCGGCAGGCCGAAGGAGAGCCCGGCGAGGGTGGCGACGAGGATCGAGGCCCAACCCCAGGCCCCCGGCGAGGCCCCGAACAACGCGACCACGCCGAAGTAGATGGCCGACTGCAGCAGCAGGCGCACCGTGACGGCGATGATCTGTCCGAGCGCAATCTGCTCCGGCGTCAGCGGCGAGGCGTGCGGTCCGTAGTAGACCCGGCGCCATTTGAAGCCGTCCATCACCGGGAAGGTGAACTCGTTCGCGGCGGTCATGACGGCTGCCGAGATCAACAGGGCCGGGGCTATGAACACCAGGTAGCTGACCCCGCCGAAGGGCGCCGCGCTGTTGGTGTCCACCAGGGTGGCGAGGCCGACGCCCATCGCAAAGAGGTAGGCGACGGGCTGCCCGACGCCGTACATCACGATCGTCCAGCCGTAGCCCTTCATCACCCGCAGGACCTGCTCGGCGTAGTAAAAGGCGCCCCACTTCCGGGCTTTGGCCGCGGAGATCTCCGGCGAATGCGCGCGCAGCGCGGGGGCCGCCGTCGTTTTGGCCGCCTGAGTTGGTTTGGTCAACTCTGCTTTCTTAGTCAACGAGGCTCCTGCCCGTCAGGCGCAGGAAGACATCCTCGAGCGAAGACCTGCGCACCAGCGAGGTCACCGGGCGGAGCCCGCGGGCGGAGACCTCTTCGAGGGCGGCCTCGCCGTCGTGTGCGTAGATCAGGACGCGGTCCGGCAAGGTTTCCACCCGTTCGCCGATGCCCTCAAGTTCGGTGCCGACCGTGGCGTTGCGTTCCGAGCCGAAGCGCAGTTCCAGGACCTCGCGGGTGGAATACTCGCGGATCAGGCTGGCGGGCGAGCCCTCGGCCATGATCCTGCCTTTGTCCACCACGATCAGCCGGTCGCAGAGCTGCTCGGCCTCGTCCATGTAGTGGGTGGTGAGGATCAGGGTGACGCCCTGCTCCTTGAGCCGGAACAGCCGGTCCCAGAGGATGTGCCGGGCCTGCGGGTCCAGCCCGGTGGTGGGTTCGTCCAGCAGCAGGATCCGGGGTTCGTTGATGAGGGAGCGCGCGATCGTGAGCCGCCGCTTCATGCCGCCGGAGAGCGCATCGACCTTGGATTTAGCCTTGTCAGTGAGCTGGGCGAACTCCAGCAGTTCGTCGGCCTTGGGCTTGAGGTAGCTCATGGGCAGGCCGAAGTACCGGCCGTAGACCAGCAGGTTGTCCCGGA
This sequence comes from Arthrobacter sp. YAF17, assembly GCF_052113365.1. Classification (NCBI taxonomy): domain Bacteria; kingdom Bacillati; phylum Actinomycetota; class Actinomycetes; order Micrococcales; family Micrococcaceae; genus Arthrobacter; species Arthrobacter sp. YAF17. Next base: position 22,908 of record NZ_JBFRDB010000011.1, on the reverse strand, counting down.
CCTTGAGTTCCTCGTCCAAGTTGTCCTGCTGCGGGACGACGCCCAGGTGCGCGCGGACTTCCGGGCCGTTCTGGTCTGGATCCAGGCCCATGATGCTGAGGCTTCCGGAGGTCCGCTGGGACACCCCGCCGATCATCTTCATGGTGGTGGACTTGCCGGCGCCGTTGGGGCCGAGCAGGCCGAACGCCTCACCGGCGGGCACCGAGAAGGAGATGCCGTCGACGGCGACGACATCGCCGTAGCGCTTGGTCAGGTTTTCGGCAGTGATGACGTACTGCGGAGCGCCGGTAGTAGAGGAGCTGCTCAATGGGGCGTCCTTTGAGGAGGCTTCCGTGGGTGAGGTTTGCTTCGAGACGAGTTCAGGCACCCGAACACGGTAATGGAAACGGCCGAACTATGAAAGAGTCTTTTCGTAAAAAATCCAGACGTTTGCCGTTCTGTTACCTTCGGTGCCCAGACGACGCAGGGCGCCACCTCCGCCAAAGGAGGTGGCGCCCTGCGGTCCACGCTGTTCAGGTTCCGGGACTAGGCCTAAGCGGCCGCGTGGCGTTCCGCGGTTTCCACCACGTTGGCCAGCAGCATGGCGCGCGTCATGGGGCCCACCCCCCCGGGGTTCGGGGAGAGCCAGGCGGCGACGTCGGCCGCGGCGGGGTCCACGTCTCCGGTGACCACAGCCTTGCCGGTACCGTCGTCGACGCGGCTGACGCCGACGTCGAGCACAATCGCGCCGGGCTTGAGGTCCGCCGCCTTGATCATGTGCGGCTGGCCGGCCGCGGCGATCACGACGTCGGCCTGCCGGAGTTCCGCGGGCAGGTCCACGGTGCCGGTGTGGGCCAGGATGACCGTGGCGTTGACGTCCTTGCGGGTCAGCAGCAGCCCCACGGGCCGGCCGATCGTGACGCCGCGGCCCACCACGAGGACACGCTTGCCCTTGAGGTTGATGCCGTGCCGGGTGAGCAGCTCCACGCAGCCCTTGGGCGTGCACGGCAGCGGGGACTTCATGGGTCCGCTGACGTTGGCCACGAGCCGGCCCAGGTTCATCGGGTGCAGGCCGTCGGCGTCCTTGTCGGGATCCATGGCCTCCAGGATGACGTCCTGGTCGATGTGCGCCGGAAGCGGGAGCTGGACGATGTAGCCGGTGCACTCCGGGTTCTCGTTGAGCTCCCGGACCACGGCCAGGAGCTCCTCTTGGGTGGTGTCCTCCGGCAGGTCGCGCCGGATGGACGTGATGCCCACCTCGGCGCAGTCCTTGTGCTTGCCGCCGACGTACCAGGTGCTGCCCGGGTCGGACCCCACCAGGATGGTGCCCAGGCCCGGGACGATGCCCTTGGTTTTCAGGACGGCGACGCGTTCGGTCAGTTCGGCCTTGATCGTGGCGGCGGTGGCTTTGCCGTCAAGGATGCGGGCGGTGTTGGCAGGGATGCTGGCGGTCTCCGTCGTCATCCGCTTACCACTGCTCGTGCTGCGGGTACAGCGGGAAGTCTGCGGCGAGCTTGTCCACGCGGGACTGGAGCGCCTCCACGTCCGTGGCGGAGCCGGCCTTCAGTGCGGTGGCGATGATCTCGGCGACCTCGGTGAACTCTTCGGCGCCGAAGCCCCGGGTGGCCAGGGCGGGCGTGCCGATGCGCAGGCCGGAGGTGACCATCGGCGGGCGCGGGTCGAACGGGACGGCGTTGCGGTTGACCGTGATGCCCACCGAGTGCAGGAGGTCTTCGGCCTGTTGGCCGTCCAGCTGGGAGTTGCGGAGGTCCACCAGGACCAAGTGCACGTCGGTGCCGCCGGTGAGGACGGAGACGCCGGCGTCGGACACGTCGGCCTGGTTCAGGCGGTCGGCGATGATCCGGGCGCCTTCCAGGACGCGCTCCTGGCGTTCCTTGAATTCTGCCGTGCCGGCGATCTTGAACGCGACGGCCTTGGCGGCGATGACGTGCATGAGCGGTCCGCCCTGCTGGCCCGGGAAGACGTTGGAGTTGATCTTCTTGGCCCACTCCTTCTTGGCCAGGATCACGCCCGAGCGGGGCCCGGCGAGGGTCTTGTGCACCGTGGAGGTGACGACGTCGGAGTGCGGGACCGGGCTCGGGTGCAGTCCGGCGGCGACGAGTCCGGCGAAATGCGCCATGTCGGTCCACAGGAGGGCGCCCACCTCGTCGGCGATGGAGCGGAAGGCCGCGAAGTCGAGGTGGCGCGGGTAGGCGGACCAGCCGGCGATGATCACCTGCGGCTTTTCGGCGATGGCCTGCGCACGGAGCTTATCCATGTCGATACGGAAGTTGTCTTCCTCGACCTGGTACGCGGCCACGTCGTACAGCTTGCCGGAGAAGTTCAGTTTCATGCCGTGCGTCAGGTGGCCGCCGTGGGCCAGGGACAGGCCAAGGATCTTGTCGCCCGGTGTGATCATGGCCGAGAGGGCCGCGGCGTTGGCCTGGGCACCGGAGTGCGGCTGGACGTTGGCGTACTCGGCGCCGAACAGGTCCTTCACGCGGTCGATCGCGAGCTGCTCGGCGATGTCGACGTATTCGCAGCCGCCGTAGTAGCGGCGGCCGGGGTAGCCCTCGGCGTACTTGTTGGTCAGGACTGAGCCCTGGGCTTCCATCACTGCGCGCGGGGCGAAGTTCTCGGAGGCGATCATTTCCAGGGTGCCTCGCTGGCGGCCGAGCTCCTGGGCGAGGACGGCGGCGATTTCGGGATCGAGGTCAGCCAGCGGCTGATTGCTCACTGCGGCTGAAGAAAGGCTAAGGGAGGTGGTCACGGGGAACTCCTGGCTAGGCAACGGGCACTGCTTAAGGTCAGGTTACCGGCTGGCCCGCGGCGGCGCCCCTAAATTACGGCCCCGGATAACGGGGACGTGCCAAGGGACCGGACCCCGAAAGCGGGGTGCCGATGCGGGCTGGCAGCGGGATGCTGCCAACCGGAAAACATGACCCTCGGCCCAGGCGTACGATCCGTGGTCTTCGTGAATGCCGCTCCCTGGTGGTTAGCCACCCAACGCCAGTTGCGACCCGACCAGACTACCCCAGAGCGGCGCCCCGGCCACAGTCGTTGCGCACAGTCACTGCGCGCAATCGTGCGTCAGCCCTTGCGCCGCCGCGGGTAGGCTAATCCCCGTGACTGACGACCAGCTGACTGCTTCCTACATCCTGACCCTCTCCTGCCCGGACCGCCCCGGAATCGTGCACGCCGTCGCCGGCGCCCTGCTCGTCGCGGGCGGCAATATTGCGGACTCGCAGCAGTACGGCAGCCAGGCTACCGGCACCTTCTTTATGCGCGTCGAGGCAACGACGGCGGCCTCCCAGCTGGAGCTTCAGGCCGCCCTGGAACCTGTCGCCCAGGCCTTCGGCATGCAGTGGAGCCTGAACCCGGCCGGCCGCAAGGTCCGCACCCTGCTCATGGCCAGCACGTCGGCGCACTGCCTCAATGACCTGCTGTTCCTGCAGCGCTCCGGCACCCTGCCGATCGAGATCCCGGCCATCGTCTCCAACCACCGCGACCTCGCGGGCCTGGCCGAGTTCTACGGCATCCCCTTCCACCACATCCCGGTCACTCCGGCCACCAAGGTCCAGGCCGAGGATGAACTGCGGGCCCTGATGGCCGAGCACGACGTCGAACTCACGGTCCTTGCCCGCTACATGCAAATCATCTCCGACGAACTGTGCCAGGAGCTGACCGGCAAGGCCATCAACATCCACCACTCCTTCCTGCCCTCCTTCAAGGGCGCCAAGCCCTACCACCAGGCGCATGCCCGCGGCGTGAAGCTCATCGGGGCCACCGCGCACTACGTGACGGCCGCCCTGGACGAGGGCCCGATCATCGAGCAGGAAGTCATCCGCGTGGACCACCGGCGCACGGCCGAGCAGTTCGTCCAGATGGGTCGCGACGTGGAAGGCCGCACCCTGGCCCAGGCGGTGCAGTGGCATGCCGAGCACCGGGTCCTGCTGGACGGCAACCGGACAGTTGTCTTCAACTGACCCGGCTGTATTCACCTGACCCCGTTGTTTTCGGCTGACGGCGGTCATTGAATAGGGGTATGGCACTTTCCGCGGAGGACCCGCTCTCGGAATTCGTGACCCTGCTCAAGGCCGAGGGCCGCAGGGGCGTGCTGGGCCTCGACTGCGGCCAAGGCACGGACGGGCTGCGCTTTGTCCAGTCCGGCATCCATTTCACCGGCGTCGACCCGTCCGAGGACAACATCCATTCCGCGCGCGCCCGCGGGCTGGAAGCCTCGGTGGCGGGGGCCGGCTCCCTGCCGTTCGCAGACGCGGCCTTCCCCTCGGTCTGGGCGGTCGACGCACTGGCGGGCCTGCCGCCGGAGGAATGGGACGACGTCGTCCGCGAACTCGGCCGGGTGACGGCGCCAGGCGCCCCGATCGCCGTCGTCCTCCCGGAACCCGACCCGGGCGGCGAGGGCGGGGGTTTCACCGTCCTGCGCTCCCCCGACTGAAACCCACGTTGACCTGTCAGTTGTTGTCGTTCTCAGCGCTGAAAACGACAACAACTGATAGCTCAACGGGAGGAGCGGGGCTGAGGGGCGGCGCTGGTTCTACCCGTTCGCGGCCGGGTGCGTGTCCTAGGCTGGAGGAATGGCTCCCATCTACGCATTCGCCGGCGACACCCCGGCTGTCCATGAATCCGCCTTCGTCGCCCCGAGCGCCTCCGTGATCGGCAAGGCAACGCTCGCCGAGGATTCCAGCGCCTTCTACGGCGTCTCCGTCCGGGCCGACACCGCCGCGATCACCGTCGGCGCCGGCACCAACCTCCAGGACAACGTCGTCCTGCATGCGGACCCGGGCTTCCCCTGCACCGTCGGCGCCCGGGTCAGCGTCGGCCACAGCGCCGTCGTGCACGGCTGCACGGTCGAGGACGACTGCCTGATCGGCATGAGCGCCACCATCCTCAACGGCGCGGTGATCGGCGCCGGTTCCCTCATCGCGGCCGGCGCCGTGGTGCTGGAAGGAACCGTCATCCCGCCCCGCTCGCTGGTCGCAGGGGTACCGGCCAAGGTCCGGCGCGAGCTCAGCGACGAGGAGTTCGCCGGGGTCCAGCAGAACGCCGCACACTACCGGGAGCTGGCCCGGGCGCACCGGGAACTGCACTCCTGACCTCCGGGACCGGCTCGTTCACCGGTCGGCGGCGGCGCCGGCGGCACCCCGCCGCCGCCGGCGCGACACGTGGTGGCCAGTTGCGTTAACTTCTTGACTACAAGACGTGGATGAGGCAATCTTCATTGCATGCCCTCACCAACGCGCTCAACGAGGAGCCGAACCAAGAACCCTGGATCGCAGTCCGCCCTCCGGCATCTGAACCAGCAACGGATCATCGAATGCCTTCTCGCCGGACCTTCCACGCAGGCGGAACTCGCACGGCAGACCGGCCTCTCCACCGCCACGATCTCCAACATCGTCAAGATCATGCAGGACGCCGGGCTGGCCTCCACCGAACCGATTACCAGCTCCGGCCGGCGGGCGCTGAACGTCCGGCTCAACAGCAATGGGGCTGTCGCCGTCGGAATCGACTTCGGCCGCCGGCACCTGCGCGTCGTCCTGGCCTCCCTGAGCTATCACGTGATTGCCGAGGAATCGGTCCTGCTCCCCCTGGGCCACCAAGCCGAGGAAGGCATCACCGCCGCCGTCGGACTGCTGGACCGGCTCCTGGCCAACAGCGGCGTGGAACGCAGCGCCGTCGTCGGAGCAGGAGTCGGCATCCCCGGCCCCATCGACCGCCGCACGGGGACGGTGGCGCAGGGCGCCATCCTGCCCGAATGGGTGGGCATCAACATCCTGCGGCGCCTTGAGGACGCCCTGAATCTTCCGGTATTCGTGGACAATGACGCCAATCTGGGCGCCCTGTCCGAGGTCACGTGGGGCCCCCACACCGGCATCAGCAACCTGATGTTCCTGAAGATCGGATCCGGCATCGGCGCGGGGCTGATCCTGAACGGGATGCCCTACTACGGCAACGTGGGAATCACCGGCGAAATCGGCCACGCCACCATCCATGAACACGGGCTGGTCTGCCGCTGCGGGAACCGCGGCTGCCTGGAAACCATCGCCTCGACCACCACCATGATCGAGCTCCTGGGCCGCGGCGAGGACGCTCCGCTCACCCCGGAGGACATCGTCCGCAAGGCCCTCGCCCGGGACTCCGCCACCCTGCGCGTGGTGGACGACGCCGGGCTCGCCGTCGGCCGCGCCCTGGGCAATGTGGCCAACCTGATCAACCCCGAAGTGATCGTGGTCGGCGGCCCGCTGGCAGGGCTCGGAGAGCTGCTGCTGGATCCGATCCGGCGAGGCCTGGTCCGGCACGCAGTGCCTGTGATTGGCGAGACGACGGCCCTCACGATGTCCTCGCTCGGGGACCGAGCCGAGGCCCTCGGGGCCACCGCTTTGGTCTTCCAGCACGCCGGAATCCGGCGAAACTAAGTTTTCGTTACCGGGCCGTTGCGTTAAAGACTTGACGACAATGCCTGTGATCCAGTTTACTTTTCCATCAGACGGCCCTGCGATTTGCAGGGGCGGACAACGAAGTCATGCATTGGAGGCGTAAGGGCAAATGACGTCCCTCAACACGCACAGCGATCCGATAATTCTCGAGATGCGCTCCATCACCAAAGAGTTCCCCGGCGTTAAAGCATTGGCCGAGGTGAACCTGCGGGTGAAGGCCGGTGAGATCCACGCCATTTGCGGTGAAAACGGCGCAGGCAAGTCCACCCTCATGAAGGTGCTCTCCGGGGTGTACCCCTACGGCAGCTACGACGGCGACATCGTCTACCAGAGCGAAGTCCAGCAGTTCAAGGACATCCGGGCCAGCGAGCACGCCGGCATCGTGATCATCCACCAGGAACTCGCGCTGATTCCCGAGCTGTCCATCATGGAAAACATCTTCCTGGGCAACGAGCCCACCAAGCGCGGGGTGATCGACTGGGCCGAGGCCCGGACCCGCTCCACCGAGCTGCTCGCCCGGGTCGGGCTCCGGGAGGATCCGGAAACCCCGATCAAGGAGATCGGCGTCGGCAAGCAGCAGCTCGTCGAAATCGCCAAGGCCCTGAACAAATCGGTGAAGCTGCTCATCCTCGACGAGCCCACGGCCGCGCTGAACGAGTCCGACTCCCAGCACCTGCTGGACCTGATGCTGGGCCTGAAGGGCCGCGGCATCACGTCGATCATCATTTCCCACAAGCTGAACGAGATCGAGCAGATCGCGGATTCCATCACCATCATCCGTGACGGCAAATCGATCGAGACGCTGAACGTCAAGGCCGACGGCGTCGACGAGGACCGCATCATCAAGGGCATGGTGGGCCGGACGCTGGAGTCCCGTTTCCCGGACCACGAGCCGAAGATCGGCGAGGTTTTCTTCGAGGTGAAGAACTGGAACGTGGGCCACCCGCAGGTCGCGGACCGCATGGTCTGCAAGAACTCCAACTTCTTCGTCCGCCGGGGCGAGATCGTCGGCTTCGCCGGGCTGATGGGCGCGGGGCGCACCGAGCTTGCCCGCTCCGTCTTTGGCCGCTCCTACGGCCGCTTCCTCTCCGGGCATGTCTACGTGGACGGCAAGGAAGTTGAACTTAAGACCGTCCGCCAGGCGATCGACGCGGGACTGGGCTACGTCACCGAGGACCGCAAGTCCCTGGGGCTGAACCTGCTGGACGACATTAAAGAAACCACGGTCTCGGCCAACCTGCGCAAAGTCAGCAAACGCAACGTCATTGACGCCAACAAGGTGTTCACCGTCGCCGAGCAGTACCGCAAATCGCTGCGGACCAAGGCGCCCTCCGTGGAGGAGGGGGTGGCCAAACTTTCCGGCGGCAACCAACAGAAGGTGGTGCTCGCGAAATGGATGTTCACCGACCCCGAGCTGCTGATCCTCGACGAGCCCACCCGCGGGATCGACGTCGGCGCCAAGTACGAGATTTACGGCATCATCCAGCAGCTGGCCAACCAGGGCAAAGGCGTGATCGTGATCTCCTCGGAGCTGCCCGAGCTGCTGGGCCTCTCGGACCGCATCTACACCATCTTCGAAGGCGCCATCACGGGTGTAGTCGACAAGGACGAAGCCAGCCAGGAAAACCTCATGAAACTCATGACCTCCGCCCGCAAGACCGCCTGACCGCCGTGGCCAACTGCTCCGCACACTCCGGAAACAAGGACTGAAACAATGAACGCGCTCAAGAAGCTCTTTGGCGGCAACACCCGCCAATTCGGCATGATCTTCGCCCTGGTGGCGCTGATCATCTTCTTCCAGATTGCCACCGATGGCCGCACGCTCACCCCGGGCAACGTCATCAACCTCTTCAACGGCAACTCCTACATCCTGATCCTTGCCATCGGCATGGTCCTGGTGATCATCGCCGGCCATATCGACCTCTCCGTGGGTTCGGTCGCGGCGTTCGTTGGCGTCTGCGTGGCCCTCTTCATCCGCGACTGGGGCATCCCCTGGTACCTCGGCATCCTGATGGGGCTGGGGCTGGGCGTCCTGATCGGTGCCTGGCAGGGGTTCTGGGTGGCCTACGTCGGCATCCCGGCGTTCATTGTGACGCTGTCCGGCATGCTGATCTTCCGCGGCGCCAACCAGTACGTTGGCAAGTCCAACACCATCCCGGTGCCCAGCGACTTCCAGAAGATCGGCTCCGGCTACCTGCCCGAAATCGGACCGAGCACCGGCTACAACAACCTCACACTGCTGCTGGGCCTGGCCGCCGTCGCGTTCGTGATCTTCAGCGAGATCCGTTCCCGCCGCAGCGCCAAGGCCCTCGGCGCCGAGGTCCCCGAAGCCTGGGTCAGCATCACCAAAATGGTCCTGATCAACGGCGCCATCCTCTACGCAACCTACTTGTTCGCGACCGGCCGGCCGGGCACATCCTTCCCGATCCCGGGCCTGATCCTGGCAGCGCTCGTCATCATCTACGGGTTCATCTCCTCCAAGACCGTCATCGGCCGCCACATCTACGCAGTCGGCGGCAACCGGCACGCCGCCGAGCTCTCTGGCGTCCAGTCCAAGAAGGTCAACTTCCTGGTGATGATGAACATGTCCCTCCTCGCCGGCCTCGCCGGCATGATCTTCGTCGGCCGCTCCACCGCCTCCGGCCCGTTCGACGGCGTCGGCTGGGAACTGGACGCCATCGCAGCCGTCTTCATCGGCGGCGCCGCGGTCACTGGCGGCGTCGGCACCGTGATCGGCTCGATCGTCGGCGGCCTGGTGATGGCCGTCCTGAACAACGGCCTGCAGCTCCTCGGCGTCGGCGCCGACCTGACCCAGATCATCAAGGGCCTCGTGCTCCTGATCGCCGTCGCGTTCGATGTCTACAACAAGTCCCAGGGTAAGAAATCCATCATCGGCATGCTGATGAAGAACTTCGGCCGCAGCAGCGAGATCAAGGCCGACGAGACCACCTCCACCAAAGAGGTCATCTCAAGGGGCATCTAATCCGGCCCCTGGACAGCTTCAAAATTCTCCGCACACCATCTAAAGAAAGTGAACCAAGCAATGCGACTGATTGGTAAAGCAGGAAAGGCAGCAGCGATCGCTGCTATTGCGGCACTGGCGCTGACGGCCTGCGGCCGCACGGACTCCGGGACCACCGGCGGGTCCACCACCGGTGGTGAAGCGTTCCCGAAAGACTCCCTGATCGGCGTCGCGCTCCCCCAGAAGACCAGTGAAAACTGGGTCCTGGCGGAGACGCTCTTTAACGACGGCCTCACCGCCGCCGGTTTCAAGCCGGACGTGCAGTTCGCCAACGGCGGCGTGTCGGAACAGCAGAACCAGATCAGTGCCATGATCACCAAGGGCGCCAAAGTCATCATCGTCGGTGCCATCGACGGTGCGCAGCTGGGCACCCAGCTCCAGCAGGCCAAGGAATCCGGCGCCACGATCATTGCCTATGACCGTCTGCTCCTGAACACGGCCAACGTGGACTACTACGTGGCCTACGACAACTTCAAGGTCGGTGAACTCCAGGGCCAGGCGCTGCTGGAGGGCATGAAGGCCAAGAAGCCGGAAGGCCCGTACAACATCGAGCTCTTCGCCGGCTCCCCGGATGACGCCAACGCGAAGGTCTTCTTCGACGGCGCCATGAGCGTCCTGAAGCCGAAGATCGATGATGGCACCCTCAAGGTGCTGTCCGGCCAGACGTCCTTCGAGCAGGCTGTGACCCAGGGCTGGAAGGCAGAGAACGCCCAGCGGCGCATGGACACCCTGCTCGCCGGAACCTACAGCAGTGCATCTCTCGACGGCGTGCTGTCCCCGAACGACACGCTGGCCCGCGCGATCATCACCTCGGTCAAGGCTGCCGGCAAGCCCATTCCGGTGGTTACGGGCCAGGACTCCGAAGTTGAGTCCGTGAAGTCCATCATGGCCGGAGAGCAGTACTCCACCATCAACAAGGACACCAGCAAGCTCGTCGAGCATGCCATCACCATGGTCAAGGACCTCCAGGCCGGCAAGACGCCTGAGATCAACGATGACAAGTCGTACAACAACACTGTCAAGGTTGTTCCGGCATACCTGCTGGAGCCGGTCATCGTGACCTCGGAGAACGTCCACACGGCCTATGTCAACGATCCGGTACTCGGACCGCTGACCAAGCAGTAGTTCGTTCACTGCACCACAAGGGCCCCGGCTCCGCCTCCTGGCGGACCGGGGCTTTTTGCTGCCCGTCCCTCCAACGCAGCCCTTCACAGCGGATCCATAGCTCCGGACGGCCATCCGCACAGCAGCCCGTACCAGTGTGGGATCAGCCGCCGGCCCTTTCCGGCCGGCCTGAGATCCCTAGGAGTCACGTGAGCGTCCTTGCCCGGAGTATCGGCAACGCCTTTCGAAACAAGGTCCGAACAGCGGCCGTGGTGGCCGTGCTGGCGGTTGCCATCGGCCTCGCCCTCGCCATGCTGGTGGCCAACCAGGCTGTCGCCGGGAAGGTCGCGGAGCTGAACGGCTCGGTGGGCACCGTGCTGACCGTCAATCCCGCCGGCGGACAGGGCTTCGAAGGCGGCGGCGAGCCGCTGACCGCGGAACAGGCAACGACGGCGGCCTCCGTGCCGAATGTGAGCACGGTCGTCGGCACCAAGGCGCTGCGGCTGCGCAACGTCGACGCGGCTTCCGCAGGGGCCGCCGGGCAGGGAGGGCCAGGCGGGCAGGGCGGCCCTGGCGGCCAGTCCGCCACCACCGTGACCACCAGCCTCACTGCCGCCGTCGACGCCGGAACGCTCGGCTCGCGCAACCAGGCGGCCACCGGCAGCACAGGAACCGGCACGTCCGGCGGTGTAACCGCGCCGGCGTTCTCCGTGCCCATCACGGCCACCGGCATCGGCGCCGAGGTGGACACCACGGGCAAGGAGCTGGAGCTGACACAGGGCACCGGACTGGGCGACTACACCGCCGAGTCCACCGGTGCCTTGCTGGGCACCACCATCGCCGAGAAGAACGGCCTCACCGTCGGTTCCACGTTCACCATCAAGGACCATACCTTCACCGTGGCGGGCTTGTTCGACGCGGGCACGGCCTTCGGCAACAACGCCCTGTACCTTACGCTCCCGGCGGCCCAGGCACTTGCGGAACTCCCCGGGGAACTGTCCACGATGATCGTCACCGTCGATTCGATGGAAAATGTCGACGCCGCCAAATCGGCGCTGCAGGATGCGCTCGGCACCGGCACGGCTGACGTCAGCCAGGGCCAGCGCAACCTGGAAACGGCGGTCAGCTCGCTCGGCAGCGTCAAGAACATCTCCTTCACCGCGTTCGTGGCGGCACTCGCCACCGCAGGCCTGATCATCCTGCTGATCATGGTCATGCTGGTCCGCGAGCGCCGCCGGGAAATCGGTGTGCTGAAGGCGATCGGCGCCCGGAACCGCACCATCGGCCTGCAGTTCGTGCTGGAGGCGCTGGTCCTCGTGGCCCTGGGCAGCGCGGTGGGTGCCGCCGTCGCGTCCTTTGCCAGCGGCGGCATCGCCTCCGCGCTGATCAGCTCAAACACCGCCACCGCCACCACCACCGTTGCCGGCCAGCGCGGGGTCCCCGGTGCCGGCATGGCAGGCGGCTTCCCCGGCGCTCCCGGCGGGAACCCCCTCGGCGGGGCCAGCCAGCTGCTGACCTCCGTCACCGCGAGCGCCTCCCCCGGCGTGATTGCCGCCGGGATTGCCGCGGTGTTTGGCGTCGCCGTCGTCGGGGCCCTGGTTCCGGCCCTTCTCACCGCACGCATCCGTCCCATCGAAGTCCTCCGAGGAGAGTAGCCATGATCGAAGTCATGAACCTGGTCCGCACCTTCAAGTCCGGCGACCGCACCATCAAGCCGGTCAACGATGTCAGCTTCGAGCTCGAGCAGGGCACCCTGGCCTCGATCGTCGGGAAGAGCGGCAGCGGCAAAAGCACCCTCTTGTCCCTCCTCGGAGCCCTCGACAAGCCAACGAGCGGGGACGTCCTCGTCAATGGCGTGAGCCTGGCCGGCATGCCGGACAGCAAGCTCACCGATTACCGCAGGCGGGACATCGGCTTCGTGTTCCAGCAGTTCAACCTGATCCCGAACCTGTCCGCTGTGGACAACGTGATGCTGCCGATGGAGTTTGCCGGGATCCGGAAGGCTGCCCGTCTGGAGCGTGCCCGGGCGCTGCTGGAGCAGGTGCAGCTCGATCCGGACAAGCATGTGCTGCGCATCAACAGGCTCTCCGGCGGCGAGCAGCAACGGGTGGCAATCGCCCGGGCACTGGCCAACTCCCCGAAGCTGATCCTCGCGGACGAGCCGACGGGCAACCTGGACGAACAGACCGGCGAGCACATCATCGAGCTCCTCAGTTCGCTGAGCCGGGACCACAACACCACCATCCTCGTGGTCACCCACGACCGTTCGCTGGCCAACAAAACCGACCGCCGGTTCCGCCTCCAGCAGGGCCGGCTGACGGAGGAGTCCGCACGCACCCGGGTTCCGGCAGGGTCCCCCGCCTGACGCCCGCCCCCACAGACGCCGCGGAAGCCGGGGGCTCCCCCCTCAACCAGCCCCCAGCTTCCGCGGCCACCCCACCGACGCTCACCCAGCTTCCGCGGCCAACTCCCAAACGGGCCATCAGCTTCCGCGGCCAACTCCCAAACGCCGCGTCAGCTAAGGCGGCCAACTCCCAAACGCTCCCTCAGGTATGGCGTGCTCCCCCGGTCCCCTCTCCCCCGGGTGAGAAGATGACTCCATGACCGCCCTCATCGCTAAGCCCTGGCTTTTCAGCCAGCCGGACCCCGATCCCCGCACGGCCACCGGCGCCAGGCTGCGCTGGGGCGTCATCGCCACGGGAGGCATTGCGGCGTCCGTGACCCGCGATCTGGAACTCCTTGCCGACGCCGAGCTTTACGCGGTCAGTTCGCGCACCCAGGCGGCGGCGGATGCCTTCGCCGCCGATTTCGGCTTCGCCCGGGCCTACGGAAACCAGGATGGGCAGACCGGTTATGAACGGCTGCTCGCCAACGACGCAGTCGACGTCGTGTACGTCGCCACACCGCACGCCCACCACCACGAAATCGCGATGGCGGCCCTGACGGCGGGCAAGCACGTGCTCTGCGAGAAAGCGCTCACCGTCAACGCCCGGGAAGCCTCCGAGCTGGTGTCCCTGGCCCGCGCCAACGGCCTGTTCCTGATGGAAGCCATGTGGAGCCGCTTCCTGCCGGGCATGCAGCGGGCCTTCGAGATCGCCGCCTCCGGCGAAATCGGGGAGGTCAAGTGGGTGGGAGCGGACCTGGGCTTCCCGGCGCCGTACTCGCCCACCTCGCGCCTCTGGGCACCGAAGGATGGCGGCGGCGCACTGCTGGACCTCACCGTCTACCCGCTGCTCTGGGCCCTGGGCACCCTAGGCTTCCCGCAGACCGTCACTGCCACCGGCTGGCTGAACGACGACGGCGTCGACGCCCAGAACGCGCTGACGCTGGGCTACCACCACGGCGCCCAGGCGCAATTGACCTCCTCCCTGCTGGCGCACGGCCCCCGAACCGCCACAGTGGCCGGCAGCCGCGGCTTCCTGCAGTCTGTCGGCTCGATTAATAATCCCAAGGAACTCCTCGTCCAGGTGGGCTTCGACGGTCCCCGCAGTGAGTCTTTCGACGTCGTCGGGCGAGGCTACAGCTACGAACTGCGCGAAGTCACCCGCTGCATCCAGCAAGGGCTCACCGAAAGCCCCGTGATGCTGCTCGAGGACTCCCTCAACACCATGCGGCTGTTCGACGGGGTACGCGCCCAACTGGGAGTGAGCTACCCGAACGACGCCCGGTGACGGCAATTTGTGGGGCGCCTGAGCCGTCAAGTTACTTTTGACTCTGGACTCGCCGCCGCGTGCGGACTTACCCTATATGCAACCATCGAGCTCTCGGGGAAATGGGGTGTGCGCGTGGACCCAGCATCAATCCCGTTGCGCGCGCGCCGTACCCTCCGAACGGTGCTTCTGGGCGGCGTCGCCGGGATCGCCTGGCTGGCACTCTCAACGAACCCAGTCATTGCTGACGATGGGGCCACTCCCTCGCCGACGGCGGGCGGCACGTCCGCAACGGTCATGATGCTCCCCGACGGAGCCACCTCCGCAGAATCAGTTCCGGTGCCGACATTTTCGGCGGCAGTTCAGCGCATGGCAACGGCCGTGCCCACGCCCACGGGTACACCCTGGGCCGCTGTTCCCGTCTCCACCGGGGATCCGGCGCCTGCCCCTTCCGCTTCGGCCGTTCCGGTCCCGTCCGAGTCCGCAGTGCCCGCGCCCGCGCCCGCTCCGGACCCGGCACCTGCTCCCGACCCCGCTCCGCCACCCGCACCCGCTCCCGCTCCGGACCCCGCCCCTGCTCCGGACCCTGCCCCTGAACCCACGGCCGCGCCGACCTCCCCGCCCACGGCGGAACCTGCGCCGGCCCCGTCCCCGTCCCCGACGACACCGACGCCGACACCAACCACCCCCACGCCAACGCCATCGCCATCGCCAAGCGGTTCGGGCCCGACACCGACGCCGGCCCCGGACCCGGACGTGACGTACCCGGCTCCCACACCGACTCCCACCACTCCAGTGGCCACTCCCGATCCAACGCCTCCGGTGACCGCCCCGGCCACGGATCCCACACTGGCGTCCACCGATCCGACGACCCCCGCGGCCGAGCCTGTCCCGGAGCCCACGGTCCCGGCAGTGACCGACCCCCTGCCGGCAGAGCCCGTTACAGTCCCGGCACCGTCCACTGATCCGACAGGTCTGGATCTGGCGCTCCTGGACGTGGCAGTCCCGGCTCCCGCTCCCGCTGACACCCCCGTCGCCCCGGATTCCGGAGCCCCTGCAGACTGCCAGGACAGCACCTCAGCCCTGCCCGAACTGCACGAGGCGACGTCGGCGCCCGACTACTTGGCCTATGGAAGTACCCCGTACCTCTCTGCGCTGAAGGCTGACACCTGGCTCACAGGGGACGGCCAGCAAACCAGTGCGCCCCCGGCAGGCTCTGCCCCTGGAGGCACTGCGCCGCCGGCGCCTGGCGGCAACGACCACCCGGGACCGTGGCCCCAGGGGACAGGTCTGCCCGCTCCCAATGCGCTGCCCGCAGCTCCCGGCTCCGGATCCGGATCGGCGTTCTCGTCCGGTGGCCCCGGAAGTGCGGCCGCCTGGCTTCCCAGCCAGTACCTGGTGATTCCCACTGCTGGCGCGGAACCTATCCGTGGCCCGCTGCAGCACGTCCACTCAGCCGTCGCCGCTGACCCCGGCTCTTCTCCTGACTAGTTAGCCGTCTCTGCCTCCACAGAGCACGGCCAATCGGGCTGCCGTTGAGCGCCCGCCACCAGTCATTCAGGAGACCCCCCCGATGGACGCCAACGTCCGCTGCCGGTATTCCGGCACCCCTTATGCCATTTTCACCGCTTCAGCCGCGGGACCGACGTCGTCAGCGCCCGTAGGGCTGCACCCCGGGCCGAGCGCGCCCGAAGGACCGCCGGCGCGACTCAAACCGGCACCGCACTACAAGGAACGCCCGCCGTAAGCCGCCCCGCTTCCGCTAGGTCTCGTGAGACCGGAGCGATGCCGTTGGGTCCGCTGGGGGACTCAACGACCTCACAGGCTCCGGCAAGGGCATTCCGTCGTTGGGTCCGCTGGGGGACYCAACGGCAACACGAACCGGCAAAGCATTCCGTCGTTGGGTCCGCTGGGGGACCCAACGGCAACACGAACCGGCAAAGCATTCCGTCGTTGGGTCCGCTGGGGGGACCCAACGGCAACAGGATGCGGAAGCATCTGTCCCGCACAGCGGCCGTCGGTCCGCGGCCGCCGTGCGGGGAGCCAATACCCGTCCCGGTATCATTCTTGAGGGGCGCCGCCGTGGCGCACGGGAATAAGGACGGGGATAAGCGTGGACAGTTCGCCCGAAATCGTCACGGCAGTACTCCTGGGCGGCCGCTACCGGCTGGGGGAAATGATCGGCAGGGGCGGCATGGCCTCCGTGTACACCGCCAAGGACATGAACCTGGGCCGCGACGTCGCGCTCAAGCTCTTTGCACCCCAGTCCGCCGACCCCGACGAACTCCGGCGCCAGGAAGCCGAGATTGAACTGCTGGCAACCCTGAACCATCCGAGCCTGGTCACCCTCTTCGACGCCGGCACCGACACGCGGATCCCCGAGGAACCCCGACCCTTCCTGACCATGGAACTGGTGGACGGGCAGGACCTCCGGGCCCGGATCCGGCACAGCCCGCTGCCGCTGGATGAGATCGCAGTCATCGGAGCCGGCGTGTCGGACGCCCTGGCCTATGTCCACTCGCTCGGCATCATCCACCGGGACATCAAACCGGCCAACATCCTGCTGGTTCCGGTCCGTCCCGGGGAACCGCTGCGGCCAAAGCTCACCGACTTCGGGATTGCCCGCATCATGGACGGGACCCGGCTGACCGCCACGGGCACCATGGTGGGCACCGCAGCGTACTTGAGCCCGGAACAGTCCCGGGGCGCGGACCTGGGCCCGGCAAGCGACATCTATTCGCTGGGGCTGGTCCTGCTCGAATGCATCAAGGGCGAGGTCGAATATCCCGGCAGCGCCGTGGAATCCGCCGTCGCCAGGCTGCACAGGGCGCCCGACATCCCCGATGCCGTCCCCACCGAATGGGCCGATCTGATCCGCTCCATGACCGCGCTGGATCCCCTGGACCGGCCGTCCGCAGCGGACCTCGAAGTTGCGCTGCGGCATGCCCTGGTCTCCCCCGAATCGCGTCCCGGCCCGCTCGCGGAAGAGCGCACCCGGGTGCTGCCCGCACCGCCAGCCCGGCCCCCGCGGATACCATCCGCCAGACCGGCGACAGGCCTTGGCACTACTACCGCGCCGATCGCCGCCACGAGAATCGGCGGCGGAGGCACCCCGGCCACGCACCTGCTGGACCCGGACGCGGTCACGAGTCCGGAAGCCCGCCGCGGATCCTTGGCATCCCGGACCGCCTCCCGCTTCCGGCTGGCCCGCCGCCGTACGCAGCTCCTGCTGTCCATTGCGTTGTTGGCGCTCGTTACCGGTGCCGTGGCTGCCGCCGTCGCCTTCGCTGCGCCCGAGCCGCCCGCCGTCGTCCCCTATCCGGCAGTGACCGGGGACCTCGGCCAGCACCTGCAGGAACTGCAGAAGAGTGTGGAACCATGAAACTGACAACCCGGCATTCCCGTGCCCCCCGGCCCCGCAGCTCCCGTCCGCACCTGACCGCCTGGGTCCTCAGCGCGGCGCTGCTTACCGGCACGTTGGCTGGCTGCGCGCCGGCGGCCGAGCTGGACCGCGACGCCGCCAAGCAGCTTCAATCCGCGGTGCTGGCCGTCACCGAGGCCGCCGCGGCCAACGATCCGGCAGCGTCGCTGAAGCACCTCGACGAACTCGTCCTGAAGCTGGACGAGGCGGCCGCCCGTGGCGAGGTGTCCTTCAAGCGCCACCAGGGCATCCGGAAGTCCGTCGATACCGTCCGCGCGGACATCACCGCCCGGCAGGCCGAAGCCGCCCGGGTTGCCGCCGAACAGGAAGCGGCGGCGCAGGCCGCCGCTGCAGCCGCCGCCCAGGCTGAAGCCGATGCCGCAGCGGCGGCTGCGGCAGCACAGGCTCCCCCGCCCGCCGTCGCGCCCGTGCCACCGGTCAACAATGGCAAGGGAAAAGGCAAGGGCAAAGACAAAGACTAGACCCTGCCAATCGGCCGGGAGTACACAAAAGAGGGAGGAGCCCGCGGGCTCCTCCCTCTTTATCACTGCCGGCTGGCCGCCGGCGCAGCGGATCTAGCTGAGCATCGACAGCACTTCGCTGAACTTAGCCGAGGGCCGCATGGCTGCGGTGGCCTTGGCGGCGTCGGGGTGGAAGTAGCCGCCGAGGTCCACCGGGGAGCCCTGGACGGCCAGAAGCTCGCCGACGATGGTTTCCTCGCCGGAATCCAGCGCACCGGAGACTGCGGCGAACGCCGTCGCCAGCTCGGCGTCGTCGGTCTGGCGCGCCAGCTCCTGGGCCCAGAACTTGGCCAGGTAGAAGTGGCTGCCGCGGTTGTCGAGTTCGCCGGCCTTGCGCTTCGGGGACTTGTCCTCCAGCAGGAAGGTGCCGGTGGCGCGGTCCAGGGTGTCGGCGAGGACCTGCGCGCGGGCGTTGCCCGTGGACGTGGCGAGGTGCTCGAAGCTGACGGCGAGGGCCAGGAACTCACCCAGGCTGTCCCAGCGCAGGTGGTTTTCCTTGAGCAGCTGCTGGACGTGCTTCGGAGCGGAGCCGCCGGCGCCGGTCTCGAAGAGGCCGCCACCGTTGATCAGCGGCACCACGGAGAGCATCTTGGCGCTGGTGCCCAGTTCCAGGATGGGGAAAAGGTCCGTGAGGTAGTCGCGGAGCACGTTGCCGGTTACCGAGATGGTGTCCTCGCCCTTGCGGATCCGCTCGAGCGTAAAGGCCGTAGCCTCCACCGGGGACATGATGGCGATCTGCAGGCCCTCGGTGTCGTGCTCCTTGAGGTACTCCTCAACCTTCGCGATCATCCGGGCGTCGTGCGCGCGGCCCTTGTCCAGCCAGAAGATGGCCGGGGTGGCGGACGCGCGGGCGCGAGTGACAGCCAGCTTGACCCAGTCGCGGATCGGCACGTCCTTGGTCTGGCAGGCGCGCCAGATGTCACCCGGGGCGACCTGGTGCTCGATCAGCACCGTGCCGGCGTCGTCGACCAGCTGCACCGTTCCGGCGGACTGGATCTCGAACGTCTTGTCGTGGCTGCCGTATTCCTCGGCGGCCTGGGCCATCAGGCCGACGTTCGGGACGGTACCCATGGTGGTCGGGTCAAAGGCGCCGTTGGCGCGGCAGTCGTCGATGACCACCTGGTAGATGCCGGCGTAGCTGCTGTCCGGGAGGACGGCGAGCGTGTCGGCTTCGTGGCCGTCGCGGCCCCACATGTGGCCGGAGCTGCGGATCATGGCAGGCATAGAGGCGTCCACGATCACGTCGGAGGGGACGTGCAGGTTGGTGATGCCCTTGTCGGAATCGACCATGGCCAGCTCGGGGCCGTCGTTCAGGCCCTTCTGAATGCCCGCTTCGACGTCGGCGCGGATCTCTTCGGGGAGGTCCGCGAGACCGTTGAGGATGGAGGCGAGGCCGTTGTTCGGGCTGAGGCCGGCGGCCGCGATCTGGGCGCCGTATGTGTCGAACAGTTCAGCGAAGTACGCCTTGACGACGTGGCCGAAGATGATCGGGTCCGAGACCTTCATCATGGTGGCCTTGAGGTGGGCGGAGAACAGCACGCCCTCTTCCTTGGCGCGGGCAACCTGGGCGGCGAGGAACGTATCCAGCGCGGCGGCGCGCATCGCGGTGCCGTCGATGACCTCGCCGGCGAGGACGGGGAAGGCACGCTTGAGGACCTTGACCGTGCCGTCTTCCTTGACCAGCTGGATCTTGAGGTTGGTGTCCGCCTCGATGACCACGGACTTCTCGTTGGAGCGGAAGTCATCGGCGTCCATCGTGGCAACGTTGGTCTTGGACTCCGGGGTCCACGCGCCCATGCTGTGCGGGTTCTGGCGGGCGTAATTCTTGACGGAGAGCGGCGCACGGCGGTCCGAGTTGCCTTCACGGAGCACCGGGTTGACGGCGGAACCCTTGATCTTGTCGTACCGGGAGCGGATGTCCGTCTCCTCGTCCGAGGACGGGTTGTCCGGGTAGTCCGGCAGGGCGTAGCCCTGGCCCTGGAGTTCCGCGATGGCGGCCTTCAGCTGCGGCACGGAGGCGCTGATGTTCGGCAGCTTGATGATATTGGCTTCCGGCGTCTTGGCGAGGGCGCCGAGTTCGGCCAGGGCGTCACTGACGCGCTGCTCTTCGGTGAGGTAGTCGCCAAACGCTGCGATGATGCGGCCGGCCAGCGAAATGTCGCGGGTCTCCACTTCCACACCGGCCGTCGAAGCGAAGGCTTCAACAATCGGCAAGAACGAATAGGTAGCCAACATCGGCGCTTCGTCGGTGTGGGTATAGATAATCTTTGCCATTGCTCGGGCGTCTCCCTGAAGGTCTGGGTATTTCCGGAATCTTGTGTTATCTCAACACCCCTAACTTACCCGAGGGAGCCGGGTTGCCGCCTACCGGCGTCGGACGACCCGTACTCCGTGACGGCCGAAACCGGCTTTGACAAGAATTGACAATCGACTTTACAGATTCGTCAAAGTCCCGTAGTTTCGTTCCATCACAGCGGCCACCACCAGCGGCCGCCCCGCTTTCCACCGGTTAGGACACCCATGAGAACACGCAAAACTCTGGCCACCAGCCTCCTCAGCCTCTCGGCAGCGGCACTGTTGGCGCTGAGCGCCGCGGGCGCCGCGAGCGCGGCCCCGGCACCCGGCAAAGCCCCGACAGAGACGTCGGGCGTCACCAGCCACACCGTCGTCGAGACTGGCGGAGCGGAATACTGGACGGCGGAGAAGATGCGCAACGCCATCCCGGGCGACGTGCTGGCTGAGAGGGCCAAACAGCGGAGCGCCAACTCGAAGGCCGCCGTGAAGCGGCCCGCGGAAGCCGGAGCGCCGAGCACCGTCGAGGCCCAGTCCCCGAGCCTGCAGGCCAAGGCAGTGACGCCCAAGGCGAACGCCAGCGAGTCCCCGGTCAAGCACATCGGCAAGGTCTTCTTCACCCTGGGCGGCGCCAACTACGTCTGCTCCGCCAACTCGGTGTCCTCCGCGAACAAGAGCACCGTCTCCACGGCCGGCCACTGCCTCAACGAGGGCCCGGGCGCCTTCGCCACCAAGTTCACGTTCGTCCCGGCCTACCTCAACGGCTCCGCCCCCTACGGCATGTGGACGGCCAAGGCCCTCTACGCCCCGACCCAGTGGAGCTCCGGCGGCGACATGACCTACGACACGGGCTTCGCTGTCATGAACACCCTCAACGGCCAGAAGCTCGCCGACGTCGTCGGCGCCTCCGGCGTGCAGTTCAACGCCGCACGCGGCCTCAGCTACAAGGCGTTCGGCTACCCCGCGGCGGCGCCGTTCAACGGCGAGTCCCTCAAGAGCTGCAGCGGCACCGCCTCCAACGACCCGAACAACCCGCAGTTCAACACCCAGGGCATCTCCTGCAACATGACCGGCGGTTCCTCCGGCGGCCCCTGGTTCATCGGCTCCAGCTCGTCCGGCTACCAGAACTCGGTCAACAGCTACGGCTACGGCACCAACTCCACCAAGATGTACGGCCCGTACTGGGGCTCCGTCATCCAGCAGGCCTACAGCAGCGCGGCAGCCGCCTAGGCCCGCTGCCAGCCACACAAACACCAGCGCGGGGTCACTCGAGGCCCATCTCCAGCAGCGGGGATGGGCCCAGGTGGCCCCGCGTTGGCGTGTCGTCCCGGCGCTGGGGGCGGGTTACTGGCGCTGGCCGCGGACATGCCCTCCCCTGGAGCCCGGGACTGGACACAACCCTCTTCTGCCCAGTTTCCGGCGCGAACAATGGGCATGTCCCCCGACGCGCGCCTGCCCGCAATCCACTCCGCACCACCCAGCCGCAGGGACATGCCCTCCCCCGGGACTCAGGCCTGGACATATCCCCCATATGCCCGCCCGTAGCCACGAAAAATGGACATGCCCTCCGCAAAGGGAGGACATGTCCATTCTTGGTGCCGCCTGGGGCCGAGGAATTGGCGCCGACCCGGGCGCGGCCCTTTAGTGGAAGAAGTGCCGGGCGCCGGTGAAGTACATCGTGATGCCCGCGGCGTTGGCTGCGGCGATGACTTCATCGTCCCGGACCGAGCCGCCGGGCTGGACGACGGCGCGGACACCGGCGTCGATCAGGATCTGCAGGCCGTCGGCGAACGGGAAGAACGCGTCCGACGCCGCCACCGCACCACGGGCGCGCTCGGGGGCGCCGCTGGCATCAGCGTTCGAGGCACCGCCGGCACCGTCAACCTCGGACTCCACCGAAACACCCAGCGAGTTGGCGCGCTCGACGGCGAGCTTGCAGGAATCGAGCCGGTTGACCTGTCCCATGCCGATGCCCACGGCGGCGCCATCCGAAGCCAGCAGGATGGCGTTGGACTTGGCTGCGCGGCAGGCGGTCCAGGCAAAGGCGAGGTCAGCCAGGGTGTCGGCGTCGGCGGCAGCACCAGCGGCGAGGGTCCAGTTGGCCGGGTTGTCGCCGTCGGCGTCCACCCGGTCCGACATCTGCACCAGCAYGCCGCCGGAGACCTGGCGGAWYTCGGWSGGGTAKCGGCCGTAKCCSTCSGGSAGGGCSAGGAGGCGGATGTTCTTCTTCTTGGACAGGATCTCTACCGCCTCGTCCTCGAAGCCGGGCGCGATGACGACCTCGGTGAAGATGCCGGCGACGGTCCGGGCCATGCCCGCGGTGACCGTGCGGTTGGCCGCGATCACGCCGCCGAACGCGGAGACCGGGTCGCAGGCGTGCGCCTTGGCGTGCGCGTCGGCAATCGGGTCCGCCGCGGAGGCCGAACCCACGGCCACGCCGCAGGGGTTGGCGTGCTTGATG
>NZ_JBFRDB010000010.1:0-118997 GCF_052113365.1 Arthrobacter sp. YAF17 | reverse complement strand
CGAGATCATCGCCGACAAACTCAACAACCGGCCCCGTCCCACGCTCAACCTCGAGACCCCCAAACAACGCATGCGCCAACTCATTGCCACCGCGGCCTAAACCCAGTTGTTGCAACGACCAATTGACTTTGAGGGGGATTTATGGGCGGTAAGTGACCCCGCGTTGCTTCGAGCGGTGGTGGGACGCTAGCCGAAGTACTTCGGCAGGGTGGCCTCGTGGGCTTCGCGGAGCGACTCGAGGTTCATGGTCTCGACGCCGTTGATCTCCAGCGTGCCGCCCTCGGCGTCCACCACGCCGATCCGGATGTGTGCGAAGCCGCGCGCGGTGCACATGTCCTTGAAGCGGATCTCCTCGGAGCGGGGCACGGCCACGATGGCGCGGCCCTGCGTCTCGGAGAACAGTGCCGTAAACAGGTCCACGCCGTCGCGGTCCAGGACGTCCTGCAGGGCGATCCGGGCACCGACGCCGTAGCGCAGCGATGACTCCACGAGGGCAGCCGCGAGGCCGCCTTCGGAGAGGTCGTGGGCGGCGTCCACCATGCCGTCGCGGGAGGCGTTGATCAGGATCTCGCCCAGTTCGCGTTCGGCCGCGAGGTCAACCTTGGGCGGCAGCCCGCCGAGGTGTCCGCGCATGTTGGACCATTCCGAACCGTCCAGTTCCGCCGCCGTCGTGCCCAGCAGGTAGATGGCTTGGCCGTCTTCCTTCCAGCCCGACGGCGTGCGGCGCGCGACGTCGTCGAACTTGCCGAGGACGGCCACGACGGGGGAGGGGTGGATGGGGGTGGTGCCGGTCTGGTTGTACAGCGAGACGTTGCCGCCGGTGACCGGGATTCCCAGGACCATGCAGGCGTCGGACAGGCCGCGGATGGCTTCGGCGAGCTGCCACATGACGTCGGGATCCTCGGGGGAGCCGAAGTTCAGGCAGTCGCTGACGGCCATCGGCACTGCGCCGGAGGTGGCGACGTTGCGGTACGCCTCGGCCAGGGCCAGCTGCGCGCCGTGGTACGGATCGAGGTAGGTGTAGCGGCCATTGGCGTCGGTGGCCAGGGCCACGCCCAGGCCGGTTTCCTCGTCCACCCGTACCACGCCGGCGTCGTCCGGGAACGCCATGGCCGTGTTGCCGCCGACGT
The DNA here is from genome assembly GCF_052113365.1 of Arthrobacter sp. YAF17. Taxonomy (NCBI): domain Bacteria; kingdom Bacillati; phylum Actinomycetota; class Actinomycetes; order Micrococcales; family Micrococcaceae; genus Arthrobacter; species Arthrobacter sp. YAF17. Next base: position 117,867 of record NZ_JBFRDB010000010.1, on the reverse strand, counting down.
AGCGGTCGTACTGGTTGGTGATCCAGGACTTGCTGCACATGTTCGGCGAGGCCACGAGCTCGGTGACGGCGGCGGCCAGTTCCGCGGGGGCGGAGGGGCGGCCGGCGTCCTGCACGGAGCCGGTGAACGCGTCGGCCTGGACTGCGTCCTGCCACTCGGGGCGGGCGTACGGGCGGTCGTAGACCGGGCCGTCGTGCGCCACGGTGCGCGGGTCGACGTCGACGATGACTTCGCCTTCCCACGTGATGATGAGGCGGCCGGTGTCGGTCACCTCGCCCAGCCAGGAGTACTCCACGGCCCACTTGTCCATGACCGCTTCAAACGCGGCGATGTTCTCGGGGGTGACGACGGCCATCATGCGTTCCTGCGACTCCGACATCAGGATTTCGCCCGGGGTCAGGGTGGGGTCGCGCAGCAGGACGGAGGTCAATTCAACTTCCATGCCGCCGTCGCCATTGGAGGCGAGCTCGGACGTGGCGCAGGAGATGCCTGCGGCGCCGAGGTCCTGGATGCCCTCAACCAGCGAGCTCTTGAACAGCTCAAGGCAGCACTCGATCAGGACCTTCTCGGCGAAGGGGTCGCCCACCTGGACGGCGGGGCGCTTGGACGGTTTGGTGGCGTCGAATGATTCCGAGGCCAGCACGGAGGCGCCACCGATGCCGTCGCCGCCGGTGCGGGCGCCGAAAAGCACCACCTTGTTGCCCTTGCCGGAGGCGTTGGCGAGCCGGATGTCCTCGTGCCGCATGACGCCGACGGCCAGGGCGTTGACCAGCGGGTTGCCCTGGTACACCGCGTCGAAGACCATCTCGCCGCCGATGTTGGGCAGGCCCAGGGAGTTCCCGTAGCCGCCGATCCCGGCCACGGCGCCGTGCATGACGCGGGCCGTGTCCGGGTGATCAATGGCGCCGAAACGCAGCGGATCCATCACGGCCACCGGGCGGGCGCCCATGGAGATGATGTCGCGGACAATGCCGCCGATGCCGGTCGCGGCGCCCTGGTAGGGCTCAACGAACGACGGCGAGTTGTGGGACTCGATCTTGAACGTCACGGCCCAGCCGTCGCCCAGGTTGGTGACACCGGCGTTTTCGCCGATGCCCACGAGCATGTCCTTCTTCATCTCGTCAGTCACCTTGTCGCCGAACTGGCGCAGGTGGTTCTTGGAGGATTTGTAGGAGCAGTGCTCGCTCCACATCACGGAGTACATGGCGAGCTCGGCGCCGGTCGGGCGGCGGCCCAGGACCTTGACGACCTCGTCGAACTCGTTCTGCTTCAGGCCCAGCTCGGCCCAGGGGAGCTCCACGTCCGGGGTCTTGGCCGCGTTCTCGACGGTGTCGATATTGAATTTCTTGGTCTCGGTGGCGGTGCCTGCCGTCCGGCCGGTCGACGTCTCCGTCATTTGTTGTCTCCCACGATTTTGTTCAGTACAGAGGTGAAGAAGCCGAGGCCCTCGGTGCCGGAGCCCTCTTCGGGGCCGAACCCGGCCTCCACGGCGTGCTCCGGGTGCGGCATGAGGCCCACCACGTTGCCCGCGGCGTTGGAGATGCCGGCGATGTCGCGGCGCGAGCCGTTCGGGTTCCAGCCGACGTAGCGGAACACCACACGGCCCTCCGCCTCCAGGGCGTCCAGGGTCTTCTCGTCCGCGATGTACTGGCCGTCCTGGTTCTTCAGCGGCACGCTGATTTCCTGGCCGGCGGCGTAGTCCCCGGTCCAGGCGGTGGAGTTGTTCTCCACGCGCAGGACCTGGTCGCGGCACATGAACTTCAGGTGGTCGTTCTTGATCATCGAGCCGGGGAGCAGGTGCGATTCGGTGAGGATCTGGAAGCCGTTGCAGATGCCCAGGACAGGCAGCATGGCGTCCGAGTTGGCGGCGTCGATGATCCTGGACATCAGCGGCGCGAACCGGGAGATGGCGCCGGCGCGGAGGTAATCGCCGTAGGAGAAACCGCCGGGAATGACGACGGCGTCGACGTCACCGAGGGTGGTGTCTGCGTGCCAGAGGGCCACGGGGGTGGCGCCGGCCAGGCGGACGGCACGGACGGCGTCGCGGTCGTCCAGGGTGCCGGGGAAGGTGACGACGCCGATCTTGGCACCAGCGAGCTGCGGGTGCGCCGCGACGGCGATGGCCTCGCCGATCAGGGGGAGTTCAGTCATTTCAGGCCTCGACGACCTCGACGTTGACGACGTCCTCGATGACCGGGTTGGACAGCAGGGTCTCTGCGGCGTTCCGGGCCTGGGCCAGGATTTCCTCGGTCACCTCGCCGTCGACCGTGAGTTCAAAACGCTTTCCCTGACGGACCGCGCTGAAAGCGGTGAAGCCCAGCCGGGGGAGTGCTCCCACGATGGCCTTCCCCTGCGGGTCGAGAATCTCGGGCTTGGGCATAACGTCGACAACGATCCGGGGCATCCGGCAACTCCTGTGCGTGAGCATTGGGTAAGGGCGCAGCGGAGGGTGCCGTCTCACGCCGGTCCGCTGTGTGTGAGGACAGTGTGGTGAATACAGCGTGAAAGGGCGCTCCGCGAGCTTGCATCCCCATTCTACCGGCCGCGGTGCGTCCGGCCGCATTCGGCCGGGAGTGTGAACGGTGCCCGCCCCGATGCCGGGGGCCGCAGGCCGGGAGGAATCCCGGCGGACGGGCCTGGCGCGGGGTGTGACCTGCGACGACGCTATGGCCACCCCGGTGCCCCGTCAGTAGCATGTGCGTATGTCTGAGAAATCGAAATCCGTGCTGTTGCCCGTTGTTGCCGCCGCCGTCTTCGCGGGTCTCGGGCGGATGGTCCTGCAGAAGATCAAAGCGGACCGCAAGGCCCGGGAAAGTAACGTGGCCGGGCCGGTCGATGAGAAAACCCGCGCCTGGATCAGCGAAGTTGTCCGGACGCCCCGGCAGTAAGCGGCAGCAGCCGGTGGCCCGGAGAGGCCCCGGCCATCTGGGGGTGGCCGTGGGGATATGTGCGGGGGGGCTTCACGGGGCTTCGCCGCCCGCTTTCGGCCGTCAACTGCGGGGGTTTTGTCGAATTGCATGACAAATTTTGATTTCCTCTTTGTGTTCTATGTCATATCTAGCTCTCAGTCTGTACTGTATGAATCGGCTGGTATCCGTCGGGGCCCTGAGAGTCTCAGCTCTTTCTGTCCCGCCAGTCCTTTGACCCGGCAGCAACGTCGGGACCGTTCCTTATGAAAGGTTCAACCACACGTGAATACACCAGGAAAGAGCTTCCTTCGAAGCGGGGGACTCCGGAGGGCCGTGGCACTGACCCTGGGCTTGCCGGTGCTCTTGTCAACAGTTGCGATCTCGCCCGCCACCGCGGCCCCGGCACATGGCTCCGCCCCTGCGGCGGTTGCCCAGAAGAATCTGGATCCCAACAGCTACAAGGACGGCCGTTACATCGTCGTCCTGGCTGAGAAGCCGGCGGCCACCTACGACGGCGGGACACCCGGCCTCGCGGCAACGAAGCCGCAGTCGGGCAAGAAGCTCGACACGAACAAGGCCGAAGTCAAGAAGTACGAGACACACCTCGAAAACAAGCAGGCAGAAGTTGCCGGCCAGCAGAACGTCCAGATGAAGCGGCAGTTCACCGCGGCCGTCAACGGCTTCAGCGCGAACCTGACGGCCGATCAGGCCATCAAACTGGCCAAGAACCCCGGCGTGCTGGTCGTTGCCCCGGACGCGGAAAACGCTCCGGACTACTCCAGCACCGACTTCCTGAAGCTCAGCGGCCCCAACGGCACCTGGAACACGAAGTTCGGCGGCCAGGATGCCGCCGGCAAGGGAGTCGTTGTCGGCGTCATCGACACCGGCTACACCCCCTCCAGCCCCTTCTTCGCCGGCGACCAGGTCCAGCCCCTCGTCGGGGAACCTGTCGTGGGCGTGCCCTACCGCACCGACGACGGCAAGATCGCAATGCTCAAGTCCGACGGCGACACGTTCGTCGGTGAGTGCCAGAAGGGCGAAGGCACGGGCGCCGATTTCGACGGCTCCGCCTGCAACTCCAAGGTCCTGGCTGCGCACTACTTCGCCGATGACTTCCTCAAGTACGTGACCCCGGACAAGCGCTCCCCGATCGAGAAGATCTCGCCGGTCGACGTCGCCAGCCACGGCACGCACACGGGCAGCACCGCTGTCGGCAACGCCAATGTCGAGACCTTCGTTGACGGCCGCAGCTTCGGCCTCACGAGCGGCATCGCCCCCGCGGCCAAGCTGGCTGTCTACAAGGTCTGCTGGGAAGATACCGATCCGAACACCGGCGGCTGCTACAGCTCCTCGTCGGTTGCCGCAATCGACCAGGCCATCTACGACGGCGTCGATGTCCTGAACTACTCGATCTCCGGCTCCACGACCACCACCACGGATCCGGTCGCCATGGCGTTCCTGTCCGCGGCCTCCGCCGGAATCTTCGTCGCGGCCTCGGCCGGCAACTCCGGCCCCACCGCCAGCACCGTCAACCACGGCGCACCGTGGGTCACCACGGTCGCCGCCAGCAGCTTCTCCCAGGAGCTGCAGGGCACCGTTGAATTCTCCGACGGCAGCAAGTTCCGCGGCGCCAGCATCATGAACCGCGAAGTCAAGGGTGCCGGCGTCGTGCTGGCTGCCAATGCGGCCATCACGGCCGGAAACGCAAATGCGGCCCTCTGCGGCCCGGACACGCTGGACCCCGCGAAGGTCGCCGGCAAGGTTGTGGTTTGTGACCGCGGCGTCTTTGACCGCGTGGCCAAGAGCGCCGAAGTCAAGCGTGGCGGCGGCGTCGGCATGATCCTTGTGAACCTCAGCAACTCCTCGCTGGACACCGACAAGCACGCCGTCCCCACCGTCCACGTTAACCCGCCGGCAACCGAGACCATCAAGGCCAAGGTCACGGCCAACCCGGCCATCACCGTGTCCCTGGTCAACAAGGACACCACCGGCCTGCCGCTTGAAGCCCAGCCGCAGATCGCAGGATTCTCTTCCCGAGGTCCGCTGCTGGCCACCGGATCCGACCTGCTGAAGCCCGACGTCTCCGCTCCCGGCGTGGCAGTCCTGGCCGGCGTATCGCCGATCGGTACGGGCGGGGACAACTTCGGATTCATGTCCGGAACCTCCATGGCCGCGCCTCATGTGGCCGGCTTTGGCGCCCTCATCCTGGGCAAGAACCCGAACTGGTCCCCGGCGACGGTCAAGTCCGCGATGATGACCACCGCTGGTGATGTCAAGAATGCCGACGGCAGCAAGAACACCGATGTCCTCGCCACCGGCGCCGGCCAGGTCGACCCGGCCCGCGTGCTGGATCCGGGCCTGGTCTACGACGCCAACAGCGACGACTACTTGAAGTTCATCCAGGGCACCGGAGTCGATCTCGGCATTCCGGAGCTCGGCTCCACGAAGGCCCGCGACATGAACGTCCCGTCCTTCTCGCTGGGCAACCTGACCGGCAAGATCGAGGTCACCCGCACCCTGACGGCGCTGACGCCGGGCACGTACCGGGTCAAGACCGACGTCCCGGGCGTCAAGGTCACCGTGACCCCGTCCATCCTGACCTTCGGCGCGGCCGGTGAGAAGAAGACGTTCAAGGTGTCGTTCGAAAACCAGAATGCAGCCCTGGGCAAGTTCGCCATGGGTTCGCTGACCTGGCAGGGTGCCAACAAGAACGTCATGTCCCCGATCGCGGTCCGCCCGCAGTCGGTGGTCACGTCCAATGATGTTGCCTTCACCTCCGCGGGCGGCACCGGCTCCGGCGACCTTAAGGTTGTCTCCGGCACCAACAACCCGATCAACATGACCCTCGACGGCCTGTCCAAGGCGGACTCCTCCGCCATTGAACTGGTTCCCGGCCCGGGAGTCCTGGGGGCAACCAATGCCTCGAACTTCGCCAAGGATGTCAAGGTTCCGGCGGGCAGCCCGCTGGCCAAGCTCTCGGTCTACTCCGCGGACCCGAACGCCGACTACGACATGTACGTGGTAAACCCGGCCAACCAGCTGATCCAGGTGGCAACCTCGTCCGCGAGCGAGTCACTCTCCATCCCCAACCCGGCCCCGGGAACCTACCGGATCTTCGTGCACCTGTACGACAGCCCCAACGGCCAGGCCACCAAGGCAAGCGTTGATGCGGCTGTCCTGGGCGCCAACGTCGGAAATGCGACTCTGACGCCCAGCCCGCTGCGGCTCGCCAACGGCAAGTCCGGCGTCGTCACGATGAACTGGAAGAACCTGGCGGCCGGTTCGTACATCGGTCGGGTGACCTTCGCCGGTGCCAGTGAGCCGACGTTCGTCAGCGTGCTGGTCAATTCGTCCGGCGGAGTCGTCGTTCCGCCGACATCCGAGGACCAGGACAGCAACAACGGTCCCGGTGACAGCGGCGACGACGGCAAGAAGGACAAGAAAGAAAAGAAGGAAAAGGGCAAGAAGGTGAAGCAGGAGAAGGGCAAGATCCAGTACGAGGAGCTTGCCGGTCCCAACAACGCCATCTAGGCGCGGTTCCAGCCTGACAGCAACGGCAATGGCCGGCGGTTCCCACCGCCGGCCATTGCCGTTTAACGTCCCGGGCCGCCAGTTGGCGGCTGTCGTCTTAGATTGCTCCGGTGGAACCGGCAATGCCGCCCAGCAACGGCGCCATGGCACGCCACCGGGCAATCTCGCAGCCGTCGGTGCGGCTGAACTGGCTGGCGACCTCCCGGCCCAGGAACCAGCCGGTCACCACAGCCACCTGCGGGCCTCCGTACTGTTGGGTGCACATCTTCGGCGGACCGGGCTTGGGGAAGAAGATGTCCTCCCCGTGCTGCTCCACGGCCGCGAGGGCGGCCGCGGAATCCGGCAGCGTGCACTCCTCGGCGAGGGCACCGCCGCTTGCCGCCAGCCGGAAGACGTATTCCGGGGCCTCCGGCGCCTCCGTCAGGCGGACGGTCAGGTCTATCTCGTGGCGGCGGTGACTGTTGTGAGCGGCTGTCATAGCGGTCCTTCCTTGCTATCGGGGGCAGGGTTCCGGCCGGAGCCCGTCAACTGGAGCGCGGGCGACAGCTCCCGCAGGAGACGCTGCCGCAGTTCCTGCGATTCGGCGGAAAAAGCCCGCTGGTACTCGACGTACTCGGCTTTGCCTTCGGGGGTCTCGATCAGGATGGCGGGATAGCCCCACGCGTTCAAGTCGTAGGGGGACGCCTGCATGTCCATGGCCCGGATCCGCCAGGAGAGCTCGAAGCAGTCCATCACCAGCTCGCTGGGGAGCAGCGGCGCCAATTTGTAGGCCCACTTGTACAGGTCCATGTTGGCGTGCAGGCAGCCCGGCTGTTCCATGGTCCGTTGGTTCTCCCGGCTCGGCTCCAGGCTGTTCAGCGGGACGGCGTCCGGGGTGTAGAAGCGGAAGGCGTCGAAGTGCGAGCAGCGGATCCGGTTGTCCTCGACCACCTGATCGGTCCGTTCGGAGCCGAGCCGCAGCCGGAGGTATTCGTGCCGGAGCTCGAATTTGTCCTGCCGGTAGACCATGGCCCATTCGTGCAGCCCGAAGCAGCCGAACTGGGCCGGCCTCGCCGCCGTCCCGGCCAGGATGATCCCGGCGAACTGCAGGGCGTCCCGGCGGTCCCGCGCGAACGCTTCGACGTCGACTGTAGCGGCGGGCGTGCCCGCGGGCAGCCCGGCGGCGGCGAGTTCGCCGTCGTCGGGCACGCGGTAGTATTTCCAGCCCGCGCGCTCTGCCGCGGCAGGACCGGAGAGCACGACGCCGGCGCCCGCGTGCCAGCGCAGCAGCTGGCCCGGTTTCTGCGTGTAATACGTGAAGAGGAAGTCCTCGACCGGGTGTTTCTGGCCCGCCGACCTCCGGGCGAGGTACGGGTCGGCATAGCGCCGGACGCGCGCCTGATGGGCGGCCTGGCGGGTCGACCAGTCGTCCTGGGGGAGGTGTTGCAGCTTAGACAGCTCCGCCGGTGGTGCCAAGGACATCCTTGGCGGCGTTCCAGGTGGCGATCTCGCAGCCGTCGCGCAGGCTGAAGTTAACTTCGACAGGTTGGCCGTCCACGACGCCGGTCACTGTTGCCACTTGCGGGCCGCCGTACTGCATGGTGCAGGCCTGGTCCGTGGGCCGGGGCGCGGGGCTGAGGATCGCGGCGTTGGTCTTCAGGGCGAGGCAGGCGGCGGCAGCGTCGGGATGCTGGCTTTCAGCTGAAGGGACGCCGTCCACGCACACGAGCGTGTAGTTCTCCGGGGTTCCGGTCTCGGAAGGCTTGACCATGATCGCGAGTTCGGCGTTGCCTTGGCCGGGTCCGGAGGTTACGGGTGCGGCGGACGGCGAGGGGGCAGGAGTCTTGGTTTCGGTGTCCGGTGACGGGGTGCCCGTCGCGGTCGGGCTCGCAGTGCCAGTGGGGGCGCTGGCTGTGGGGGCGGGACCGCCGCCTGGTGAGCATGCTGCCAGTCCGGCCGCCACCATCAGAACCAGGGCCGCGTGTCTCACTTGCTTGCGCATTAGCTGTCCTCCTGTGTTTCGCCCAGTCTACCGCCGGGGCGGGCCCCCGGGGACGGTGTTCGTGGCTGCAATCAGATCCATCATGGCGGCATGTAGATGGGTGACCTGTTCGCGGGTCAGGCCCAGCCGGTCCATCATGGTTCCCGGCACGGCCGTGGCCTGTTGCCGGAGCGCTGCGCCCTCCGGGGTCAGGCCCACGGCAAGGGTCCGTTCGTCGCCGGGCACACGTTGGCGGGTGATGAAACCGGCCGTCTCCAGGCGGCGCAGGAGGGGCGAGATGGTCGCCGGTTCCTGGGCGAGGGCGTCGCTGATGTCGCGAACGGAACGTGGGCTGGATTCCCAGAGGCACAGCATTACGAGGTACTGGGGATGGGTCAGTCCGAGCTTGTCCAGTACGGGTTTGTACGCGCCGACCACGCTGCGCGAGGCCACAGTGAGGGCGAAGCAGAGCTGGTGTTCCAGCAGGAGGTCGTCCTGGGTTCCTTCGGTCACATCTGTCACGTGGGCCCTCCCTAGATAGTTAGTGCACTAATCATTAGCGTACACTGAAGGGGACGTCCCGTTCAGAGGAGTGGATAGTGATGGCAGAGGAAAGTACCGCAAACGCCTCCCAGAGGTTCATGCACAGGATGGGCAAGCTCCGCATGATCTTCGGACCGGCCAACCGCAGCGCCCTTGGGCACGAGATGACCGAGCAGAACCGGCAGTTGCTGGCCCAGCGCGAAGCCGAAACCCTGCAGTGGGAAACACTCCGCCGCCCCGACGGCAGCACCTATGTCGTGCCCCGCGACCCGGGGGACAAGTCGCTGCGGTAGGTTTACCCGGCCTGGCCCCAGGCTGAGATTCCCACCTGTCGGCGGCCATTCCTTTTCCCGCCGTCGGGCGTAAAATGAGGGCACTGGCCGTTCCGCATGACTCGAAGGCTGGAGAGGGGGTGGGAATTGTGGCACTTGCTCTGAGAAAAGCTGCACTGAGACAGCACCTGCACCCGTCCTCCTGGGCACGCTTCCTTTTCGGCCCTGCCTCGCGGGGAGATACCGCGGCGCCGGTCGTGCACAAAAATGACGACTACGAGCACGCCTCCGAAACGGACCTTGCCGGTTTCGAAGTGGAGACCGACGCGCAGGGACATCGCTACGCGGTCCGGAAGGAAGACCTTCCCAAGGAGGAAATCTGAACCTGGGCCCGCGGGGACATGAAAAGCGCGGGGCCCAACAAAGGGCGGACATGGCAAAGGGAGCGGCGGACGCCGCTCCCTTTGCCGGTTGAGCCTTGGTGCTACTCCAGGCGGGGCGCCTTAGCGGCCGGTGCCGCCATAGACCGTGGCCTCGTCTTCACTGTCCAGGTCGAAGGCCCGGTGAATCGCGCGCACGGCGTCGTCCAGAAGGTCCGCGTGCGTGACGACGGAAATCCGGATCTCCGACGTGGAAATCATGTTGATGTTGATCCCGGCCTCCGAAAGTGCCGCGAAGAACCGCGCCGAGACGCCGGGGTGGGAGCGCATGCCGGCGCCGATCAGCGACAGCTTGCCGATCTTCTCGTTGTACTCGATGCTCTCGAAGCCGATCCGGTCCTGCGCGGCATGCAGGGCGGCCAGGGCGTCGGCGCCTTCCACGATCGGCAGCGTGAACGAAATGTCGGTCCGGCCGGTGCCGTGGGTGGAGACGTTCTGGACGATCATGTCGATGTTCGAGTGCGCATCGGCGATGACCTGGAAGATCGCGGCGGCCTTGCCGGGGATATCGGGAACCCCCACAACGGTGACCTTGGCCTCGGAACGGTCGTGTGCAACTCCGGAGATGATTGGCTGCTCCAAGGCGACTCCCTCTTGCGTTGTGATCTTGTCGTCGGCGCCGGGCAGGACCCAGGTGCCTTCGTTCTGGCTGAATGAGGAACGGACGTGCAGGGGCACACCGAAACGGCGCGCGTATTCAACGCAGCGCAGGTGCAGGATCTTGGCGCCGGACGCCGCGAGCTCGAGCATTTCCTCGCTGGAGATCCGGTCAATCTTACGGGCGGACGGCACAACGCGAGGATCGGCGGTGTAGATCCCGTCGACGTCGGTATATATCTCGCACACATCGGCGTCGAGGGCGGCGGCCAGCGCCACTGCCGTCGTGTCCGAGCCGCCGCGGCCCAGGGTCGTAACTTCGTTGGTGGTCCGGCTCATGCCCTGGAATCCCGCGACGATCGCAACATGCCCCTTGTCCAGGGCGGTGCGGATGCGGTGCGGGTCGACGTCGATGATCCGGGCCTTGCCGTGGATGCCGTCGGTGATCATGCCGGCCTGGGAGCCGGTGAAGGACTGGGCCGAGGCGCCGAACTTGTTGATGGCCATGGCGAGCAGTGCCATGGAAATGCGTTCCCCGGCGGAAAGGAGCATGTCCATTTCCCGGGCCGGGGCAGAATCGGTGACCTGCGATGCGAGGTCCAGGAGCTCATCGGTGGTGTCGCCCATGGCAGACACAACCACGACCACCTCGTCGCCGGCGTTCTGGGCATCCACGATCCGCCGGGCCACGCGCTTAATGCCCTCCGCGTCCGCCACGGAGGAACCGCCGAACTTCTTCACCACAAGATGCTTCGTGGTGGTGGCAGAGACGGGCAGCTCCTGTGGCTGCGGTCCGGGGTGGACTTCTGTAGTGGGCAAACTCATGCGCGCACCCTCACTGGATCGGGGTTATGGGCCAAGCAACCAAACGGCGCGACGGCGTAACTTCTCCGCCCAGTTTATCGCCGTGGTGCCCCGGTTGCTGAATTGTGACCGCATGCCAGACACCTGGGCTCCGGCTCCACGGGACATGCCCTCCGTCGCGGCCCACGACCGGACATGCGCTCCGACCCGTCCGCACATGCCCTCCGGCAGGGCCGGCGGATGGACATATCGGCACTATGTCCATTCCTGGGCGCAGGAGCTGGGCATGTCCACAGCGGGGTTACATCGGGGCGGAGGATGTCACCGATGTGATCCGGGGTCCCCGCTCAGCTCAGGGCGTTGCGGCGGCCTTCGAAGGCGCGGCCCAGGGTGACCTCGTCGGCGTACTCGAGGTCTCCTCCCACCGGCAGGCCCGATGCCAGCCGGGTGACGGCGATGCCGATCGACTTCAGCATGCGCGCCAGGTAGGTCGCGGTGGCCTCGCCCTCAAGGTTGGGGTCCGTCGCGATGATGATTTCCTGGATGGCGCCGTCGTTGAGGCGGGTAAGCAGTTCGCGGATCCGGAGCTGCTCGGGCCCGATGCCGGCGATGGGGTTAATGGCCCCGCCCAGCACATGGTACCGGCCGCGGAAGGAGCGGGTGCGTTCGACGGCGAGGACGTCCTTGGATTCCTCGACGACGCAGATGATCGAGGGGTCCCGGCGTGGGTCGCGGCAGATATTGCAGAGTTCCTGCTCCGTCACGTTGCCGCACACCGTGCAGAATTTGACCCGTTCCTTGACCGTGGTGATGGCGTCCACGAGACGTTTCATGTCCTGCGGGTCGGCCTCAAGGATGTGGAAGGCCAGCCGCTGGGCGGACTTGGGTCCGACTCCGGGAAGGCGTCCGAGCTCGTCGATCAGCTCTTGAACTGCACCTTCGTACACAATGTCCTCGTTCGTTGGGGGTGATGGCGGGCCGAAGTTCGGCGGGGGCTAGAAGCGCGGCGGCAGCGGGCTTCCGTCCAGTGAGCGCTCTTCCACGAGTTTTCCGCCCAGGATGCGTTCGACGGCGGCCCGCCCGAAGACGCCCGATTCCTCGATCGTTTCGTCGTCCGCGCTCGGGATGTCCTGGACGTAGGTGGCGGTGGCGGCCGCGGCGCGGGCCGGAGCCTTGGCGCGTCCGGCCTCGGCTTCGGGGCTGTTGGACAGCCGCTGGTAGAGGCTTTGCCGGCCCGTCGTGGTTGGTTCGGCCGGGGGTGCAGGGGCCGCAAGTGGTGAGGCTGCTGCTGTGGTGAGCGAAGCGCTTGCCGGGGCTGAAGCTATGGCGGCGCCGGCCGGCACCAACTCGACGGAGTCTCCCCAGCCGTTCGACGACGTCTCCACTGGCTCATAGGCGGTGGACGCCGACACTGCTGCGGCGTAGTGCGGGACCTGGGCCGCCGCGGGTTCGTAATGCGGCGGTTCCGGCTCAGGGGTGGGCTCGGGCGCCACAGGCTCGTCCGGCCGGTGGCTCCCGATATTGGAATCCGTGCCGACAGCCCAGATCCCTGGGGCCTCCTCGACGGCGCGTGCCCACGGGTCGTCGGCGGTATCCGGCGTCTGGGGGGCAGGACCATTGGCAGGGGCCGGCTTGGACGCGGCGCGGGAGCGGGCCGGCGCGGCCTTCTTTTGGCCAACGGTCGCGGGCGCGGCGGCCGGCTGGACGGACCGCACCACGGCGGGCGCCGACGGGTCCCAGTCCATGGGCGGCTCCTCGTCCAGTGGCGGCGCGTCCTCGTCGCGCGGCGGGCCCCAGTCATCGTCCGGGTAGGCGTAGGATCCGGCGCCCTCAGACGAGGCGCCCGGCGGTTCGTTTGCCGGCGCGGGCACGGGGGTTTCCGAAGGGGCAACAGTCCCCGGAGCGGGGGACGGCGCCTGGGTAGCTGGTGCCCGGGGCGGAGCCACCGGAGATGCGGGAGCCTGGGCAACCGGGGAGGTCGCTGCAGTTGGAGGAGCCGGAGTGACGGCAATGGTCGCTGCAGCCGGAGCCGACGGGGGCTGGGCGGCGGGCGCCGACGGCGGCTGGGCGGCAGGCGCCGACTTCGGTGCCTCGGCGTGCGACGGGGCGGCTTGAACCGGGACGGATGGAACCGCGACGTCCGCCGGGGGCAGACCCCAGTCAGCGTCGGTGGACGTGGCCGGGACGTCCCGGCTAACGGGTGCTTTTGGGTTTGGCTCAGAGCTCGCTGCGCTGTTGCTTCCACTGGCCACTGCGGTGATCTGGCATTCGATGCCGATGGTCTTGTGGATCGCCTGCCGCAGGTTCTCGGAGTGGTCCGCCCGGCCGAACGCCCCGGCCAGCCCGGAGGTGGTGAAAGCAAGCGTCAGGACGTGGTCCTCGAAGTGGCCCACCTGGGCATTCGGTTCGACGAGGGCCCAGGTGCTCCGTTTGATCTTGGTCAGCGTCTGCAGGATCTCCGGCCAGGCACGGCGGAGGACCTCGACGTCGGGACCGGATCCGGAACCGGAACCGGACACCGCGRCGGGCGCTGCCGCAGGAGGCAAAGGGGCCGGCTGGTTCTGGACCGGTGCTGCAGCTGCCAGTGCGGACGGAGCGGGCGCGGACGGGGCGGGCGCGGAGGGGACAGGTGCCGCCGGGGCCGTGCCGGAGGGAGCCGGAGCGGGTGACGCGACGGGTRCCGGAGCCGGCGGCACGGGCGCGGAAGCCTGGGGAGCCGTGGCTCGCCCGGAAGCCGCGCGGTTGGCTACGGCGGGCTCATCGACGGGCCAGTCGCCGGTGCTGACACGCGGCGGGGTAAGCGTTTCCCTGGCCGGTTCGGCGTCGCGCTCAGGTGCCAAGCCAGGGGTGGCGGCCGTCGGAGCTGCCGCTGCCGGAACCGCCGGGGCTGCCGCCGCCGGGACCGGAGCCGTCGGAGCCGCGGGAGCCCCGACGTCGTTCCCGGCGTAATTCAGGCGCCGTTCCACGCGGTCGATGCGGGCGGCAATTCCGCGCTCAGTCTGCTCGGAGGACGGCAGCAGGATGCGGGCACACAGCAGCTCGAGGTGCAGCCGAGGGGAAGTGGCGCCGGTCATCTCGGTCAGGGCGGTGTTGGTGACATCCGCTGCCCGGGACAGCTCGGCCGCGCCGAGGTTGTGGGCCTGGTTTTGCATGCGCGCGATCTGGTCTGCGGGCATGCCGCGGAGGATCGACTGGGCGCTTTCCGGCATGGCCTGGACGATGATGAGGTCCCGGAAGCGCTCGAGCAGGTCCTCCACGAAACGGCGGGGATCATGTCCGGTCTGGATGACGCGGTCCACTGCGCGGAACACGGTGGCGGCGTCGGAGGCAGCCACGGCCTCCACGACGTCGTCGAGGAGGGAGGCATGGGTGTAGCCCAGCAGGGCGACGGCGAGTTCGTAGTCCAGGCCGTTTGGTCCGGCGCCGGCCATGAGCTGGTCCAGTACGGAGAGCGAGTCACGGACGGAACCGCCGCCGGCGCGGATGACGAGCGAGAGCACGCCGGGCGCAACGGGGACGTTCTCCTGCGTGCAGAGCAGCTCGAGGTAAGCCATGAGCGGCTCCGGCGGCACCAGCCGGAACGGGTAGTGGTGCGTGCGGGAGCGGATGGTTCCGATGACCTTGTCCGGCTCCGTGGTGGCGAAGATGAACTTGATGTGTTCCGGCGGTTCTTCGACGATCTTAAGCAGGGCGTTAAAGCCGGCGGACGTGACCATGTGGGCCTCGTCAATGATGAAGATTTTGTAGCGGTCCCGGACGGGGGCGTAGGTGGCCCGTTCGCGGAGGTCGCGGGCGTCGTCCACACCGCCGTGGCTGGCGGCGTCGATTTCGATGACGTCCAGGGATCCGGAGCCGCCGCGGGCGAGCTCGACGCAGCTGGGGCACTTGCCGCAGGGGGTGTCCGTGGGGCCCTCGGCGCAGTTCAGGCAACGGGCGAGGATGCGGGCCGATGTCGTTTTTCCGCAACCGCGCGGGCCCGAAAAGAGGTAGGCGTGGTTCACGCGGTTCTTGCGCAGGGCCGTCATCAACGGCTCGGTGACGTGTTCCTGCCCGATAACGTCCGCGAACGAATCGGGGCGGTATCTACGGTAAAGAGCGGTAGTAACAGTCACAGCTAAACCCTACCAATCGGCACAGACATAAAAGACCCCTCATGCACCCGCCAGAGCCCATTTACCCTTGCTACCTTCCGGTCCTGGGGGAGTTCAACAGGATGACGCCACATGAGGGGCCGTCAGCAAGTTTACCCGACGATCGAGTGTGCCCCGAATCGTGCACTTTTGGCCCGGGAAATCACGGCGGACATGCCCGTTTTGGCTGCCGGAGTGGGCATGGCAGGAGGGTGTCCGTCGGTCGCGGCGGGAGCGGGGCATGTCCCGTTGGTGCGGGGGGGGCTGA
Organism: Arthrobacter sp. YAF17; assembly: GCF_052113365.1. NCBI lineage: Bacteria > Bacillati > Actinomycetota > Actinomycetes > Micrococcales > Micrococcaceae > Arthrobacter > Arthrobacter sp. YAF17. The sequence goes on along the minus strand of NZ_JBFRDB010000010.1, from coordinate 102,413 downwards.
GAGCCAATTGGGCGATGCCGGGAAGTTCAGGTAGTCTAGTATCTGCTTTTGATTCAGAAGCTACTGGAGAATTCGCCTAGCGGCCTATGGCGCACGCCTGGAACGCGTGTTGGGTTAACGCCCTCGGGGGTTCAAATCCCCCATTCTCCGCGGTTGGCCCCGGTCCCTTGGACCGGGGCCTTTTTGCATCCCCTAGCAGTTCCCGGGACTCCCCTCCCCGACCCCGGCCCGACCCCGGACCGGGACCGTTCAGTCCTCAGGCCTGGTAGCCCAGCCTGCGGAGCCGGGCCCGGGCAGCCTGCTCGCTCGGTCCCATCCGGCCCAGTGCAAGATGAACGACGCCGAGTGTCACCCTGGTGGCCAGGCGCACAGGCAAGGGGAGCGGGCCCAGCCGCGCGGTCCGGAGGCCCAGCAGCTCGCGGTATTTGGGCTCGAGGCTCAACACGGCCGCCGCGAACAGTACCCGGTAGCCCGGCCTCAGCGCGGGGTGGAGCGGCGGATTACGGATGAACGCCACCGTCTCGGCGACTCTTGCGTCGGAACGGAGCTCACCGGCGTCGTACCAGTGGTCCAGCTGACGGCGCATGGCCTCCTCGCTGCGCGGCGGGGACTCCACACCCATCAATTCGCCGGCTTGCGCCCACTCGCGCACGTAGGCATCGGGGCCGCCCGGGATCGTCCGGCCCCAGATCTTGTGCGCCGAGAGGAACGCGTCGGTGAATGCGATATGGACCCAGCGGAGCAGTTCCGGATCATTCGCCATGTAGCTCCGGGGAATCCCGTGCCCGTCCACATAGTCCCCGCGCACCGATTCGTGCAGCCGGAGCACCCAGTCGGAGGCTGCCCGGGCCGCGGCGGTTGAGCCATAGGACACCGTGAAGATCCAGCGGATGGTTCCCGCAAGCCGGCCCAGCGGATCCTCGCGGAATCGGGAGTGGTCATGGACGCCGGCCAGCGCGCCGGGATGGAGCGCCTGCATCAGCAGGGCCCGAATGCCCGCCACAATCGTCGGCATGTCCCCATGCACGGCCCAGACCGCGGAACCTGGCCGGTGGAAACCAGGATCGTCGCCTTCCGCCAGCCGCGGCACCCACTCCGGCACGGCGTCCCGGGTCCCGGTAAACGTCTGCTTGAGTTCGGCCTGCCATTCCCTAAGGACGTTGCGCATACTCCATTCTCGCCCACGGCTGCCATGCCCAGTACTTGCCACGATACCTAGTGCTACTGGGCCGCCACTTGTGTTTGAAAGGGGTAGCTTTTACGGTTCCCAGTGCCACCCGATTGTGGTCCCATAGGAACGTGAGTCCGCGAAAAGGGGGACTGGCGGACAGAATGCAGGAGTCACGTCGTGGGAAAACACTGGGGAAACTCATCGAGTGAGCAGGCAGTCAGAGCGCGCATCGTTGCTGTGCGCTGTTTGTCCGGGGGTTTCTGCCTTTCGCTGGCGGTCCTGACCTTTGGAGTCCCGGGCCTGTCCGGCACCGGAGCCGCGGTTACGCCGACCCCGGCGCTGGCCTCCGGCGTTGTGGGACCCGGCGTCCTGGACCCGGGAACCACCGGCGCTCCCACCGGCCCGGGCGCTGAGGCCGTGGCCCCGTCAACTTTCACGGCAGACGCCCTGGCGCTCGTGGCCTACACCCGGTCCACGGTCGTGACGACCTCCAAAGACGGCGTTCCAGGTGAACTCAACGTAGCGTCCGCCGGGCTGAGGCGGCCGGCAGAGGGCTTTCTTATGGCGCCCCTAGAATCGCTTTTCGAGTCCTCGCCGTTCGGGCTGCGGACCAGCCCAATCACAGGGTCATCGGGTGAATTTCACTGGGGGCAGGACTACGCCGCGGCCTGTGGCACCCGGGTATATTCAGCAGACTCCGGAGTTGTGCGCGCAGTCGGCTGGCACCCGTGGGGTGGCGGAAACCGCGTAGAAATCGACCACGGCAACGGGCTCATCACCACTTACAATCACCTGGAAGCGATCGCCGTCCAGAAGGGGGACTCGGTTCGGGTGGGCGAGGTCATTGCCCGGGTGGGGACCACGGGATCGTCCACCGGCTGCCACCTGCATTTTGAGACCATCCTGAACGGTTCCCACAAGAACCCCCACGACTGGACGCTGTTGCCGATCACACAGACTGACCAGCTGGGCACCATCGACATGATCAGCTACGCCCCCGACGCCGGCAAGCCGTCCAACACGTCCCTCGGCTGGGCCATTCCGGTGTCCGAAGACAGGACGCACGTGGTGGCCGGCGGAGCCAACGAATCGCCCGCCTCGGCGTGGTCTGGCACGCCGTCTTCGCCTGCGGCCGCGCCCACTTCGCCGACCGGGGACGCCCTGTCACCGACGAAGACCCGATCGGACACGCCCACGCCTGAACCCAGCCAGCCGCCGAGCGGATCCCCAGGGGGAACCACAGCGCCGGGAGATTTCCATTTTCCGAGTGACACCCCCTCCGCAAGCAACCCCCCGCCGCCCGGCACTACAACGCCGCCGCCCGGCACTACAACGCCGCCGCCCGCGGAAACCCCGACGCCGACTCTGTCCCCGGAGCCCACCACGCCGCCAGTGCCGCCCCCGTCCGTTGTGGAACCCGTGCCGCCGCCTCCCGTTGAGGAACCTGTGCTGCCACCGCCCACGTTGGCACCCACCGGCGATCCTGCGCCTCCGCCGCCACCTCCGCCCGTTGTGATACCTGCGCCGCCTCCGCCCGTCGTTATTCCCGCGCCGCCTCCGCCCGTCGTGATACCTCCGCCGCCACCTCCGCCCGTCGTGATACCTGCGCCGCCACCGCCGCCACCGCCGGTGCCCACGTCGGCACCTGCACCGCCCACCCAGTCCACTGAACCGTCGGCGCCCATTGACCCGTCGTTGACACCCGGACCGTAGCAGGCATAAACCCATACACTCGCGCGTTGGTATCGAATGACTATCGAAATTAACCCCGGACACCGTCCGGAACACGATCTTCACTCCGACTTCGCGAGGAACCCGCCCATGACCTCTCTCCACAGCATTCCGCTCACTTTGATAGATGGAACGGACACCGACTTTGGCCGCTTCAAGGGCGAAGTGGTGCTGGTGGTGAACGTCGCGTCCCAGTGCGGGTTCACTCCGCAGTACGCAGGACTTGAGGCCCTGCACAACAAATTCCGCGATCAGGGCTTCCAGGTCCTCGGCGTCCCGTGCAACCAGTTCGCAGGCCAGGAGCCTGCCGCGGACTCCGAGATCGCCGAATTCTGCGAACGGAACTTCGGCGTCACTTTCCCGCTTACCACCAAGGCGAATGTCCGCGGCAGGAAGCAGCACCCGCTCTACGCCGAGCTCACCAAATTCAGGAACGGCGTCCTGCCGGGATTGGTGAAATGGAACTTTGAGAAGTTCCTCGTGAACCGCGACGGCGTCGTAGTGGCCCGTTTCGCCCCGACGGTGGAGCCGGACGCGCCGGACGTCATTGAGGCGGTTGAGTCGGCTCTCAGCTGAGAGCCGACTCCCAGACCGCAAGGGGACAAGGGCCCCTATCCCTAAGCATGCTTCCCGCCTAGACTGGCCGGACCTTCCAAGTAAATGGGGCACGCCCACGTCCCCGACGCGCGTCAGCGCGCCGGCCGGACTGCCGCCGAACGCCCGGGGAAGGTACATCAGCACGCTTCGGAAATCACAACTGGACACTCTTATTGGGGGTCCGTGTAACCAGGAGGAAAGTGATGACAGGGAACAAAGCCGTTGCCTACAAGGGGCCGGGCAAGGTCGAACTGATCGACATTGACTACCCCACCTTCGAACTTAAAGACGGCCCGGGGGTCAACCCCGCGAACGTAGGGCGCCCGGTGCGCCATGGAGTGATCCTCAAAACCGTCGCCACGAACATCTGCGGCTCGGACCAGCACATGGTCCGTGGCCGCACCACCGCGCCTTCTGACTTGGTGCTCGGTCACGAAATCACCGGTGAAGTGGTGGAGGTCGGGCCGGACGTCGAGTTCATCAAGGTGGGGGACATCTGTTCCGTCCCCTTCAACATCGCCTGCGGACGCTGCCGGAACTGCAAGGAGCGCAAGACCGGCATTTGCCTGAACGTCAACCCGGCCCGCCCCGGTGCGGCCTACGGATATGTGGACATGGGCGGGTGGGTCGGCGGCCAGGCCAACTACGTCCTGGTGCCATACGCGGACTGGAACCTGCTGAAGTTCCCGGACAAGGACCAGGCCCTCGAGAAGATGATGGACCTGACGATGCTGTCAGATATCTTTCCGACCGGCTTCCACGGCGCCGTCACTGCCGGCGTCGGAGTCGGCTCCACCGTGTACATCGCGGGAGCCGGCCCGGTCGGGCTGGCCGCGGCGACCAGTGCCCAGCTGCTGGGCGCCGCCGTCGTGATTGTCGGCGACATGAATGCGGACCGGCTGAAGCAGGCGCGGAGCTTCGGCTGCGAAACCATCGACCTTTCCCAGGGCGGGCCCGCCGAGCAGATCGAGCAGATCCTGGGCGTTCCGGAAGTCGACTGCGGCGTCGACGCCGTCGGATTCGAAGCCAGGGGACATGGCCACGACGCCAAGGAAGCTCCGGCAACGGTGCTCAACTCGCTGATGGAGATCACGGCGGCCGGCGGAGCGCTCGGCATCCCCGGGCTCTACGTCACCGGGGATCCAGGCGGCATCGATGAGGCGGCCAAGAAGGGCGCCCTCTCACTCAGCCTGGGCACCGGCTGGGCCAAGTCGCTGAGCTTCACCACCGGCCAGTGTCCGGTGATGAAGTACAACCGCCAGCTGATGATGGCCATCCTGCATGACAAGGTCCACATCGCCAAGAACGTCAACGCCAAGGCGATCACGCTGGAGGATGCGCCGAAGGGTTACGCGGAATTCGACGCCGGCGCGGCCACGAAGTACGTGCTGAACCCGAACGGCTACCTGAACTAGCCGCCAAGTACCTGAGTAAGGAGTTTCCGGCGGACACATACCGAGGCAGGTATGTGTCCGCCGGATTACTCGTTGTTGCCGTTTTTTCAAACATGCCTACTGGAGTTTGCACATTGTTGGCCGAATGTCTGATTGGATAGATATTACTGAGAGGGAAGCAGGGGGCTACCGCCCCCACCCAACCAGGAAGGTAGCAATGGAGCCCATCGAGGCCGAGCACCCCCGGCCACGTCATTTTCTACTCCATCTGAGTGACCCCCATCTGCTGGGAGGTACGGCACCGCTGCATGGTGTGGTCGACAGCGACGCCCTGCTCCAACAACTCTTCGACGAAGTGCTGGCTTCCGGCGCGCGCCCCGAAGCTGTGATCTTCACCGGCGATCTCGCCGACCGGGGGGAACCCGAGGCCTACGCGAAGCTGCGGGCCATCGTGGAGCCCGCCTGCCAGGCGCTGGGCGCGAAGGTCATCTGGGCGATGGGAAACCACGACAACCGGGAGAACTTCCGCACCGGCCTGCTGGATCTGCCGGCCGACGATGCCCCCGTGGACCATACGTACTTCATCAACGGGCTGCGGATCATCACCCTCGACACCTCTGTCCCGGGCTTCCACCACGGCGAGCTGAGCCCTGAACAGCTGGAGTGGCTTGGGGCCGAACTCGCCACCCCCGCGCCGGACGGAACGATCCTTGCCCTGCACCACCCGCCGGTACCCTCGGTCCTTGACCTCGCCGTCTTGGTGGAGCTGCGAAACCAGTCGGCACTGGCCGGAGTCCTGCGGAACTCCGACGTCCGGGCCATCCTGGGAGGCCACCTGCACTACTCGACGACGGCGACCTTCGCCGGGATCCCGGTCTCCGTCGCGTCAGCCACCTGTTACACGCAGGACCTTAACGTAGAGGTAGGCGGAACCCGCGGACGCGACGGCGGCCAGGCGTTCAACCTCGTGCATGTCTACGAGCACACGGTTGTGCATTCCGTGGTTCTCCTCGGCGACACCCCGGCGGTCGGCGAGCTCGTCACCGCAGCGGAGACGCAGCGGAGGATCTCGGCGGCAGGAATCCGGATCCCTTCCAAGGCGAAGCTCGAGGACCCGGCCAGGACCCCGGGCAACCGCCGGCTGACCGCCAGCAACTGACCGCCGGCTGCTGGCGGCTGCCTCTGTCAGGCTACTTTTCCCAGGGCGCCTTGATCGGGTAATACTTCTCCAGGAAGTCCGTCACGATCTCGGCCCTTTCCTCGGCCGCGACCTCGGGGAAGCTGCCGTCATTGAGGCAGAAGAAGTCCATGTTCCGCTTGGCGAGCAGTTTGGGCAGGTAGTTGAGCCCTGCCCTGGCGGTGGTGTCCACATAACGCACCTTGGCCGCCGTCTGGGTGACGGCCCGGCCGGTCAGCAGCGCGTAGTAGTGGTAGAACGAGTTGGTCACCGAGATGTTGTCCGCCGCGCGGAACGTGCTGGCTGCCGTCTTGGCGAACTCCGCCGGGAACTCCTGCTCCATCTTGGCCACGACGCTGCGGCGCAGCGGGGCGGCCGTGTGTTCCAAGTGCCGGGTGGTGATCCGGCCGAAGCGGTTCCACAGCAGTTTGCGGTTCACCCGGGCTGCATTCTCGAAACCGCTGCGCTCGGCGTCGTTGTCGCCGAGCCCGATCCGGGTTTCCGCCTCGATGAACTTCGTGATGCCGCCGGGGGTGAAGAACATGTCCGGTCCGACCGCGCGGCCGAAGAACATGTCGTCGTTCGAGTACAGGAAGTGCTCGGACAGGCCGTCGATGTGGTGGAGCTGGCACTCCACGGCCTGCGAGTTGTGGGTGGGCAGCACGGAGGGGTCCGCGAAGAACTCCTCGCTGCGGACTATCGTGACGCCCGGGTGGTCGGCCAGCCAGGAGGGGGTGGGGGAGTCGGTGGCGATGAAGATCCGGCGGATCCAGGGCGCGAACATGTACACCGAGCGCAGCGCGTACTTGAGCTCGTCGATCTGCCGGAACCGGGCTTCGTGGTCGTCGCCTTCACCCACGACGACGCCGGCCATCCGCGCGCGGCGGGCCGCAATGTATTCCGGGGAGCTGCCATCGACCCAGGAGAACACGAGATCAACATCGAAGCTGATGTCACTGGCGTGGTCCGCGAACATGTTCTCGATGGTGGGCCAGGTGCTGCCGTAGCGTTCCACGGTTCCGCGGACGGCGTCCTGGGCCAGGAGCGTGCGGCGGGTCAGCGAGTTCTCGATCGGGAGGATCAGCTGGTCGCCTTCGAAACTCCACAGTTCCAGCTGCACGCCGGCTGAGGCGCCGAACTCAAAGCCGCCTTCCGGTTCGACCCGGGGGCGGTACAGCCGGAAGATCCGGGACTGCCGGTTGGGGGAAAGCTCCCCGTCGGCCACCAGCACCGAGGACTTCTTTTTCGCGTCGACGCTCATCGAGTAGAAAGGCTCGTCGTGGCAGGCCGCCACGAGCGCATCGCGGAGTTCCTTCCGGTCCTTCCAGTCCACGGCAATGACCGGCCGGTGGTTGTTCCCGCGGACCAGGAGATAGTCGAGGCCGGCGCCATCAAGCAGTGCTCGGATGAACATCAGGTCCTCGACCATGGCCTGGTACGGCGTACGGTTCTCATTGATCAGGCCGTACCGGCCGCGCCGGCGCACAACGTCCTGGCGGGTCCGGAACCTCGCGACGGCGGCCGCGGAGGTGACCTCATCGTGGGCTTCTACCGATGCCTGGCTGCCGTAGTAGATCTCGTCCTGGACCAATGAGTCTGTAATGTCGCTTCTCCGTGATTCTTTGCGTGGATGTGTCCCTGCTTGCATGATATCGCCCGCTCCAAAATCGCCGTGAGAATCCGCGGTTGAAACGCCGCCGGTGTGGGCCGCAACGGCCCTTCGTCCTGCCCTGCCACCCTGCGTTCGCAGGGTGGTTCCGCCCGCCGGTTCAGCCGGCGAGGGCAGTGCGCCAGCCGCGCAGGAAGGCCGCCCCGGCGTCGTCGTGGATGATGTCCTCACCCAGCCCCAGATCTGCCGCGGTGAGCACCTCGTATGGTTTCACCGGGACGCCGTCGGCAGGACGGACGTCGACGTGTTTCACCGGGTGGTCGTTGTGGTGCAGCCAGTCGGCCATGGCGTAGTCGGTGCGGGAGTCGCCCACGGTGCGCCAGGCCTGCGGGGTGACGCCCTGGGCCGCCAGCAGTTCCACAGCCCGGCTCGCGCCGAGGTCCTTGCCGAGCCGGACCGATTCGATGTCGGTGGAGATGATGGTCGGATCCACGCGGTAGTCGATCCGGTCATCGGAATCGGGGGCATGGTGGTCCAGCCGCACCACTCCAAGGCCATGCCGGCCCATCAGTTCCATGGCATCGGCGTCGAACAGCTGCTGCTCGTCCCGGTAGTCGGAGTTCTCGACCGAGATGTGCTGCTCCACGGAGACCATCGCCAGCTTGGTCTCGTCAAAGAACATGTGGCTGGCGTAGTCCTCGGCCACGAGCCGGCGGACGTCGTCGCCGAACGCCCGCGGGATGGCCAGGTCGTGATCGACGTGGACTGCGCCGGGGCCGGCGGAGGTGTAGCTGAACCAGACCGCGCCCTTCTCGCAGATGGCGTGGATGAGGATGTCTTCCGGCATCCCGGCGGCCATCATCGGCTCCATCACCTGCTCGCGGATGAACGCGGCGGAACGGCCGGTGTTGAAAATGACCGGGATTCCCGCAGCGGCCAGCGCCAGGAGGTCCGCGATGATCGCGGGCTGTACCGCGCGGGTGACGGGACTCGCCACGGGACCGTCGACGTCGAGCAGCAGTGCCAGGGGCGGGGCCGACGGCGAGTGGGAAGCTGGGGTCTCGGGAGGTGTCATGGCTCCATTCTCCCAGCCGGCGGGCGTCTTTGCATGTGTTGTGGACCGTGCCGCCGGCAAGGTCTTCACTGTGACAGCAAGGGCAGGACGGTGTGACAAATGGTTACCGTTTGGCTACAACCTCCCGACGCGGGGAGTCGCGGATTCCTTTGGCAGTCCAAGTTACTTAGGCTTGCAGGGTGATATTCAAAGCCGTGGGCGAGGGACGCCCGTACCCCGACCATGGTTACAGCACGCCCAAGGACTGGGCGGCCCTGCCGCCGCGGCCGGTCCGGCTGGACGAACTGGTGACCACCAAGCGCACCCTGGACCTTGAGGCGTTGCTGGCGGAGGACTCGACGTTCTTCGGCGATCTGTTCCCCCACGTCGTGGAGTACCGCGGCGTCCTGTACCTGGAGGACGGACTGCACCGGGCTGTCCGCACCGCGTTGCACCAGCGCACGGCGATCCACGCGCGCGTGCTGGTGATAAATGGCTAGGAAGCCGAAGGACGTCACCGTCCTGCACGGGCACCAGGTCATTTCCGGCGCGGATTTGCGCGCCACCTTCGTGGAGGATGACGAACTGCGCGTCAACCCTTTCAGAATGCGGAGGCGTATCCTGCACGGCGTGGTCCTGGTGCTGCTGCTCGGGCTGGTTGCCGCCGGAATTGTGGTTGCGATAGCAATCATGAACGGCCAGATCAAGATCCCGACGGCGGAGCGCAGCCAGGCTGCCGCGTCCGTCTGCCCGGAGGCGATGTATGACTACACCCCGCCGGAGAAGGTTAATCTCAACGTGTTCAACTCGACGTCCCGTCCGGGCCTGGCCCGGTCCGTGGCCGACGAATTCGCGGCCCGCAAATTCATGGTCGGGAACGTCGCCAACACGACGTCCAGCTACCGGGGAGTGGCGTTGATTGTTTCCGGCGCCGCAGGCCAGTCTGCGGCGTTCAGTGTCCAGCGCAACCTGCCCGGCTCGGACTACTTCCAGGACGCCCGGACGGACCCGAGCGTGGACGTCATCCTCACCGGAGACTTCAAGGAATTGGCCAAGCCGGAACTGGTCGACCAGACGCCGGGCCAACTCACCTGCCCGCGCGAGGACCGGCGGATCGTGGACGAATCGGAGTGGCCCGTACTGCCGACGGCGACGCCGGCTCCCGGCAGCTAGCTTTGTCCACCCGGCACTCCGGGCCCACGCGGCGTCAGGAGTGCAGGCGGAGGGGACGGCCGTCGTCGTCGAACCGGGCCCCGGCGCCGAGCTGGACGAACTGCACGGTGCGGGCCAGCCGGGCTTCCGCCTCCGCGTCCTGGCCCGCACCGTCACCACGGGCGGCGCTGGAGGACAGGGTTCCATGGATGAGCTGCGCGAGCTGGGCAATGTCCGCCTCCGGCAGGAAACCCTGGGCGACGCCGTCCCGCAGGATGCCCTGCAGGAGCACACTGAGTTCCCCGACGTGGTCCGCAAGCTTCGCGAACGACGCCGGGGACAGCACGGCGCCCATGGCGGGTCCTGGCGGCAGGTGGCGCCGGCTGAGGTCCTCGACCTGGGCCCGCACGTACAGGGCCAGGCGGTCCACCGGGTTCTCCAGCGAGTCCAGCGATTCCCGCAGGTCAACCAGGAACCGCTCGGTCTCGTCCAGCGCGTAGGCGATCAGGAGCTCTTCGATGTCCGCGTAGTAGTTGTAGACCGCGGTGCGGCCGATCCGTGCGTGACGGGCGACGTCGGTCATGGTCAGCCCCGGCAGCCCATGGGTGAAGAGGAGCTCGCCGAAGGCCGTCAGGATGCGGTGCTGGGTCTCGGCGCGTTGGGCGGCGTTGCTCGCGGCCGAAATCCTGGGCATACAGACACTTTAGCGCGATCTGTCAGCAAAATCGGCTGCGACGGCGGCCAGGGCGTGGGTTCGCCGGAAACCGGCCCGGTCGCCGGAAACTTCCGGCGACCCCGGACGCTTTCGGCGAGTCCGACGTCGGCGGGGGCCTCAGACGGCGCAGCCGTCCGGACCGCAGGATTCGCCGGTGGCGGCAGGCGCGGTACCGGCTTCGCCGCCGTCGGAGGCTCCCACCATCACCAGCGGCTGGCCTTCCTGCCACGCCTGCTCGAGGGCCGCGGTGAAGGTCTCGGCCGGCTGGGCGCCGGAGAGCCCGAACTTCCGGTCGATCACGAAGAACGGGACACCGTTGATGCCAAGGGCCTGGCCCTCCTCGAAGTCCAGCCGGACGTCGTCGGCGTACTTGTCGGTGGTGAACAGTTCGTCCAGTTCGACGGCGCCGATCCCGAGGTCCAGGCCAAGGGAGGTGAGGTACTCCCGGCTGCCGATGTCCTTACCGTTCTCGAAGTGGTCGCTGAGCAGGCGTTCCTTCGCGGCGTCCTGTTTCCCGTGGGCCGCGGCGAGGTGGATGAGCCGGTGGGCGGTGAAGCTGTTGGCCACGACGACGTCGTCGAAGCGGTAGTTGAGCCCCTCGCCCCTGGCCTGCTCCGCCACGTGCGCAAACATTCCGGCGACCTGGGCCGGGGCCATGCCCTTGCGGGTGCTCAGGTAGTCCAGTTCGGTGCCGTCGTAGTGCTCCGGCAGCGACGGATCCAGCTGGTAGCTGCGCCACTGCACCTCGACGGAATCCCGGTGCGGGAAGGCAGCGAGGGCGGATTCAAAGCGGCGCTTGCCGATGTAGCACCAGGGGCAGGCCACGTCGGACCAGATCTCAATCTTCATGCTGGCGTCAACCCCGCCGGGTGCGGCGCCATTCCCGGACGACCTGTCGGCTTGGTCACGGCGTGGCCGGGCGCTCCAGCACGAAGTCGTGTTCTACGGTGCTGCCGAGCCTGAACGATTTGGTGCCGACCTTGCGGAAGCCGGACTTTTCGTAGAAGCGGATGGCGCGGGCGTTCAGCTCGTTCACGCCGAGCCAGAGACCGCGGGCACCCGCCCCCGCGGCTTCGACGATACTGGCGTGCATCAGTTCGGCGGCGGCGCCCAGCCCGTGGTGGTCCGGGTGGACGTAGCACTTGCTCAGCTCGGTTGAAGGCAGGATGGTCAGGGCGGCGGCCACGTCCGGGTCCCCGGCGGGCCGGGCGGCGAGGAGGCTGTAGCCGCGGAGCTCGCCGTCGGCGTCGATCACGAGGATGGTGATGTCCGGATCGGCCAGGTAGGCGCGGAAGTTGTCCTCGCTGAGGGCGGCAGCGAGGTGCGCGGCGATGTCCGCCGCCGTCGAGCTGGGCGGGCAGGCCAGCGGGAAGGTGACGGCGGCGAGCCCGGCCAGCCGGCCGGCGTCGTCCGTTGTTGCTCTGCGGATTACGTGGGTCATACTCCATTGTCGCGGCACAGGCTGCGGAGGAAGGCCAGTCCGTTTTCAGCCAGCTGATCCTGGCTCGGGGCCAGCGGACGCCAGATCGACGCCGCGACGGCAATGGCGGCATTTTCGACGGTGAAACTCTCGATGTTGAGTGGTCCCGTGTAGCCCACCTCATCGAGGACCTGCAGGAGGCCTTCCCAGTCCGTCTGGTCCCCGCCGGGGGCGCCGCGGTCGTTTCCGCAGACCTGCACGTGCACCAGATGTTCCCCGGCAGCCCGGACGGCCGCAGCCACGGAGCGCTCCTCGATGTGAAGGTGGTAGGTGTCCAGCGCGAGGCCGACGCCGTTCCCGAGCAGGGGCTCCAGCGCCTCAAGCGCCTGCTCCACTGTGTTGATCAGCGACGTTTCGTACCTGTTCAGGGGTTCGATGCCCAGCACCACCCCTGACTCCTGGGCGCGGGCCGCGACCGGTTGGAGGTTTCGGCGCAGCTCGGCGTAGGCGTCCCGCCGCTGGTCCCGCGACATCCGCCAGACCCTGCCGGTTTGGGCGTAGAAGGGTCCGCACACCGTCGGGGAACCGATGCTGCTGGCCATCGTGATGCAGTCGCCCAGGTAGGCCTGGGTCCTTTCCACGGCGGCTTGATCCGCGGCCACCAGGTCCCGCCCCGGCGCCATGGCTCCCACTACGTAAGGCTTCAGGCCGGTATCCGCAAGGGATTTGAGTGCGGTGCCGGAAGAGAAGTCGCCCGCGTTTTCCAGCGGTAGTTCGACGGCGTCAAAACCCAGGCCGGCCATTTTCGCCAGCAGCCCGGGGAGGTTGGCGTCGGTCAAGGGGGATTCCCAGACCCACGTGCTGATTCCTGTTGGACGCGCCAATGCTGCCTTCTCCCATCTACATGTCCTGCTGCCGATTCCAGGCTGTGGCGGTCCCGCGGAAACCCCGCGGGACCGCCAGTCCCGGTCAGGGCATCTGCCGCTGTTGCCAGACCTCGGGGTAGCCGTCCAGGTCCTCGCCGCCGAACTTGGCGTAGTGCCCGCTTGGCATGCCCTCGTTGCGCTGCAGCCAGTCGTCCAGTTCGTCGGCCAGGATGGGCTTCTGCGGGAGGACCCATTCGGTCGGAACCTGCTCGCCCTTGAAGATCTTTTCCAGGGCCAGCAGCGGGGTCCGCCACTGGAAGTTGGAATAGACCGGGGCCATGGCGGTGATCCCGGTCTGCTTCCACTTGGTCAGGAAGCTCATCTCGTCCTCGCCGGTCATTACAGGCAGGGCCTTGCCGGCGTCCTCGAAGGCCTCGAGGGCAGACACTGCACCGTCGCCGGCGTCCATCCAGACACCCTTGACGTCACCCGTGGCCAGTTCATCGGAGATGATCTTTTTGATCTCCGTGGGATCCGCGCCGGTGAAGTAGTCCTTGGCCTGAATTCCCTTTTCCTCGAAGATCTTCTTGGCCGCCGCCCAGCGGTGCTCCAGCACGTCCACGCCCGGGAGGATACGCAAGGCCACCACCTTGTCGCCCGATTTCAGCTTCTCACTGAGGAAGGTGGCGGTGTCGATGCCCCACGCGAAGCCGCCGATCGGGTGGATGAACGAAGTGGCGCATTTGGTCTCCACGCCCCGGTCGAACACCACCACGGGTTTCCCCGTCTGGCAGGCACGCTCGACAGCTTGGGTGAGGGCCGCCGTGGAGTTGGGCGAAATGACGAACGCACCGCATTTGCCTTCGGCGATGAAGTAGTCAATGTCCGCGATCTGGGTGTTGTCGTTGTCCTTGGCGTCACGGGTTTCCATTTCGGAAATGACCCCCGAGGCCTGGAGCGCCTTGAGCTGCTGATTCATGGTGATCCAGCCCGTTTGCCGCCAGGGGTTGGAGATGGAGGCGTTCGCAAAGCACACCTTCTGGGCTCCCTGGGCGGCGAACTTGGACGTGTCCGTCATCGCGCCTGCGATGTACTGCAGGTACGGCTGCTCCGGGTCCCCTTCAAAGGTCGCAGAGCGCTGCTGGTTCTGGGTGTCGTAGAGAGACTGGTCAAACCAATCTTTACTCGCTGGAGTGCTGGCTGCCGGGGAGCCGGTGCCGGCCGCCGTCGTTTGGGTGACGGACGGGTCGGTGGTGGTACACGCGGTCAGGGCCGCCAGCGGCAATGCTGCGGCAAGGGCGATCACGCGGACAGGGTTTTTGCGCATCAGACTCTTTCTCCTCCTTGTTCGGTGCCCTTGTCGGGCGTGGGTGCTGCGGCCAGTTGGTGCTGTTCGTCATGGGCAGCGGAACTGGCCCCCTTGCGCTTGCGCTGCCATGATCTGGATGCTGCGGCCACTGCGATGATGATGATGACTCCTTGGACCGTGTCCCGCCAGGTCGCCTGGACCCCCATGAAGTTCAGGAGGGTGAATAGCGACTCGAGGGCGAACGCCCCGGCCGCAGCGGACAGGACCCAGCCCCGCCCGCCGCCCAGCACGACGCCCCCAAGAACGACGGCGGTGATGGCCGTGAACTCGTAGCCGCGCCCCACCGACGGGTGGACGCCTGCGTAACCCACGAGCAGGATTCCGGCCACGGTTGCCGACAGCGAGGACATTATGAAGGCCCGGGTCCGCACCCACCACACGCTTGAGCCGGCGAGCGCGGCCGCAACGGAATTGTCGCCCACCGCGATCAACATGCGGCCGAACGGGCGCCGCATCAGGACGGACGCCGCCACGGCCACCGCTGTGAGGATAATGACCGGGTAAGGAATGATGTCCAGGACCGGTACGCCCTGGATACCGCCGCGCCCGATCTGCCGGAAGCTGGCCGCAGGGTTGCCCTGGGCCGCTCCGCCGGTCCAATAGAGGACCAGCCCGAGCAACGCCAGCATCATGCCGAGCGTGACAATGAAACTCGGGACTTGCAGCAAGGTGGTGATGAGTCCGTTGACCAGCCCGATGAAGGCGCCCAGCACAATCATCAGGACCAGTACGGGGATCACCTTGGAATCGTCCTGCCCGATCAGGTTGCCGGCAACGATGACCTGCATGGTCACGACCGAGCCCATCGACAGGTCGAATTCCCCGCCGACAATGACGAAGTACTGGCCGATGGCGGCGATGGCAATGGGGGCAGTCCTGCCGATGAACCGGATGAAGGAGCTCGGCTCGCCGAAAGAAGGATTGAGCACAATGATGGCCGCCAGGAGGCCGATCAGCAGGACGAAGACGGCGCCGCCCGGGGTGCGCACGGCGCGCAGCAGCCGCTCGGAACGGCTCGCACGGTTCTGCTTGAGAACCGCGCCACGCTCGGAGTTCACTGCCGTACTCATGGCCCCTCCACGGACACAGGCCGGGCAGCGGGCGTTTCCGCGGACCCTTTCGAGGCGAACCGTTCCGGTCTGCTCACGATCCGGCGCCCGGCGTAGACGGCGACGGCCGCGACGATGACGACGCCCCTGACCACGTCCTTCAGGAACGGGTTGACCTGCATGACGGACATGATGTTGTCCAGCATGGCAAAGATCAGCACGCCCCCGAGGGTGCCCGCGATGGTCCCCTTCCCCCCGGAGAGCAACGTGCCGCCGAGCACGACTGCGGCGATGGAGAGCAGATCGTAGCCGCCCTGGGAACCCACAGTGGGACTGCCCACGCCCAGCCTGCTGGCAAGCAGCAGCCCGGCCATGGCTGCCAGCACCGAGCAGATGACGTGGGCAGTAATGACCGGCACATCAACGCGGATTCCCGAGGTGCGAGCCACGGCGATGTCGCCGCCGACAGCGTAGAGATGGTGCCCGACGCGTGTGCGGTGCAGGAGCAGCCCGGCCAGGCCCGCGCAGGCCAGCATGATGATCGTCGAGATCGGAACCGGGCCGAGTCCCGTGGCCCCCACTAAGCGGAACGCCAGCGGTGTCTGGCCGAAGCTGCCCTTGAAGTTGGTGGCGAGGAAGCCGCTGATTATCAGGCCCACGCCGAGCGTGGCGATAAACCCGTGCACGTGGAGGCGGGCGACGATCAGTCCGTTCGCCAGGCCAATGACGGCTGCTGCCCCCAGCGTCAACAGGACTGCGGACAGGACGTTGTTGGGGTTGTTGGCCATCACCCCCGCGGCGATAAGGCTGGCCAGGCTCGTGACATAGGGAACCGACAGATCCAGGCTGCCGGCCAGGATGACCAGCGTCTGACCGATCGCGATGAAGCCCAGGACGCTGGTTCCGGTCAGGATGCTGGAGATATTTCCCGCGCTGAAAAAATTCCGCCCCACGGAGTTCACCAGCACCGCGCCCAGGATGAGGGTCACCAGCGCGACGACGTAGACGATCTGGGTGGAGGACAGTTTCTGGAAGAATCCCGCTCGCTGTGTCATGCCTCTCCTTCGGGTGCCGTCCTGGCGCCGGTCCCCATCTGCAGGATGGCTTCTTCTGACGTTCCGGCGGGAAGTTCACCGGCCAGCCGGCCATCGCGCATGACAAGGATCCGGTCAGACATGCCGATGACCTCCGGGAGCTCGCTGGACACCATCAGGATGGCCTTCCCCTCCGCCGCGAGCTGCCGCATCAGCCGGTACACGGCAACTTTCGCCCCGACGTCGATGCCGCGGGTGGGTTCATCCAGCAGGACGAGCCGGGGCCGGATCGCCAGCCACTTGGCGAGGACCACTTTTTGCTGGTTGCCGCCCGACAGGTACTGCACCTCCTGGTCCAGGTCACGGGCGATCACTTCGAGGGAGGAAAACACGCCCGGGATTTCCGTCCTGACGGACCCGGTGCGGCCCGGAAAAACGGACCGGATCACGCTGAGGGCGTTGTCCAGGATGGACTGGTTCAGGCTCAGGCCCTCAGCTTTGCGGTCCTCGGTAATCAGGGCCATCCGTGCCCGCACGCCCTGGCGCGGCGACTTGGGCAGCAAGTCCCGGCCCGCCAATTTCATCGTTCCGCGCGTGAAGGGTGCTGCGCCGAAGATGCCGTGCAGCAATTCCGTACGGCCGGACCCTTGGAGCCCCGCCAGGCCGACAATCTCGCCGGGCCGGATGCTGAGGTTTATCCCGTCCAGCTGGCCGTTGCCAACACCCGCCAACTCGAGGATCGGCTCCTCCCCAACGCCGGCGGCTTCCACGTGCTCCCGGGGCAGCTTGTCCGGGAAGTAAGCCGAGATTGGCCGGCCCACCATCAACCGGACCAGCCGGGCGTCGTCGAGTTCGGCCGCGGGCTGGGTGCTCACCACCTTGCCGTCCTTCAGGACGGTAATGACGTCGCAGAGGTCGAACACTTCCCTAAGGCGGTGGGAGACGTAAAGGATCGCCGTTCCGCGTTCACGCAGACGGGCCACGATTCCGTAGAGAAGTTCAACCTCGGCGCCGGCCAGGGCGGCTGTGGGCTCATCCATGGAGATGATCCGGGCGTCATAGCTGACCGCTTTCGCGATCTCCACGACCTGCTGCTCGGCCACAGTCAGGCTCCTGACTTGCGTGGTGGGCCGGATCTCGGTGATGCCCAAGGACTCAAGCAGCTCCGCCGTTTTCGAATTCATCAGGGCCTTGTTCACCAGCAGTCCCCGGCGCGGCTCCCGGCCCAGGTAGATGTTTTCGGCCACTGTCCGGTCAGGCAGGAGGTTGAATTCCTGGAACACCGACGACAGCCCGGCTTCGTGGGCCTTGGTGGGGTGGCTGAAGCTGACTTCCTGGCCCTCCAGGAGCACGGTTCCGGCGTCGGGCTGGTACACACCGGCCAGAACCTTCATCAGGGTGGACTTCCCGGCCCCGTTTTCCCCCATGAGGCCGTGCACCTGGCCACGGTGAAGACTGAGATGGGCGTCTTCCAGGACGGGAATGCCGAAAAAACTCTTGGTCAGTCCACGGACCTCCAGGATCGGCGGTGGTGCCGGGGAGTTGTGGTTCTCCATCGATGCGTCCTCCGGGCTAACTGTGACAAGGGCTGATTGTGTTCCGTTCAGGAATACGCGAGCGCCCACTATTGCGGCCGTTCGGCCGGGTCCGCGGCGCTGAACGCGGCGTCGAAGGAGCTGCTCGACGCCGGAAAGTCGAATCTTTTGAGGGCGGCCAGGGCTTCTGGAGCCCCGTGGAGGCGGTCCATGCCGGCGTCCTCCCACTCGACCGAGATGGGGCCGTCGTAGCCGATCGCGGTCAGGGCGCGGAAGGAGGATTCCCAGGGCACGTCGCCGCGGCCGGCGGAGACGAAGTCCCAGCCGCGGCGCGGGTCGCCCCAGGGCAGGTGGGAGCCCAGAACGGTGTTCCGGCCGGTGGGCCGCAACTTCGTGTCCTTGCAGTCCACGTGGTAGATCCGGTCCTTGAAATCCCAGATGAAGGACACCGGGTCGATGCCCTGCCACATGAAGTGGGACGGGTCCCAGTTCAGCCCGAAGGCTTCGCGGTGGCCGATCGCTTCGAGGGTGCGCACGGTGGTCCAGTAGTCGTAGGCGATCTCGGAGGGGTGGACTTCGTGGGCGAACCGGACGCCACACTCGTCGAAGACGTCAAGGATGGGGTTCCAGCGGTCTGCGAAGTCCTGGTAGCCGGCGTCGATCACAGACGCAGGGACGGGCGGGAACATCGCGACGTACTGCCAGATGGACGAGCCGGTGAACCCGACGACGGTGTCCACGCCCAGGGCCTTGGCGAGCCGGGCGGTGTGCTGCATTTCCTCCGCGGCGCGCTGGCGGACGCCTTCGGGGTCGCCGTTGCCCCAGACCTTGGGGCCGACGATTGCCTGGTGGCGGAAGTCGATGGGGTCGTCGCAAACGGCCTGGCCCTTGAGGTGGTTGGAGATGGCCCAGACTTTGAGGTTGTACTTTTCCAGGACGGCGAGTTTGGCCTTGACGTAGCCCGGCTCGTCCCAGCGCCAGGCGTCAAGGTGGTCGCCGGAGACGGCGATCTCCAGGCCGTCGTAGCCCCAGCCGGAGGCCAGCCTTGCGACTTCCTCGAACGGCAGGTCGGCCCACTGGCCGGTGAACAGTGTGTACGGGCGGGCCATGTCAGGCTCCTTCACTGGGGACAGGGACGGCAATTGCCCGGGAGTCAGCCAACTGAACCGTGGAGCTCCCGGCCCCGGCACTTTCCTCGACCGCGGCCAGGATGCGCTGGACTGCCAGTCCATCCTGGAACGACGGTGAAGGCTCTGCTCCGGAGTCAATCGCCAGGAGGAAGTCGCGGATTTCGTGCGTGAAGGTGTGTTCCCAGCCGATGATGTGGCCCTGCGGCCACCACGCGGGCAGGTACGGGTGCTCGGGTTCGCTGACCAGGATGCGCCGGAATCCCTGCTCGCGGGCAGGGTCAGTAGCGTCCAGGAAGTGGAGTTCGTTCAAGTTCTCGAGGTCGAACAGGAGGGAGCCTTTGTCGCCATAGACCTCGAGCGTGAGGGAGTTCTTCTTTCCGAGGGCCACGCGTGAGACTTCAATCGAGGCGACGGCACCGGAGGCAAGGGTCAGCGTCGCCCACGCGGCGTCGTCGACCGTCACTTCCTCCAGCCCGCGGGCGCCCGGCCGGTGCGGGGTGAAAGTCCGCAGCCGGCCTGAAACGCCGGTCACCTGGTCCGCTAGCAGGAACAGCACCTGGTCGATGGCGTGTGAGGCGATGTCGCCCAGCGCGCCGGAACCTGCGGTGTCCTTCTGCAGCCGCCACGTCATGGGCGTTGCCGGGTCTACCAGCCAGTCCTGCAGATAAGCCGCCCGGACTTGTCGGACCGCCCCCAGCCGGCCCTCGCTGATCAGCTCTCGGGCTAGGGCGAGGGCGGGAACCCGGCGGTAGTTGAAGCCGACCATTGACTGGACTCCGCGGGACTGCGCTTCCAGAGCCGCCGCCGCCAGGGCTTCGGCCTCGGCCAGCGTGTTCGCCAGCGGCTTTTCCACGAGGACGTGCTTGCCTGCGGCGAGGGCCGCGAGGGCGATCTCTGCGTGCAGAAAGCCAGGGGCGCAGATATCCACCACGTGGATGTCGTCGCGGGCGACGACATCCCGCCAGTTCGTGGCGGATTCCGCCCAGCCGTACCGCTGCGCGGCCTCGGCGACTCCTTCCGGATCCCGCCCGACGAGAACCCGCTGCTCGAAGGCCGGGACGCGGAAGAAGCTGGCCACGTTGCGCCACGCGTTCGAGTGGGCCTTGCCCATGAATGCGTACCCGATCATGGCTACGCCGAGCGGGTGCCGGCCGGGCATGGATTCCTGCAGACGCATGGTTTCCTCGGGAGGCATGGCGGGCCTAGAGGGTGGACGCCATGGGATCCCAGTCCTCCGGGAGGGCTGCGGATGCGGGAGCGGAGCTTTCGACCGTGTACAGCGGGATCGGGAATGGCACTGTCTCTCCTCGTCGTCGGGGTATGAGCTGCCTCACACCCAAGCTAGGACTACTTCTGTCGATCGTCAAGCAAAAGTTGAAAACTGGGTTCCGGATTTGTAGAACGTGACACGCAGAAGTGCCCGTGCTATCACTGACTCATGACTTCGCCTACCGGCACCGACGCCGCCGCCCCCGAGGCCGCGGGCAGCATGTCCCGTGCCGGGGACCTGTTCCAACTGCTGCGCGATGGCAAGGCCCGCACCCGCGCCGAGCTGGCCCTCACCACCGGCCTGGCGCGTTCCACAGTCGCGTCCCGCATTGACGCACTGATGCAATCCGGGCTGGTCGGGCCGGCAGGCGAGGCCAGTTCCAGCGGCGGCCGGCCGCCGTCGCGCTTTGCCTTCAACCCCGCCGCCCGCGTGGTGCTGGCGGTCGACGTCGGCGCCACCCACGTGAACATTGCCGTCACGGACCTGAATGGGACTGTGCTGGCGGAGCGGCGGCTGGGCCAGGACGTAGCCGACGGCCCGGTTGCCGTGCTGGACCGGGTGGTGTCGGAAGGGACCAAATTGCTCGGACAAGCGGGC
This sequence comes from Arthrobacter sp. YAF17, assembly GCF_052113365.1. Lineage (NCBI taxonomy): Bacteria > Bacillati > Actinomycetota > Actinomycetes > Micrococcales > Micrococcaceae > Arthrobacter > Arthrobacter sp. YAF17. Next base: position 81,543 of record NZ_JBFRDB010000010.1, on the reverse strand, counting down.
CGCGGCACGGAGGACCTCGCCGGCATCGGCATCGGCCTGCCCGGCCCCGTGGAACACGCCACCGGGAGGCCGGTGAAGCCGCCGATCATGCCCGGCTGGGACGGGTTCGACGTCGTCCGGCACGTCCAGCGCTCGCTGCCGGTCCCCGTGCTGGTGGACAACGACGTCAACATCATGGCCCTCGGCGAGCAGACCTCCTACTGGCCGGAAGACGGCAACTTCCTGTTTATCAAGGTCGCCACCGGAATCGGCGCCGGCATCATCAGCAGCGGCCAGCTCCAGCGCGGCGCCGACGGCACGGCGGGGGACCTCGGCCACGTCCGGGTGCCGCGCGGCGACGATGTGCTCTGCCGCTGCGGCAACTACGGCTGCCTTGAGGCGCTCGCCTCCGGCCCCGCCGTCGCGCAGTCCCTGACGCTCCAAGGCGTGACGGCGGACGACGGCGGCGACGTGCTGCGGCTCGTGGCCGAGGGGAACCTGCAGGCCATCCAGGCCCTGCGCCAGGCCGGGCGGGACCTGGGCGACGTGCTGGCCACCGTGGTGAACCTGCTCAATCCRTCCGTCATTGTGATCGGCGGAAGCCTGGGCCAGGCCGGTGAACACCTCATGGCGGGCGTCCGAGAAGTGGTTTACCGGCGGTCGCTGCCGCTTGCGACCACCCACCTGCGGATTGGTCTTTCCATGGCGGGGGACCAGGCCGCCATCCTGGGCGCCAGCCAGATGGTCACGCAGTTTGTGCTTTCGCCCGCTGTGATCGAGGCGACCTTGCAGTCCGCGGGCTGACGCCGTCGCGACCCCGGGGGAGTCACAATCGGCAGGTCCGGCGCGGGCACGTGATAGCAATGGGACTGATGAAATCATATTTCTGCCTGTCGGCCGGGCCGCGGCACCCATGAGCGCAAGCGTCCTGGCGAAGGTGCCGCGCAGCTGGATCCTGCTGGCCGCCATCGGGCTCATTGCACTGAACATGCGCGGACCGTTCGTGGCCGTGGCCCCGGTGGTCGGACTGATGCAGCAGGAGCTCGGCCTCTCCCCGGTGGAACTTGGCTTCCTGACCGGCATCCCGGTGCTGTGCTTCGCACTGGCCTCGCCGCTGGCCTCGCTGACCGGCCGTAAACTCGGCGCGGAAGTCGCCATCACCCTCACGCTCCTGGGTGTGCTGCTCGGCGTGATTGTGCGCTCGGCGGGTGACAGCGCCGTCGTGATGCTGGGCACGGTGATTCTCGGCGTCGCCATCACGATCGGCAATATTGCCGTTCCGCTGATCATCCGGAGGGACTTCGCCCCGGCCCGGCAGGGCACCGCGATGGGCATTTACACCGCCGCCCTGAACATCGGCTCGTTCATCACCGCCATGGTGATGGCTCCGCTGGCCGAGCTGTTCGGCTGGCGGCTGGCCCTTGCTGCCTGCGGCCTCTTCGCCGTCGCGGCGCTGGCTGCGTGGGTGCTCGCCGTCGGCGGCCGGGCGTTCCGCCCCGAACCGGTTCCCGGCCCGGGTCCGCCGCGTGCCGGGGCCAAGCCGGCGTCGCGCTGGATCACGGTCGGACTGACCGTGGGCTTCGCAGGGCAGGCGTTTTCCTATTACGGGGTGACCGCGTGGCTGCCCAGCATCCTCGCCGACGAATTGGGCATGACGGCCGCGGGTGCCGGCGCCGGATCCTCGCTGTTCCAGATCCTTGCCATCGTGGGCGGGCTGGGCGTTCCGCTCGCGGCCCGCTTCGCCAGCACGACGGCGGTCGGACTCACCCTCGGGCTGTTCTGGGTGACCGTTCCGCTGGGCCTGCTGCTGGCGCCGGAGTTGTGGTGGCTGTGGTCCTCGTTCGGCGGGATCGCCCAGGGCGGCGGTATCACGCTGATTTTCATTGCCATCATCCGGCTGGCCCGGGACCAGGCCTCGGCCGGACGGATGTCCGCCGTGGTGCAGGGTGTGGGCTACTCCTTCGGTGCCCTGGCCCCGACCCTGCTGGGTTATGCGCACGGCGTCACCGGATCCTGGACCGGCCCGCTGCTGATGGTGCTTTGCTCGGTGGCGCTGTTCATCCTCGGCACCGGACTGTCGCTCCGGCACGTCCCCAAGGTGCACTGACGACTCCTTGTTCGCCCCCTTGCGCCGAGCCGTCTCGTGAGGGAGCGCACGCATGGCCCCGCCGGGCTGTCGCAAACGATGTGACGCAGGTCATTCCCAAAAGTTGCCGAATTGCTAGGATGACCGCATGGAGCCGAAAGCAGAGCCGCGCGCGTCGACGTCCGAACGAAGCCTGTCTCGTGGGTAGCGGGCCCGGCGGGCGCCCCAAAATACTGCTGGTCAAGACCCGGGGACGGGCGACACTGGACAGCCAGGAACGCCTGCGACGGGAACAACGGGGTGAAGATCCCCGCAGCATGCTGTTTCAAAACACCCTGGGCTGCGACGTCCTCGACGAAGCAGCCATAGCGGCAGTCCCAGGGCGGCGGGGCAGGGTGTATCGGAAGCTGCCAACCTTCGTAGCCCAGGCCGTGGAGGCCGGCAGGCTGAGCCGGTCGTACGACGTCGTGGTGACCTGGTCAGAGCGTCACACCGTAGCCGTCGCCGCTCTCTTTGCCGTGCTGCGCCTTCCTACCCCGCATCTGGCCTTGATGTTTTGGCTGTCCAAGCCGTCGGTGCGCCTGCCGCTGCGAGTGTTCCGGTCCGGCGTCGACCGGATCATTACGTGGAGCTCGGTCCAGCGCGATGTGGCGGTCGAAAGGATCGGGTTCGGCCCTGAAACTGTCGTCCTGGTCCGCCATCCGGTGGACCAGGAATTTTTCCGCCCCGAGGACAGGGCACGGAACATCCTCTTCTCCGCCGGATCAACCCAGCGGGACTTCGACACCCTCGTGGCGGCCGCCCGGGGACTGGGCATTCCGCTCCGGATCGCGGCATCGTTGGTCGTCGCCCTCAACGGGTTCAAGGTCACCACGACGGACGTCCGGCAGCATCTCGACACGTCCGACGACGTTGAAGTCGAATCCTTGGACTCGTCGCAGCTTCGGGCCTCATATGCGGAAGCGAAGGTGGTTGTGGTCCCCTTGCTGCCCACCGATATCGACGCGGGTGTGAACGTCATTCTTGAGGGCATGGCCATGGGACGACCGGTGATTTCGACGCGGACAGCCGGGCAGATCGACGTGATACAGGACGGGGAAACCGGCATGCTGGTTCCCCCCGGCGATGTTGCGGCGCTCAGGGCAAAGATCGAAATGATCCTCAACGATCCCCATGCTGCGGAGGACATGGGACGGCGCGGCCGGGCCTATGTCGAGAAGTACCACCGCCTGGAGGACTTCATCGAGCACGTCCGGGCCAGCACGGAGGAGCTGGCAGGAATGCGGTCCAGGGGCTGGCTCCCGTTTCCCGGGAAGGCGAGACTGCGGACCACGTAGCCCGCGGCCAGTCCCTCCCCGCGGTGGGCCTAGGAGAGCGCCCCGGAGTCTGCACGAAGTATTGACGTCGGAGCATCCGGGCCACCAGCTGCGGGCTGCGGTCGGCGGCCGGCGCCTGGTCTGCGCTTGCCGGCCAGGGCGCGGTCGACACTGAGCGGTATCCCCGCGGCCAGACCGATCGTCAGGAGGGTCAGTGCGAGGACGGCCGTCGCGTTCCGCACACCGACGTAGGCTACGAACTCCACGCTGGGGGCCGGCTCGGTGGTGATATTGGCGGCCGGCTTGATGCCCAGTTCCTGCTGGGAGTCCTTGGCAATGCTGGAAATCCGGTCCAGGATTTGCTGGCGCTCAGTTGCGACCTCATCCATGGATTCACCCACGATTTCGATCGTAATGACGGGGCGGTTGTAGCTCAATTGCCATTGGCCGCCAGAGCTGGGGATATACACCAGGTGACCGCTGCGGATGCCTGAACCGTACAGCGGGGAGGACGTGCTGGTTGGAACTGTCTTTCCGGCATCGGCATTCAAGCGATGCATTACCACTGAAGCGAATGCCAGTATTTGAGCTGGGTCTTCCTGCAGGGCGTTGCCGCTGCCTGGCGCGCGCGGAGACAGGAAAAGCACATCTGTCTTGCTGTAGTAAATGCCAGTGGCCGTGCTGGCCGCGAAGAGAAGAGGGAGCATAACAACCACGGTGCCCAGAGCCAGGTACCATCTGCGCGCAATGGCATTCCGCCCCTTTCTCAGGCGGCGCCCGAGCCGTTCCCGTATTTTCACGACAGCCCGCTGGGCATGGCTGGATTTCGGCCGATGTTGGCGTAGGCGCCGCACAAGCCGGCAACCATGAACACTGTGCCGCAGGCCTGCGGAAAAGCGAAGGCATCGAAGAGCGCGAAGTTCAGGCTTCCGGCCAGCATCGAGGCGACCAAGGCCAGTCCCATTGCCTTCATAGGTTCTTCGGCATAAAGGCGGCGGGAGGAATACGCCGCCGCCATCGCGGAAAATACGATGGCGAGCAGGGCAAGCACTCCGACGATCCCGATCTCCACGGCGCTCACCAGGTATTGATTGTCCAGAATCCGGTAGGCGGGCAGGAACGTCCCGAAGCCACGGCCAACGAAGGGGCTCACGAGGAAGAATTGGATTGCTTCGTCGTAACTGTCCGTCCGCGAGGTGATGCTCGAATCATTGGCCGAGAACATTCCCAGGATCGTTCCGGCCATGCCCGGAACGGCCACATAGACGGCAACGGCCCCGAGCGCCAACGTGGCGCCCGCGGCCCTGCGGACCACCGGCGGCCAGGACGGAAACAACACCAGGTAGACCGCTGCCATGGCGAGCAAAGCCGACCTGGTAACGGAAAGCACGGTGGAGAGCGTAATGACCGCTACCGGAAACCAGCGCAGAAAGGCCGGGCGGGAGCGGTCGCGAATGGCAACGGTAAGGCAGAAGGGGAGCATCATGGTCAAGACCACTGCGTACTCCAGAGGGTGGGTGGCAGTCGCCGCGGACCGCACGAATCCTGATCTGGCGCCGATGCCGTTCTCTCCGGGTCCGGACAAACCTGGAATTTGCCACGTGTCCACAATGCTCATGCCCGTGAAGAACTGGAACAGTCCGAGCGTGGCGTAGAGGCCGGCGAACAGGGTCAGCCTTCGGATCAGGACCATGAAACGGTCTTCGCTGCCTATTGCGTCGTTGGCCACCAGCAGGATGCCGACCAGCGCTGCGATGCGAACCAGCCCCAGGTCGGCGACGCTTATGTCGGCTGCTGGAAGGGCCGTAAGCGCGGCCTTCGCATAGCTGGCCAGACAGGCCCCGACGAAAAGGAAGGCAGCAACCCGGACCCACTGCAACTGCTGGCGCCCGCTGGCGGCCGGCTTTTGGAGGTGGTGCCACGCCCACCACAACAAGGCCACCAGGGCAACAAGGTAGGCAGGGGCACCGGCGCCGCCGAGTGCTTCTATTCTGCGGTCGGCCGGAACCAAGTAAAGGAGGACCGCGAAGCAGGTGAGGACGGTAACGCCGTCGGGCGGGCTGAGCTGGCTGGATCTTGCCGCCGTCATTTCACGGGGCGTTGCCGCTGAAGCCACGGCTACTGATTCGTAACCATGGTGGGGAGTTCGTCCTTGTCACGCTCCGGCCCGTCGGAGCCATCCTCGGCTGCCGGAGGTTCCATTGCTTCCGGTTCCGGTGCTGGACGGCGGCTGCGTTTGGTCCCGCGCCGCGACATCCGCACTTGGTCGTCGGCCGCTGGGGATGGCTCTTCGTGGAGTTCAACTCCCGGGCCCGACGCGTGACGCCGACCCGCTTTTTTCTTTCGGGAGGTGAGCAGCCGGTCCAGCAGTCCGGTCAGCAGCACTGTCATAGAAAGTCCAAGTGCGACGCCGCCCAATACAGCGCGAAGTTGGCTCTGCAGAACCTTTGTTGTCGCATCCTCACGGACAATGGTCAAGGCCGTGATCCGGGACGCGTCTGGAATGTTGAGCTGGTCCTGCATGTTCTCCAAGTTTTCAGGCACCACCCTCAGCACCGCGTCAAGGACCTGCAGGGTGCCGTCCGAACTCTCACTTTCCGCTGTGATGAGCATGATTGGCCCGGGCGACAATGTGTCCTTGACCGCGGTATAGGAGCCGTCCGGGTATGCCTCCAGGATCTGCTCGCTAGTCGCTTCGGAACCCAACTTTACGGTCAAGACGCCCAGCGCCTGTTCAAGTCCACCCAGGAACAGATAGGGATTGCCGTCCGCGGACACCAGCGAGGGCGGCGGAATCAGCACGACTCTCGCGGTGGCGCGGTGTGTGGGCGGGACCACCGACGCCAGTAGCAGCGCGCCACAAGCCGTCAGCAAGACCCCGATGACGACGAAGTACCAGCGTCGCAGGAGACCCCTGCCCAGGTCATGCAGAAGCATAGGCGCCACTTGATACGGGCGGGATGCAGCCGCGGACCGGTCTCGGCGCCTCTGGGTAGGATCTGAGTTCCATTGCTTGCCTCCGTTGCGGCGCCGAGAGCTAACGAGCGGGCTGATGCATCCACGTTGTCACATCGTAACCTTGGGCACCTTGGCGCGACAGTAGTCACAGGGAAGTCAAGTAGTCCACGCAAAATGGCAGGTACTGCCACTAAGAAGGACCACTTCACATGTGGGGTCGCAGCCGGGCCCACGGGCCGCCGAGGTGACAGTTGAGGCCCATGTTCACGGGGACCATGGGCCTCAACTGTCACCTCGACGCCGTTGTCGGGAGTGGGGGTCTTCCGTCGCTGGGCCGCCGCCCCGGATCTCGGGGTGCCTGTTGCGAAGGGCATGGCAGCCCAGCAGACGGAATCTGTGCCCTGCCGTTAGGCGGGGACGAGCGCCGGGTCCTCGCTGGGGACTTCTGCGCCGTCGCGCGCTTCATGCAGGAACCGGTCGTAGGCGGGAAGGGTCAGGAAGGCGGGGAACGACGGGGTGAGCGTGACTTCCTCGAAGATGTCCCTCGCATCTGCGAAGCGGTCGCCCTCGAAACGTTCCAGCCTGGCGAACTCCTCGTCCAGCATGTCCTCGACCCATTCGCGGGTGATGACGTCGCCGTGGTCCGTGATGGCGCGGGAGAAGATCCACTGCCACAGCTGCGAGCGGGAGATCTCCGCGGTGGCGGCGTCCTCCATCAAGTTGTGGATGGCGACGGCGCCGTTCCCGCGGAGCCAGGACTCGATGTAGCGGATGCCGACCTCGATGTTGTTCCGGATGCCCTGTTCGGTGATGGTGCCGGTGGTGGAGGCGATATCGAGCAGTGCGCGGTCATCCGGGGTGACGTCCTCGCGGAGGCGGTCCAGCTGGTTCGTGCGGTCGGCGAGGACGCCGTCGAACACTTCGCGGCAGACCGGAACCAGGTCGGGGTGGGCCACCCAGGAGCCGTCGAAGCCGTCGCCGGCCTCACGGGTCTTGTCCGCACGGACCTTCTCGATGGCGATCGCGTTGGCGTCCGCATCCTTGCGGTTGGGGACGGCCGCGGCCATGCCGCCGATCGCCATGGCGCCGCGCTTGTGGCAGGCCCGGACGAGCTGCTCGGTGTAGGCGCGCATGAACGGCTGGGTCATGGTCACCTGGCTGCGGTCCGGCAGGACGAAGCGCGGGCCGCGGGTGCGGAAGTTCTTGATCAGGGAGAAGATGTAGTCCCAGCGGCCGGCGTTGAGTCCCGCGGCGTGGTCGCGCAGTTCGTAGAGGATCTCCTCCATCTCGAACGCGGCCGTGATGGTTTCGATCAGCACGGTGGCGCGGATGGTGCCCTGCGGGATGCCCAGCAGATCCTGGGCAAGGACGAAAATATCATTCCACAGCCGGGCTTCGAGGTGGTTCTCGATCTTCGGCAGGTAGAAGTACGGTCCCTTGCCCTGGGCGATCAGGCGGCGGGCGTTGTGGAAGAAGTACAGGCCGAAGTCGACGATTCCGCCGGCAATCGGGGTGCCGTCAATAAGCATGTGCTTTTCCGGCAGGTGCCAGCCGCGTGGCCGGACCACGATCGTGGGGAGCTCCTCGGCGGAGCGGAGCTTGTACTCCTTGCCCTCCGGGGACGTGAAATCGATCCGGCGCTCCAGCGCGTCGGTGAGGTTGAGTTGGCCCTGGATGACGTTGCGCCACGACGGGGTGGAGGAGTCCTCCATGTCCGCGAGCCACACCTTGGCGCCGGAGTTCAGCGCGTTGATGGTCATCTTCTTGTCCACCGGGCCGGTGATCTCCACGCGGCGGTCCGTCAGGCCCGGGGCCGGGGGAGCGACGCGCCAGTTCGGATCGTTGCGGACGGACTCGGTCTCCCGCAGGAACCGCGGATCCTGGCCCTTGCCGATCTGCTGGCGGCGGTCACGGCGTGCCTGCAGCAGCTCCAGCCGCCGTCCCGCCGTCGCCTTGTGCAGCTTGGCCACAAACGCCAGCGCGTCCGGCGTCAGGACCTCGCCCTGCCGGCAAATCGGCTGCGCGGTCAGCGTGATCCCATTGATAGTGAAGTTGTCAGTGAAGCTGTTCATTTCAAATCTCCTATATAGGAAGAAGCAGGTTCGACGGCGGGTGCGGTTTGGGGCCGAAAAAGGCAATCCTCCGCGTGCTATTCCCCATCCCCGCCTGGGCCTCGCAGAGCTCGGCCGGGCGGGGACAGGGCCCCTTTTACGCACGCTTCCGGATCACCTTCCCCGGCCCCTGATGGCGCTGGCACCATGGGTGCCCGCCTCCGTCGTGCCTTCGAGTGAGCGGAATGAACGGCTCACCTTGGGCGGGAACTAGTGGAATTGGCCCTCTTCGGTCGATCCGACCAATGCGAGGGTGGATGCGTTCGGGTTGAGCGCGGTGGCGATGTCGTCGAAGTAGCCGGTGCCGACTTCGCGCTGGTGCTTTGTCGCGGTGTAGCCGCGGGATTCGGAGGCGAATTCCTTCTCCTGCAGCTCGACGTAGGCGCTCATGCCTTCACGGGCGTAACCGTGGGCGAGGTCGAACATCGAGTAGTTCAGGGCGTGGAAGCCGGCCAGGGTGATGAACTGGAAGGTGAAGCCCATGGCGCCGAGTTCGCGCTGGAACTTGGCGATGGTGGCGTCGTCGAGATGCTTCTTCCAGTTGAACGACGGGGAGCAGTTGTAGGAGAGCATCTGGTCCGGGAAGTCGGCCTTGACGGATTCGGCGAACTTGCGGGCCAGTTCCAGGTCCGGGGTGCCCGTCTCCATCCAGATGAGGTCGGCGTAGGGGGCGTAGGCCTTGGCGCGGGCGATGCAGGGTTCGATCCCGTTGCGGACCTTGTAGAAGCCCTCCGCCGTGCGCTCGCCGGTAATGAACTCCTGGTCCCGTTCGTCGACGTCGGAGGTGATCAGGGTGGCGGCCTCTGCGTCGGTGCGGGCGATGATCACCGACGGGGTGCCGGCGACGTCGGCCGCCAGGCGGGCGGCGTTCAGGGTACGGACGTGCTGCTGGCTCGGGATCAGGACCTTGCCGCCGAGGTGCCCGCACTTCTTCTCCGACGCGAGCTGGTCTTCCCAGTGCACGCCCGAGGCGCCGGCCTGAATCATGGACTTCATGAGCTCGTAGGCGTTGAGCGGGCCGCCGAAGCCGGCCTCGGCGTCGGCGACGATCGGGACCATCCAGTCCTCGACCGTCTGGACGCCCTCGGAGAACTCGATCTGGTCCGCGCGGAGCAGGGCGTTGTTGATGCGGCGGACCACGGTGGGAACCGAGTTGGCCGGGTACAGGGACTGGTCCGGGTAGGTGTGGCCGGAGTTGTTGGCGTCGGCGGCGACCTGCCAGCCGGAGAGGTAGATGGCGCGGAGGCCGGCCTTGACCTGTTGCACGGCCTGGTTGCCGGTCAGGGCGCCGAGGGCGTTGGTGTACTTGCCGGTGCTGTGTTCCTCGGTGAGCTGCTTCCACAGCTTCTCGGAGCCGCGGCGGGCCAGGGTGTGCTCTTCGGAGACGCGGCCGCGGAGGCGGACGACGTCGGAAGCCTTGTAGTCCCGGGTGACACCTTCCCAGCGCGGGTTGGCGGCCCACTCGAGCTCCAGGGCGGCGGCCTGCTGTGTTGTGTCCTGGCCGGACGGCTGCTGGGTGGGCTCAAATGCTGCAGTCATCGTTGTCTCCTTGGTGGGGTCCGGGGCCGGCTCGGCTGCGTCCTCGCAGTTCAAGCGGCTGATCCGGATGCTGAATCTTTCCGTAAGACCTACTTTTCTGTACTTTCAAGGGGCTTTCTAGATCAAAACTCTGGAAAGAAATGCACTTCTTCGCGTATTCTCAAGAAATGCATCCCGCCAGCTGGAACCGCCCCGTCTTGTCGCCGTCGTCCACCGGGCCTGAGGTGGACGTCATCAGCATGGGCCGCCGGGTCCGACACCTCCGCAAGGCCGCCGGGCTGACGCTGGATGACCTGAGCGCCACCGTGGGAACGGCCCCCAGCCAGCTGAGCCTGATCGAGAACGGCAAGCGCGAGCCGAAACTCGGCCTGCTGCAGCAGCTCGCGGCGGCCCTCGGCGTGAGCATTGACGAACTGCTCGGTGCGGAGCCGCCCAACCGCCGCGCCGCCCTGGAGATCGAGCTGGAACGCTACCAGCGCAGCCCCATCTACGAGTCCCTGAACCTGCCCAAGATCCGCATCAGCTCGCGGCTTCCGATGGATGTGCTCGAGTCCATGGTGGGGCTGCAGCACGAGCTGGAACGCCGGCTCAACGAGCAGGTTGCGACGCCGGAAGAGGCTCGCCGCGCGAACGGCGAGCTGCGTGCCATGATGCGGGAACGGAACAACTACTTCCCGGAGTACGAGGCCGAGGCGCAAAAGGTCCTCGCCTCCGTGGGCCACACGTCCGGCCCGCTGTCCCATCACGTCATCGCCGATATTGCGGGGCACCTCGGGTTCAGCCTCCACCATGTGGGCGACCTGCCGCATTCCACCCGCTCGGTGACCGACCTGAAGAACCGCCGGATTTACCTGACGCAGAACGCGCGCAGCGACCACGACCCGCGTTCGGTGTTGCTCCAGGCGCTGGGCCACTACGTCCTGGGGCACCAGACACCGTCGAACTACGGCGATTTCCTGATGCAGCGGGTGGCCACGAATTACTTCGCCGCCGCCCTCCTGCTGCCCGAGGAGGCGACCGTGGAATTCCTGCAGCGCGCCAAGCAGGCCAAGGAAATCGCCGTCGAGGACATCCGGGACGCCTTCGCCGTGTCCTACGAGACTGCGGCACACCGCTTCACCAACCTCGCCACCCAGCACCTGGACATCCGCACCCACTTCCAGAAGACGCACAAGAGCGGCATCATCTACAAGGCGTATGAGAACGACGGCGTGACGTTCCCGCAGGACCACACCGGCGCGATCGAGGGCCAGCCGTCGTGCAAGAACTGGACCTCCCGGGTGGTCTTCGACGTGCCGGACAAGTTCAGCGCCTACAACCAGTACACGGACACCCCGGCGGGGACCTACTGGTGCACGGCCCGGACCGAGCGCTCCGCCAATGGCGAGTTTTCGCTGTCCGTGGGGGTGCCCTACGCGCAGGTGAAGTGGTTCCGCGGCCGCGACACCACSGAGCGGTCCAAGTCGACCTGCCCGGACGARAGCTGCTGCCGCAGGCCTCCAGCCGCCCTGACCTCCGAGTGGGCCGGAAACGCCTGGCCCTCGGCGCGGGCCCACTCGCACCTGCTCGCCGCGATGCCCCCGGGAGCCTTCCCCGGCGTGGACGAGACCGAGGTCTACTCCTTCCTGCAGGCGCACTCCGGCAACTGACCCTCCGGACGCTCCCGCACGTCCGGCGGGTTTTGGCGTGACGCTCCCGCACGTCCGGCGCTGAAGAGGTGGGCGGTCAGCTGCCGAAGGTGAGGGGCCCAAGGATGATCTGTTGCCGAAGGTGAGGGAGCATCCGGTGTTTTGTTGCCAAACGTGCGGGAGCGTCCGGTGGCCAGTTGCCGAAGCTGAGGGAGCGTTCCCCGGGCGTGGCTGAAGCTGAGCGGACTATATTGGCCGTGTCAGCTAACGGATTCGACTGCGGGAGCGTGCACCCATGGCCAAGGAACTTGCAACCCAGCTCATCGAACAACTCCAAGCCGCCGGCGTGCAGCGCATCTACGGCATAGTCGGCGACAGCCTCAACCCTATTGTCGACGCCGTCCGGAAGACCGGCGGTGCTGCAAAGGGCGGGATCGACTGGATTCACGTCCGGCACGAAGAGGCTGCCGCGTTCGCCGCCGCGGCCGAGGCACAACTGACCGGCCGTCTCGCGGTCTGCGCAGGCTCCTGCGGGCCGGGAAACCTGCATCTCATCAACGGACTCTACGACGCCAACCGCTCCGGAGCCCCGGTGCTGGCGATCGCCTCGCACATTCCCAGCAAGCAGATCGGCAGCAGCTTCTTCCAGGAAACCCATCCTGACCGGCTGTTCAACGAGTGCTCGGTGTACTCCGAACTGATCAGCACGCCCGAGCAGGCGCCGCGGGTGATGCACAGTGCCATCCAGCACGCCGTCGCCCTCCGGGGCGTCGCCGTCGTGACCCTGCCCGGGGACATTGCCGGGCTGGAGGCGGCCGCCGAAACGCCGGCGCCCGCGGCCTTCCGGCCTGCCGCAATGGTCCCGGACCCGGCCAGCGTCCGGGAACTGGCCGAGGCCATCAACGCCGCGGACAAGGTCGCGATCTTCGCCGGCGCCGGCGTCGAGGGCGCCCACGACGAGGTGATCGCCCTCGCGGAAGCCGTGAACGCCCCGATCGGGCACTCGCTCCGCGGCAAGGACTTCATGCAGTACGACAACCCCTACGACATCGGCATGACCGGGCTGCTGGGCTACGGCGCGGCGGCCGAAGGAATCGAGGACGCGGACCTGCTGATCCTCCTTGGCACGGACTTCCCCTACGACCAGTTCCTGCCCGGAACCCGCACGGCGCAGGTGGACCGGGCGGCGCAGAACCTGGGCCGGCGGACCGACGTCGACATCGCAGTGCACGGTGACGTGCTCCCCACCCTGGCGGCCCTGATGCCTTTGCTGAAGCCGAAGAAGAACCGCCGCTTCCTCGACGCGATGCTCAAGAAGCACGACCGGCTTATGAACAAGGCCGTCGGCGCCTACACGCGCAAGGTGGAAACCATACAGCCGATCCACCCGGAATACGCGGCATCGATGCTGGACCAGGTGGCAGCGCGTGACGCGGTCTTCACCGCCGATACGGGCATGTGCAACGTCTGGACCGCCCGCTACATCAATCCGCTGGGAACACGCCGCCTGATCGGCTCGTACCTGCACGGCTCCATGGCGAACGCACTTCCCCACGCGATCGGCGCCCAGCTGGCCTACCCCGGCCGTCAGGTCGTGTCGGTATCGGGCGACGGCGGCCTGTCGATGCTGCTGKGGGAGCTGATCACCGTTGCCGCCCACCGGCTCCCCGTCAACTTGGTGGTGTTCAACAACTCCACCCTGGGCATGGTCAAGCTGGAAATGCTGGTGGACGGGCTCCCCGACTTCGGCGTGGACGTGCCCGATGCGAACTACGCCGCGGTGGCCCGCGCCCTGGGGTTCCACGCCGTCCGCGTCACGGACCCGTCCCGCATCGAGGCCGCTTACCGGGAAGCCTTCGCCCACCCCGGCCCGTCGCTCGTGGAGCTCATCACCGACCCCAAGGCGCTGTCCCTTCCGCCGAAGATCAAGGGCGCGCAGGTTTTGGGCTTCGCCACGGCCATGTCCAAAGTCGTCCTGAACCGGGGCGCCGGCGAGGCCGTCAGTATGGCGCGGAGCAACCTGAGAAACATACCGCGGCGCTGACAACGCCGTCGCCGGGGCCGGAAATGCCCGAGTTCGCCGAAAGGTTCCGGCGAGCCCGCCCGTTACCGGCGAACCGGGAGAGGTGGCGCGGGTGGCACGAACCGGACAACTCCGGCGCAGAACGCTCGGAGGAAAAGCGGCGTCGAATCGTGACCCGGGAGTGGTCGCACTTTTCCGGGTCCGCTGCTTGACTGGCCGTAGGCGGATCTCCGCCCTTCTACTTTCGCTGTTGTGCGGGCCTTTGGGGGCGCGATGAAACAGAAGACCACAGCGCGGTTGACTGCCGCGGCGGCCGCCTTGGCGGTGGCATTGACGGCCTGTTCCGCCTCGCCGCCGGCGCTGGTGAAGGCCGACGTCGAACGCGTTTCGGCGGATCGGGCCGCCTACCCGGCCGACCTTGCCCAGCTCCGGGCGTCGGCACGGATGCTGGGTGCCGCGCTGCTGGCCGACGGCGGGGACAGCGGAAACGGAAACGTGGTTTCGTCCCCGGGCAGCCTGCTGATTGCCTTGGCCATGCTCCGGGTGGGTGCATCCGGCGCAACCGCTGCCGAGATGGACAGCGTGCTGGGCCTCCCCGCGGAGCGCCGCGACGAAGCCCTGAATGCGCTGCTGGCGTCCCTGGACGCCTTCGACGGCGACCCCGGTTCGGTGGATGAAAAGGACCCGCCGCGCCGGCCAGTCCTGCACACGGCAAACGGCTTGTTCGTGGATATGAGCGAGCCCACGGGGGAACGCTATCTGCGGTCCCTAGCCCGGCATTACGGAACAGGCGTGTACCCGGTGGACTTCCAGGACGAGGCCGCCACCAAGCCGGCAATCGACGCCTGGGTGAACCAGAACACCGGCGGACGGATCAAGAAGGCGCCCGCGAAGTACGACCGCAGGGACACCTTCAGCGTGCTCAACGCGGGGTACTTCGCCTCGGCGTGGAAGGTCCCCTTCGACCCGGCGGACACCGTTGACCTGCCGTTTACGACGCCCGACGGCGGGCAGGTTTCCGTCCCCACCATGTCGGGCGTCCAGGACCTTGCCTACGCCCGGGGTGCAGGCTGGCAAGCTGTCGATTTGCCCTACGCCGAGGGATTTGTGATGCGACTCGTGCTCCCGGATTCCGGGACTTCCGGGCCCGGAGCCAAGGACACCGCCGACGCTTCCGTGGCCCTTGAAGCCGCAGCCCCGGCGCCCGTGCAGATCATCTTGCCCAAATGGGAGCAGGAGAGCAGCTTTGAGCTGCGCAAAATCTTCACGGACCTGGGGCTGCGGGAAATGCTCAACACCGCTACCGACTTCGACTCAATCCAGCGCGGACTCAAGATCCAGGCGGCAGCACAGTCCGCCAGCATCACCGTGGCCGAGAAGGGCACTGTTGCCGCCGCCGTGACCCAGATCAACGCCCGGGCCGTCAGCGGCGTGGCAGCGATGGAAGTGATCCGCTTCGACCGGCCGTTCCAGTATGAGATCGTCCACGTCGAGACCGGCCTGCCACTCTTTATGGGCAGGGTGTCCGACCCCCGTCCTTCAGGACCCTGAGCCCGCGCCGACATCCCGGCGACCCCGTCGAGCCGGGTTGCTTAGGGTGTTTCGCTCCGGCGTTCCGCCGCCAGCAGCGCCGCCACCTGCCCGATGAGCTCGTACGGCACGGGCTTCGCCAGGGGAAACTTCAGCGTTCCCTTGGCCGCACTGTACGATGCGATGGACTCGCGGAACGCCCCGTCGCCGTCGGGCACGGGGTACACGGACACATGGTGCGTCCAGCCGGCGAAGTACACAACGTACTGGCCGCCGAGCGTAATGGTCGGGATGCCGTAGCTGATCATCTCGCCGGAATCAGGTACCGCGGCATGGCAGCAGCGCCGGATTTCCTGAAGGATTTCCTGCACGCCGGCGGGGAACGAGGCGATGTACTCGTCGACGGACTCAAAGTGCTGTGCCATGGCCGTTCCTTCCGCGTGGTCCAGGAATAGTTAGCGCGGGCCGCCCTGCCAGAGCGCATCAAACGGCGCCCCCGAAGCAACCCGGTTCCGGATGCCCGCGGTGACAAACGCCTTGGCGGTCCGTGCAGCCTCGAGCGGCGTCGCGCCCTTGGCCAGCTCGGCCGTCACGGCAGCGGCCAGCGAGCAGCCGGCGCCCGACACGGCCACTTCGCCCACCTTCGGGGCGGACAGGACTTCCAGCGTCTCGCCGTCGTAGTAAACGTCGACGGCGTCCGGCCCGGCCAGGCGCACGCCGCCCTTGGCCAGCACCGCGGCGCCGCTGAGTTCGTGGATCCGGACGGCGGCGGCCTTGAGCGATTCGAGGTCGGTGATGGCCAGTCCGGAGAGGGACTCGGCCTCGAAGTGGTTCGGCGTGACGAACGTGGCCAACGGCAGGATCTGGCCCTTGAGCGCCTGGTCCGTGTCCAGCGCGTGGCCCGGCTCCTGGCCCTTGCAGATCAGCACCGGATCCAGCACGACATTGGCGAAACCGCCCGCGGCCAGCGCCTCGGCGACCGTGGAAATCGTCGCCGGGCTGCCCAGCATGCCGATCTTCACCGTGTCCAGAATCGACGGCGCGCCGGACGCGGCACCGTACGCCGCCGTCGTCGCCTCCAGCTGGTGGGCAATGACCTCCTGGTCGACCGGGACGAAGCGGTGGTTCCAGTTGTCCTGAGGGTCGAAAGACACAATGCACGTCAGGTTGGCAATGCCGAAGACGCCCAGTTCCTGGAAGGTCTTCAGGTCGGCCTGCGCGCCGGCGCCCCCGGTCGCTTCGGAGCCGGCAATGGTCAGGGCGACGGCGGGGCTGGCCGGGGCGTCGGAAGCCGCAAGGGCGGCAGCGTCGAATGCGGTGGAAGTCATGAGCCCATCCTGCCACCCCCGGAAAGCCGCCCGCATTGTGCTCATGACCAGTATGACCAAAACGCGAGTGTTCCGGATCACCAAGACTAAGGTGGCGGACGGTGTTGCTTCCTTGCGGCGCCGGATCCAGGAAGGTTCATTGATGAGCACCCAACTGTCCGAATCGGCACAGACGAGACGAGCCGTCGGCAACATCCTCAAAGGCTCGGCAGGCAACCTCGTCGAGTGGTTCGACGTCTATATCTACACGGCATTCTCGGCGTACTTTGCCGTCCACTTCTTCAGCTCCAAGGACCCGCTGCAGAGCAACCTTGAAGCGATGGCCGTCTTCGCGGTGACGTTCCTGATGCGCCCGATCGGCGCCTGGTTCTTTGGCCGCTACGCCGACCGCAACGGACGGAAAGCCGCGCTGACCCTGAGCGTGACGATGATGTCCGCGGGCTCCTTCGCCATCGCGCTGCTGCCCACCAAAGAGGTCATCGGCATCTGGGCGCTGGTCCTCCTGGTCCTCATCCGGCTGCTGCAGGGCTTCTCCGTAGGCGGCGAGTACGGCACCAGCGCCACGTACATGTCCGAGGCCGCCACCGCCAAGCGGCGCGGCTTCTTCTCCAGCTTCCAGTACGTCACCCTCATCGGCGGGCAGATGCTGGCCCTCCTGGTGCTCGTCATCCTGGAACGGACGCTCGGCAAGGAGATGCTGGGTGAGTGGGGCTGGCGGATACCGTTTGCGATCGGCGGCGTTGCTGCGCTCGTCGTTCTCTGGATGCGCCGGTCAATGGAAGAGACCATCTCGGCGGAGCAGACTGCCGCAGCCAAGGCCGGAACAGCCGGCGGAGAAGCCCAGCCGGGCACCATGAAGCTGCTGTTCACCAAGCACTGGAAGGCCCTGCTGATCTGCATCGGCGTCACGCTGGGCGGGACCATGGCGTTCTACACCTACACCAACTTCACGCTGTCCTTTATGCAGAACACCAGCGGCATCGCCAAGGAAACCACGTCCGTTATCAGCTTCTGGGCACTGTTCATCTTTATGCTGCTGCAGCCGGTGTACGGCATGATTTCGGACCGGGTGGGCCGCCGCCCGCTGCTGCTCTGGTTCGGGATCACCGGTGTGCTGCTGACCTGGCCGCTGCTGTCCGCGCTGGCCGGCACGAAGGATCCGTTCACCGCGTTCCTGCTCATGATGGGCGGCCTGCTCATTGTCGGCGGCTACACCTCGATCAACGCCCTCGTGAAGGCCGAGCTGTTCCCGGCCTCCATCCGGGCCCTCGGCGTGGGCCTGGGCTACGCAATCGCCAACTCGCTCTTCGGCGGCACCACGCCGCTGGTGGGCGCCGCGTTCCAGAAGGCTGGCCAGGTGGAAATCTTCTTCACCTACATCACCTTGGGCATCGGCATTTCGCTGCTGGTCTACATCTTCGCGCTGAAGAACAAGAAGTCCACCCACCTGGACCACGAACAGGGCCACGCCTGGGAGCCTGCCGCCGGAACGGCCGGGTCCGGCGACGGCCGCTTGGACGACGACAAGGACCTCGTCGACTCCTCGCGCCGCTAGGTTCGCGGGCCGCTCGCGAACGGGCGGCGCGTCCGACGGCGGGTCGCCGGCTACTGGACTTCGGTCCCGGCAGCTGGCGACCCGCCGTCGTCGTTAACCGTGGGGGCCGGGGTGAGAGAATGGAAGGCGGTTCCGGCGGTCAGCCCGCAAGGAGCCATCCAGTGCTAATACAGCCGGCCGCACGGGCCTATTCAAGACCTCCGCGCGGCCGAGCGAACCACTATGAATGGACCACCCATGACTTCCGCCAAGACTTTCCCGGCCGCCGCGCCGCCGAAGTTCGCCTCGATCGGTTCCCCCTACTTCGGCATCCTGCTGGCTGTCATGGCCGTGGTGCTGATCCTGTCCAACATCGGGGCATCCAAGGGTGTGGCGATCGGCCCGATCATTACCGACGGCGGCTTCTTCCTCTTCCCGCTGGCGTACATCCTGGGCGACGTCATCAGCGAGGTTTACGGCTTCAAGGTGGCGCGCAAGGCCATCATCACCACATTCGCGCTTTCGGTCTTTGCGTCGCTCTGCTACTGGATCGTCATTGCGCTGCCAGGGTTCGACGACGACTTCGGCGTCGCCAAGCAGGCCGCGCTGGAAGGCGCGCTTGGACCGGTTCCGCAGATCGTGCTCGCCTCGCTGCTGGCGTTCCTCGCCGGGCAGACCATCAACGCCTGGATTCTCGTGAAAATGAAGGCCCGCACGGGGGAGAAGTCCCTGTGGGCGCGCATCATGGGTTCCTCGGTGGCCGGGGAGTTCGTGGACACCCTGATCTTCTGCAGCATCGCCGCCTCCGTGATCGGGATTACCGACGTCGGCACCTTCGTGAACTATGTCGCCGTGGGCTTCCTCTACAAGACCCTCGTGGAGTTCCTCTTCGTCCCGGTCACCGCGGCCGCGATCGGCTGGATCAAGAAGCGCGAACCGAGTTACGGGGTGTAAGGCAGGGCCGCAGGTATATTGCCGCCCGGGTCGGCCAGTTCGCCGGTACCCTGCGGGGTCGCCGTAACTGTCCGGCGACCCCGCAGGGTACCGGCGAATTCGCGACTCAGGGGCGGGGCCGGTCTGCCAACGCCCGCAAGAGTCGGCTCTTGAATTCCTGCTCGCGGAAGAGATCCTTCCACTCGACGCGGACGAACCTCCAGCCTTCTTCGGTCAGAGCCTTCTCGCGGCGCCGTTCCTCGAAGAGCACTTCGGCTGTGGGTTTGTAGTCGAAGTACTTGGTTTTTCCGTCGAACTCGAGGGCGACCATTTCCTCCTTCCACGCAAAGTCCAGACGATGGCGACCGGCGCGACTTGGCACCTCAAGCTGCAGCTCAGGGGGCCGGATCCGACACCGAAGGATCAGCTCGCGGGTCAAGGTTTCGCCGGGAGACTCGGACCGTGGATCGGCGGCTGCGAGGACGCGGCGGAAGGTTCGGATCCCCCGGCGGCCCTCCAGCGCATCGGCCATGGCGAGCAGGGCAGCCGGGTCAGCGCCCAGACGAAGTGCATGGTCTGTGAGGACCAGCGCCTGCCTGAAGCGCAGCATCATGGCGCAGTCGGCCGTCGTTCGCTCCAGGGAAGTCGTCCGGAGTCCCTTCACCATGGCGACGTCATGTTCGGCGAAGGGGCGCGTGTGGCAGCAAACGTCCTTGCCGTGGCGCTCGTTCGAAGGGTGCACCTTCTGGAGGAGATGGATCCTGTCATCGACGTCCCAGAGGTAGAGGTGACGCAGGCGCGCTGCCGAGGTGTGGCTGTAGAGGAAGGCGCCGGTCGACGTCGTACGCGTTCCGTGGGCATGGGCGTAGATGAGCTGCCTGCTCCGGGCGGCCGATGACTGGGCCTGCCAAAGACTGGCGCGTATATAGCAGCCGTGCCTGAGCCGGACGAGGGTATCTGCATCCAGGTGCGAGCGGATGGCCCGCGATCCGTAGCCGAGGTCGAGCAGTTGTTCCGTGCGCCAGAGGTTGCCCGTCGGCGGCAACTCCAGCGGGTGGTTTTGCGTCATGCCACCAGCTTCGCGGGCCGCCGGAGGACGCGGGAGGAGCCGCCGTCGTTATGTGGACAACGCGAGGTCGCCGGTTCGTTGCGGGGTCGCCGTAACCGTCCGGCGATCTGGCACGCTTCCGGCGATCTCGGCGTCGGCAGGGCGCCGTGCAGGGCCGCAGGCTGCGGCCGGTCGGCGACGCCGGGGCCCCGGCCCTCAGCCGGAAACGCGGGCCGTGGTGCCGCGGGCGACGAGGGCAGGCTCGATCAGCTTGCGCCCAGGCTCGAGCGTGGGGTCCTGGATCCGCGCCAACAGGGTGTTGGCGACGTCGACGCCGACAAGGTCGCTACGGTTGTCCACGGTGGACATGTCCAGGTACCGCGACTTGGCCAGCTGGGAGTTGTCGTAGCCAATCACCGAGAGGTCCGCGGGGACGGACAGGCCGCGTGCCTTGGCGGCGGCGAGGGCGCCCAGGGCCATGGAGTCGTTGGCCGCGAACAGTGCCGTCGTGTCCGGGTGGTGGTCAAGGATCCAGCAGGCGGCCGCGTAGCCGTCCTCCTCGGAGGTCCCCTGGGACTCGCCGGCGATCCGGACCTCGACGCCGGCCTCCACAATGCGGCCGCGGAAGCCTTCCCGCCGGTGGTAGGCAGCACCGCCGGTGCCCGAGAGGTGCCCGATCCGGGTGTGGCCGAGCCCCAGCAGGTGCTCCGCCGCCATCCGGCCGCCGCCGTCGTCGTCATTCGTGATGAGGCCCGCCCCGGCGGGGACACCGTCCCGCCAGCCCGCGACGACGGCGGGAACCCAGGTTCCGGCCATCATCGGCTCACTCGGTTCGGCCGCGATGACGAGGCCCTCCACCTGCATGGACAGCAGGCCGTCCGTCGCTTCCGTAATGCGGTTCTCGCCCGGCCGCGAGTCCGCGAGGGTGACCTGGTAGCCGTGGGGGGAGAGGGCGGATTCCAGCCCGCGCAGGAGGTCCACGAACCAGAGGTTGCGGAAGTCGTCAATGACCAGCCCGATGCTTTTCGTCTGGCTGCTGGCGAGCGTCGTCGCCGCGCGGCTCGGCCGGTAGCCCAGCTCGGACATCGCCGCCAGAACGGCCGCCCTGCGCTTCTCGCTGACCTTTGACGGGTTTTGCAGCACCAGGGACACCAGCGACGGCGAGACGCCCGCGGTCTTGGCGACGTCGTAGATCGTCGGGCGGCGGTTTCGAGAGGTGTTCAGCGTCATCTGCAGAGCCTTTCATGTCTCATCCGAGGATAACCAGTCGACCATTGACAGGACATATGGACATAGCTAATCTTCTAATCAGTAACACATTTTGTAGCGCTCCAATTTTAGGAGTCGGGCCGCGGCCTGGCCGAATTTCAAAGGAGAAATCGATGGCTGACAGTCTAGGGGTCGCCGTAATCGGCGCCGGCATGGCGGGCAAGGCCCACGCGGCCGCATACCGCACGGCATCGGCGCTCTACAGCCCGGTCCTTCCGCCCATCCGGCTGGTCTCCATCGGCGATGTCAATGCCGAGTTCGGTTCCCTGGCAGCGCAGCGATTCGGCTACGAACGCAACGACACGTCCTGGCAGGCGATCGCCGAAGCCGACGACGTCGACGTCGTGAGCGTGGTCATTGCGAACTCCCTTCACCGCGAAGTCGTGGAGGGCCTGATCGCCGCCGGCAAGCACGTGCTGTGCGAAAAGCCGCTGAGCGACTCCCTCGAGGACGCCCGCGCCATGGCGGACGCGGCCCGCAACGCCAGCTCGATTGCCCGCATCGGGTTCACTTTCCGCCGCACCCCCGGCATCGCCTACATCCGCGACCTCATCCGGTCCGGTGTCCTCGGCAATGTCCTGCACTTCAGCGGTCGCTACTGGACCGACTACGGGTTCAGCCCGTCGGCCCCGATGAGCTGGCGGTACAAGGGCGGACCCGGTTCCGGTGCGCTGGCCGACGTCGGAAGCCACCTGACGTACGTTGCCGAGTTCCTCTGCGGCGACATCAAGTCCATCAGCGGCGGGCGCCTCAGCACCGTGATCGACAAGCGCCCGCTGCCGCTCGGCGCCGTTATGGGCCACGACCATGCCGCGGTCAGCGACACCTTCGAGCCAGTCGACAACGACGACTACGCCGTGTTCTCCGCCGAATTCGAGAACGGCGCCGGCGGATTCGAGGTCTCCCGGGTCGCGGCCGGCCACGCCAACAGCCTCATTTTTGAAGTCTTCTGCGAGAACGGCGCCGCCCGGTTCGACCAACGCCGCCCTGCCGAGATCGAACTGTTCCTCAACGACGGCCCGGCCAATGAGAACGGCTACCGCCAGGTCATCCTCGGGCCCGGACACCCCTACATCGCGGGCGGCCTGGCCATGGACGCGCCCAGCGTCGGGTTCGGCCAGAACGACGCCTTCGGCTACCAGGCCCGGGCGTTCCTCGAGGAGGTCGCCGGCCACAGCGAAGTCGACTCGCTGCCCCGCTGCGCCACCTTCGATGAGGGCGTGCGAAACATGGAACTGCTCGGCGCCGTCACGGAATCCGCGCTCAACAACGGAAAGAAGATCACGCTATGAAACTCGGCGTCTACAACGCGATCCTGCACGACCGGCCCCTTCCCGAGGCCCTCAAGGTCATAGCCGGCCTGGGGCTCACCGGCATCGAAATCAACACGGGCGGGTTCCTGCCGGCCGTCCACGTGCCCAACATGGACCAGATCCTGGAAAGCGACGCTGCCCGCGACGACTACCTGGCGATCTTTGAGGGGACCGGCGTCTCGATCGCCGGCCTGAACTGCAACGGCAACCCGCTGCACCCCAAGCGTGAGATCGGCGAGAAACATGCCGAGGATATCCGACGCTCCATCCGGCTGGCGCAGCGGCTGGGCCAGGACCGGGTGGTGACCATGTCCGGCCTGCCCGGCGGCGAGCCCGGGGCCACCACGGTCAACTGGGTGGTCAACGCCTGGAACTCGGCCGCACTGGACGTGCTCGACTACCAGTGGGGCATCGCGGCCGACTTCTGGAAGGAGACCGACCGCCTCGCCGCGGACCACGGGGTGAAGGTTGCACTGGAACTGCACCCGCAGAACATCGTGTTCAACACCGCCGATGTCCACAGGCTCATTGAACTCACCGGCGCGACCCATGTCGGCGTCGAACTGGACGCCTCGCACCTGTTCTGGCAGCAAATGGATCCGGTCGCCGTGGTCCGCGAACTCGGCCCGCTGGTCTTTCAGGCAGCCGCGAAGGACGTCCGCGTCAACACCGCGAACGCAGCGGTCTACGGGGTCCTCGACAACAGCTTCCGCCGGCTCTCGCCGGATGAAAACCGCACCAACCTCGGCGGCGACGAGTGGGCCAACGAGTGGCCCAGGAACTCCGCCTGGGACTTCGTGGCCCTCGGCCGCGGGCACGACACCGCCTACTGGACCGAATTCCTCCGAGCCCTGTACGAGGTGGACCCGGACATGCTGGTCAACATCGAGCACGAGGACGTGTCCCTGGGCCGGATCGAGGGGCTCCAGGTGGCGGCCAAGGTCCTGCGCGACGCCGACTCAGCGTTGACGGCGTCGCTGCACCCGACGGCCTGACGGCCCGGTAGCCCGCGAGATCGCCGGAAAGCTGCGGGGTCGCCGGAACGTTCCGGCGATCCCGCACGCTTCCGGCGATCTCGACGGCGGACGGCCCATGACGGCGGGACGCCCTGGACTGCGGGATGCCCCAAGAGTGCGGGACGGCGACGGCGGCGGCGGCCCCTACGAGTAGTAGCGGCCCAGGGTCTCGGCCTTGAACTCGAAGAAGTTACCAGCCTCGATGGCGAGCCGGGCGTCGTCGACCATCTTCACCACGAAGCGCTCGTTGTGGATCGAGATCAGCGTGGCGGAGACCATTTCCTTGGCCTTGAACAGGTGGTGGATGTAGGCCCGCGAGTAGTTCAGGCAGGCGTAGCAGTCGCAGCCTTCCTGCAGCGGGCCGAAGTCGCGCTTGTACATGGCGCCGGAGAGGTTGTACCGGCCGGTGGGGTGGTAGAACGCCGAGTTGCGGGCCACCCGGGTGGGGGAGACGCAGTCGAAGGTGTCGGCGCCGTTTTCGATCGCGGTGAAGATGTCGTCCGGTTCGGAGATGCCCAGCAGGTGCCGGGGCTTGTTCTCCGGCAGCTCCTCATTGCACCAGCGCACGATCGTGCCCAGGTTCTCCTTCTCCAGCGCCCCGCCGATGCCGAAGCCGTCGAAGTTCATCGCGCCGAGATCGCGGCACGCCTTCCGGCGCAGGTCCTCGTACTGCGCGCCCTGGATCACCCCGAACAGGGCCTGGTAGGGCTTGCCGGCGCGCTCGGACGTGAGCCGGAAGTGCTCGGTGATGCAGCGCTCGGCCCAGCGCCGGGTCCGCTCCAGCGATTCCTCCTGATAGCCGCGGGAGTTCTGCAGCGTGGTCAGCTCGTCGAACGCGAACATGATGTCCGCGCCGATCTGGTGCTGGACGTTCATGGAGATCTCGGGGCTGAAGCGGTGCCGGTCGCCGTTGAGGTGGCTCTTGAACCACACGCCTTCCTCGTCCACGTGGGCCAGGCGCTCCTTGCCGGGGGCGACGGCGTCGTCGGGCCCGGAATTGTCCACCGACTTCATGTCGATGACTTTTTTGAATCCCGAGCCGAGGCTCATCACCTGGAACCCGCCGGAATCCGTAAAGGTGGGGCCGCGCCAGTTCATGAAGGCACCGAGGCCTCCGGCCTCATCCAGGATGTCCGCCCCGGGCTGCAGGTACAGGTGGTAGGCGTTGGCCAGCACGGCCTGCGCGCCGAGTTCGGCGACTGACTCCGGGAGCACCGATTTGACCGTGGCCTTGGTGCCGACAGCGATGAACGCCGGGGTCTGGATCTCGCCGTGGGGTGTGGTGATGGTGCCGGTGCGGCCCAGGAACTCCCCACCGTTGGCGGCAATCTGATCGGCCGACGGCGAGCAGCTTTCACTTAGGCGTTTGCCCACGCGGAAGGAGAACTCGGACTGGTGGGCGGGCGCGGAGGGCAAGGACGCAAAGTCAGGATTGGCTGGCACCGTTCAAGTGTGCCAGCTAACAGCCTTCAACCCTTAGTGCAGCGGATCGGATGTGGGGTAGTTCTCAGCCCGCCACTTGTCCCAGTAGCTGCGGATGGACTCCAGCTGGTGCGCTCCGAGGTCGTAGGTGGAGACGATGACCAGGGAGCCGCCCTCGGGCCTGATGTCCTTGATGGACGGCTGGTCCGCCACGATCACCAGGCCCTCGCCGTGTTCGGCGTAGTGGTGGACCGTGAGTCCCACCTGGTGGTTGCTGCGGAACCAGACCTTGCCGGAGACTTCCTCGCCCGTGGCCAGGGTGAGCGAGTACGGTTCGCCGGGGTTGGGAACATCCGACAGGCCCAGTTTTTCGATGGCGGACCCCTCGTTCCCGGGGACGGAGAAGAAGAAGGTCCGGCGTTTGCCGTGCGGGTGCCGTTCGAGGGCAAATCGGAGCTGCTGGATGAAGGTCAGCCAGCCCTGGGTGATGTCCTCGTCCCAGGCTGCCCACTCGGAATTGTGGTCCACCGCGGCCCGCGTGACGCTGAGTTCCGTGCCGGCGGGGACGGGCTTCAGGGTGAAAACGTCTCCGCCATCGACCACGAGGGACGTGTGGTCGGCGCCTTCGACCACATTGGGGCTGAAGTAGATCTCATTAATCTCGGCCGCCTGGTCATCGGCTTCCCAGCCGTGCCACTGGGAAACCTTGGCGGGCTCGCGCAGCATTGTCCAAACCTGCTGCGCGTCGGAGTTGATCACAACGCTCAGATTGTTCGTCATGGGGTGAATCTACAACGCCCTGCCCTGAGGGGATAGGGGGCAAACGCCTCAGGAGCGGACGGACTCGAGCTCGTTGCCGATGCGGCGGTCCAGCTCCGGGGCGCCGATGGTTTCCGATCCGCCGTGGGCGCGCAGGAAGAGCAAAGCCTCCAGCCGCAGGAGCCGCCATTCACGTTCCGCATCCGGATTCGAGTTGTCCATCGAACGGAAAATTTCCTTGTCGTACAGGTTTGGTTCGTTGAGGGAGCGCTGGCGTACCTTGGCGTTGATGCGGGCCTTGAACGGGTCCGTCTCCATGGCGTCGGGTGCCCGGAGGAACTTCTCGTAGACGGCGGCCCGGTCCGCCTGGCCGAGCTGGCGGCAGATGAAGCTGGACAGGGCCAGGGAAGCCTCCACCGACGACCAGCGGCCGCGGTTGCCGTCGAAGGGCAGCACATTGAGCAGATCGGCAACGGCGAGGGCGCTCTGGGCGTCCTTGAGGATGATGAACAGTTCCTGCGCCAGATCGTTGAGGTCCTTGAGGCAGCTTCCGGACTTCGTGTTGATGCCCTTGGCCAGCCGTTCGCTGAGCAGCAGCACTCCCACGGACTTCGGATGGGCCGCGGCCGCCGCCTCCACCACGGACTCGGGCGTGCCCTCCAGGGCCGGGATCAGCGCCAGGTCCTCTTCGCTGGGGCCGCTCACCACGGGCGGAACGGGCGGCAGGGGCGGAACGACGACGGCGGCAGCTGCGGCACCGCCGTCGGGCTCCTGGCTCCTGTCCGGTTCGGCCGCTTCGGCCCGGGCGCCGTCATCATCCGTGGCCGGTTCGACCAGCTGCAGCGGTGAGTCGGCGTCCTCGGCCGGTACCTCGTCAGCCTCGTCAGCCGCCTCCAGGATCAGGACGGTGGAGGCCGCCGCGATCCGGAGCCCGCCGCCGCCGGTGAGGGTCGCCAGCACCATGGCGGGCGTTCCGAAATCGTCGGTTTCGACGTCCACCCGCTGGATTTCGGCGGAGCGGTTGCCGTCGGGCAGAAGCAGATGATCCCCGCTCTGCAGAGATCCAGCCTGCTGTTCGATGTAGTTCGGGGCGGCCGGGGGGTGGGTCATCTGGAGTCCTTAAATTCTTTTGCGGTCCGCCCAACAGTCTACAAAGGCGCGCGTGGGCAGCCAGCAGCGGGGGTCAGCTCCCGCAGCCGGCGGCGGTCAGTTCCCGACGCCGGCGAAGGCCAGGGCCTGCCGGATTAGGGCGCCGCGGCCGCCGCTGAATTCCAGCTGGACGTCCGAGCTCATGACTTCCTGCGGCGTCATCCAGGTCAGTTCCAGGGCGTCCTGGCGCGGGGAGCATTCGCCCGTGACGGGGATGATGTACGCCAGAGCGACGGCGTGCTGCCGGTCATCGGTGAATCCGGTGTGCGACGGGGACGGGAAGTACTCCGCCACCGTGAACGGCACCGGGCTGATCGGCAGCTGCGGAAACGCGAGCGGGCCCAGGTCCTTCTCCATGTGGCGCAGCAGGGCCGCGCGGATGGTCTCCCGGTACAGCACACGGCCGGATACCAGCGAGCGGATCATGTTGCCGTCCTCGTCGGCCTGCAGGAGCGTGCCGACCTCGTTCACAAACCCGAGCGGATCCAGCCGGACCGGGACGGCCTCGACGTAGACCATGGGCAACCGGCCGCGGGCCTCGAACAGATCATCGTCGGAGAGCCAGCCGGGGTTCGGGTCAGGAGTGCGAACATTCATGGTTAAGTTCTACCCCATCCCCGCCGTTGCGTTGTGGTCACACTCACCCGGCAGCCGGTGCCGCGGCAATCCAGAGCGGCGGGCGGGCGGCAGTCCCGTCCGCATCGGGATTGGCCACATGAAGGGTGGGGAGCAAGGCTTCCTCAAGGACCGCCGCCTCGTGTCCGGCCGCCTCGAGACGCTGACGCAGGGCGTCAAGGTCGCCGGCGTATTCGAAGCCCAGGCCCGCGCTGCCGGCCCCGGTGCCGGCGCCGACCATCAGGATCCCGCCGTTTTTCGCCGCGAACGCTTCCGACTCGGCCGTATCGGAGTCTATGCCGGCGCTGCCGGCGGCGCCCGGGATCGGGCGGGGCCTCGCACCGATGTTGCGCAGGGTCTGGGCCGCCGCGACGGCATCTTCGGCGAACCAGACGCCGACGACGGCGAGGCCCGGGTCCGCTTCCGGCGACCCGCCCCAGCTCCCGTCTCCGGCGGGTGTGGCCGGGTCGGCCAGGAAACTGAAACCGTCAGCGGCGGTGATACGGCAGGACGGACCGTGGTCCGCCTCGATGAGTTCCGCGGTGGTGCCGCCGGCAGTGGTGCTCTCGGCCGCGCCGGCTTCCTTGGTCCGCCGGGCAAATTCCTTCAGGTCGCCCACCTCGACGCCCAGGGCGGTGGTGCCGTCCCCGGCCGAGTCCTGCTCGGCGAAGTGCAGGGCGAGCCGGCCGGAACCGGCGTCGAACTCCCGCCAAGTGGGCTCGTCAACGGTCTTGACCATGCCCAGGCTGGTGAGCAGCCGCTCCCATTCGTCCAGGCGGGAGGTGAAGTGGATCGGGCGGACGCGCAGCATCGTTGCTCCTCAAGGTTTGGAACGGATTCCGGTTCTCAGGGATATCGTCCCACCAAAGCGGACGCATGTGGGCCGAGCGGAGCACAATGGTGCCATGGCTGATGAACTCGTGGAACTGCTCGTGAAGGACGCCGCCCAGTGGCGTGCCTGGCTGGAACTACACCATGGCGAGAGCCCCGGCGTGTGGCTGGTGCTGCATAAAAAGGGGGGCTCCGTGACGGAGCTGGACTACGAGGCCGCGCTCCAGGAAGCACTGTGTTTCGGCTGGATCGACGGCCAGGGACGTCGCCGCGACGCAGAGAGCTCCTTCCAGCGGATGACCCGCCGCGGACCGAAAAGCGTGTGGTCCGCCCGGAACGTGGACCGGATCGGGCGCCTGGAAGCCGAGGGCCGGATGGTTCCCGCCGGACGCGCCGCCGTCGACAGTGCCAAAGCGGACGGCCGCTGGGAAGTCGCCTACTCAGGCCCGGCGACGGCGGAAGTTCCCGGGGACCTGGCAGCTGCCATCGCGGCCGATCCGCGGGCGCAGGCGATGTTCGACGTCCTGACCTCGGTGAACAGGTTTGCCCTGATCTACCGGACCAACGGAGTCAAGCAGGCCGCAACCCGGGAGAGGAAGATCGCAGGTTTCGTCGAGATGCTCGCCCGGCAAGAAACGCCGTACCCGCAGAAAAGGCGCCCGCCCGCGCCCTGACAGCCCGCGCCCCGACAGCCCGCGCCCCGGCTGCCCGGCCGGCGGACTTTAGAAGCCGACGCCCATGGCCTGCGCGATCACCACCGCCGACGCCGAGGACCACGCCTGCGGATGGCACGACGCCGGATATGGCACCGCGTGGCCCGACTCCTCCGCGCTGATGCCGGCGAACAGTTCCGGCAGGCGGTGGCCGAAGGAGCCGGACGCGGCGAGCAGCCCCTCGGCGATGGTCCGGGCCTCGGGTAGGAATCCCTCCGCGAGCAGCCCCCGGACCGCGATCGCGGTGTCGTGGCTCCAGACCGAGCCGCAGTGGTAGCTGAACGGCCAGAAGCCGGCGGCCCGCCGGGAAATCGTGTGGACGCCGTAGCCGGAGAACAGCTCGGGGCTCAGCAGCCGGTCCGCCACGAGCCGGGCTTCCGAGGCATCCAGGATTCCGGTGCCGAGCAGGTGTCCCATGTTGGAGCCCGGGATGTCCAGGGGATCGCCGTGCCCGTCGAGGGCCATGGCAGGGAAGGGCCCGCCGTCGTCCTCGACCCAGAAGCGCTCGCGGAAATTCTGCTGCAGCGCCTCGGCGAAGTCCCGCAGCGCCTGGCCGCCGGGTTCGCCATAGGCGTCGAAAAGATCGGCGGTGTCGACGGCGGCCTGGTAGGCGTAGCCCTGGACCTCGGACAGGGCGATGGGGCCGTCAGCCTGGCGGCCGTCGCGGAACTGCATGGCGTCCCGGGAGTCCTTCCAGCCCTGGTTGCTGAGACCGTGGCCGGTAGCGTCCTGGTAGCTGAGGAATCCGCTGTTCGGGCTTCCGGGGGCGCCCCGGGCGGCCAGCAGCCATTCCACCGCCCGTGCCGCGTTTGGCAGCAGCGAGCGGACCGCCGCGTCGTCCAGTCCGGACTCGCCAAGTTCGGCCAGCAGGCACAGCCACAGCGGGGTGGAATCCACGGCGCCGTAATACACCGGCGGCAGGCGCAGGCCCTGGATTTCCAGCACCAGCTCCTTGGACCGGAGCTCATGGAGGATCTTGCCGGGTTCCTCGGCCGCGGCCGGGTCGTCCCGGGTGCCCTGGAAAGCGGCCAGGGAGCGCAACGTTCCGGCGGCGAGCCCGGCGTCGAGCGGCAGGAGCAGCCGCGCGGCCCAGAGCGAGTCACGTCCGAACAGCGTGAAGTACCAGGGCGCCCCGGCGGCGAGGAACGGCGCGTCCGGCAGCTTCCGGGTGGCCAGGCGGAGGCCGGCGAGATCATCGAGTGCGTTGTCCAGCAGCAGGCCCAGGGTGCCGGACGGCTCGGCACGGACCCGGCGCGAGGCGGGCGGCCGGGCCGCCACCACGGCGTCTTCGCTGTCGGCCAGCACTGCCTGCCATTCCGCTTCGAAGGGGCGTCCCCGCCCTGCCGTTCCGCGCCAGAGGAGCCTTTCGCCGGCCGCCACGCTGCCGGGGGCCCCGACGGTCAGGGTCCGTCCGCCGTCGCGCCAGCGCAGCGTGGAATCATCAGCCGCGAACGGCTCGGCGGGATCCCGGAAGCGGCTGAGCCGGATGGCGGCCATATCGGTGAAGTCCGCAGCGAGCTGGATTTCGATTTCCACATCGAGCGACTCAAGGGAGGTGGCCAGGTGCAGGGAGTGCCGGACGACGCCTGGGGTGACGGTCCAGATCTGCAGCAGTTCGACGGCGGGGTCCTCCGTGGGCCCCGGGATGCCGCGGACCAGTCCCCGCACGCGCAGCACACCGCCGGCCTCCGCCTCGACCGTCGCGGGTTCCGGCTCCATGCCGTTCACCCGGACCTCTGCCCGGCACAGCATCCGGGTGTCCCCGTGCAACAGCCCCGTAAACCAGCCACCGCCGGCGGCACTGGCGGGGCTGGAAGCGCCGGCGGCGTCAGCGGCGCCGGCCAGCCGTCCTTCGGCGTCGAGCCACAACTGGGTGGGGGCGGCAACGGAGCAGTGCTGGCGGTGGAGCGCTGGCTGAACTGTCATGCGCCCCACCCTATGCCGGGAGCCGGACCGGCTCAACGGGCCCCGCGGGGTGCGACCCCGGGTGTTCACGGTACGTCGGTGAAGGCGCAGCCGCTCCGGTGGAGGCTAGGCCGACGGCAGGTCATCCACCGGGAAGGCCACGGCCTCGCCGACGACGCGGAGGCACAGTTCGGTGCCGGGGCGGGCGATCGAGGCGTTCCAGTGCCGGATGGTGATGATTTCGCCGCCCCCGGGGTAGCGGTGGTCGGCCACGGCGCCTTCCGCGAGGACGGGCGGGACGGCGAGTTTGAGCCGCACAGTGGTTTCCGGGCCGAAGTAATCGGTGTCCACCACGACGCCGCGGATGGGACCGTCCTCGGCGATCCGGATCTGCTCCGGGCGCAGCATCAGCTGGACCCGGCCCTGCGCGGGAGGCCGGCGGACGGGGATGCCGCCGAGGGAACACGTGGCCAGGGAGCCTTCCATCCACGCATCGAGAATGACGGCGTCGCCCAGGAACTCGGCGGTGGCGCGGTCCGCCGGCCGGGTGTACACGATGAAGGGGTTTCCGATCTGCGCCAGCCGCCCGCCGCGCATCACTGCCACCTGGTCCGCGAAGGACAGTGCCTCGCCCTGGTCGTGGGTGACCAGGATGGTGGTGACGCCGGCGTCGTGGAGCACCTTGCCCACGGCCCGGCGCGTGGCCACGCGCAGTCCGGCGTCCAGGGCGGAGAACGGTTCGTCCAGCAGCATGAGTTCGGGCTCGCGGGCGAGGGCGCGGGCCAGCGCCACCCGCTGCTGCTGGCCGCCGGAGAGCTGGTGCGGGCGGCGCTTGGCCATCGCGGCGTCAAGGGACACCATTTCCAGCAGTTCGGCCACCCGGGCCTTTACGCCGCGGTGCCCGCCGGGGAGCTTGGCGGAGTCGAGGCCGAAGGAGATGTTCTGTCCGACGCTCAGGTGCGGGAAGAGAGCGCCGTCCTGCGCCACGTAGCCCACGTGACGCTTGTGCGCCGGGACCCAGACGCCCTCGCCGGCCACCTTGGCGCCGTTGAGCGAAATGCTGCCGGTGTCCGGGTGCTCAAAACCGGCGATCAGCCGCAGCAGCGTGGTCTTGCCGGAGCCGGACGGGCCCACGATCGCCGTCGTCCCGCCCTTGGCCACCGAGAGGTTGACGCCCTTGAGGACGGCCTGGTTGCCGAAGTTCTTGGTGACGGAGTCGATTTCCAGATGGCTGTTGGTGCTGGTGGCTACGGAAGCGGCGATCCGCGGTTCCGGGAGCCGGGAAGGGCTGTGGTCGGTCACTGTCCCGCTGCTTTCTTGGACTGCTGGAAGAGGAGGTAGGTCATCGGTGCCGAGATCAGGATCATCAGCAGGGCGTAGGGGGCGGCACCGGCATAGTCGATTTCGCTGCTCTTGCTCCAGAACTCGGTGGCAAGCGTCCGGGTGCCGTTGGGGGAGAGCAGCAGTGTCGCCGTGAGTTCGTTCACGATCCCGAGGAACACCAGGGCGGCGCCGCCCGCGGCGGCCGGCGCGGTGAGCCTCAGCGTGACCCGGAGGAAGGCAAGCAGCGGGGGCTTGCCGAGGGCCTGGGCGGCCTCGTCGAGTTCTTTCGGCGCCTGGGCCAGGCCGGACCGGATGTTGACCAGCGCTCGCGGCAGGAAGAGCAGCACATAGGCCGCGATCAGCAGGGCTGAGGTCTGGTAGAGGTCCGGTGCGGCCTTGATGCTGACCGTGACGAAGGCCAGGCCCACCACGATCCCCGGCAGGGAGCTCGTAATGTAGTTCGACAGTTCCAGGGCCTTGCTGAACCAGCTGGGGTGCCGCACGGCCAGGTACGCCATGGGGAACGCGACGACGGTGGTGGCCAGGGCGCCGGCGAGGCCGTACATCAGGGTCTGCAGCAGGGCGGGCAGGAACTCGTCCGCGGCCCAGATCTCCGGGCCTCCGGCGATGATCCAGCGCAGCACGAACGTCAGCGGCAGCCCGAAGGCCAGCGCGGTGAGCGCGATCAGGAACAGCTGGGCCGGGAGCTGGTAGACGTGCAGCGGAAGGCGCAGGGCGCCGGCCTGGGCGCCCGAGCCGATTCTGGCGTACCGGGCGCTGCCGCGGCTGCGGACTTCCACCAGCAGCAGGATCAGGCAGAGGAACACGAGGACGCTGGCCAGCATGTTCCCGGCGGTGCCGTTGAACGTGGACTGGTACTGCACCATGATCGCTGTGGTGAACGTGTCGAAGCGGATCATCGCGAAGGCACCGTACTCGGCCAGCAGGTGCAGCGACACCAGCAGCGCGCCGCCGGTCATCGCGATGCGCAGCTGCGGCAGCACCACCCGGAAGAAGGCGCGCCAGGCGCCGAGGCCCAGGGCCGCAGCGGACTGTTCGATGGCCGGGTCCAGCCGGCTCAGCGTGGCGGCGGCCGGGATGTAGACGAGCGGGAAATAGGACAGCGTGGCGATCAGCACGCCGGACCACAGCCCCTCGAGGGACGGCACGGCGGAAACCCAGGCGTAGCTGTTGACGAAGGCCGGAATGGCCAGGGGCGCGGCGAGCAGGACGGCCCACCACTTGCGCCCGCGGAGCGTGGTCCGTTCCACCAGCCATGCGCCGCCCACGCCCAGGACCAGGCAGAGGGGCACAGTGATGGCCATCAGCAGCACCGTGTTGAGCAGGAGCTCACCAACACGCGCGCGGAAGATCAGGGCGACGGCGGTTTCCCACCCCGTGGCGGCCGTCATCACGATGACGTAACCCAGCGGGATCAGTGAAAACAGGGCAATGAGGACCGCGAGGATGGACACCGCGGAAACGCCGAAAGGCGGGCGGGGGCGTTTTCCCCGGCCCGCCGTCGTCGTGCTCCCGGAAGTCCCGGGAGCCGCCAGCTTGGTTGTCACGCGGTTACAGCAGTCCTGCCTTGGTCATCAGCTCGGTGACCTTTGCGGAATTGAGCTTGGCCGGATCCACGACGGGGGCCTGCAGCTCCGTCAGGGGGACCAGCTTCTCGTTGGCCGGGACGTCAGAGGCGATGGCGTATTCGAAGGAGGTGCCCTTCTGCAGGATCTCCTGGCCCTTCTTGCCGGTGATGAACTTGACGAAGGCCTGGGCCGCCGCCGCGTTCTTCGAGGACTGCAGCACGCCGCCGCCGGAGACGGACACGAATGCGCCCGGGTCCTGGTTCTTGAAGTAGTACGGCGTGACGTTCTTGGAGTTCTCGCCGGTCTTCGCCTGGTCGCCGTAGTAGTAGTAGTGGTAGATCAGGGCGGCGTCGACCTCGCCGGCGTTGACCGCCTTCATGGCGGTGCTGTTGCCCTTGTAGGCCTTGTAGTTCTCCTTCATGCCCTGGAGCCATTCCTCAGTGGCGGCTTCGCCCTTGAGCTCGAGCAGGGCGGAGACGATTGCCTGGAAGTCGGCGCCGGACGGAGACGCCGCCCACTTGCCCTTCCACTCCGGCTTGGCCAGGTCCAGCATGGACTTGGGCAGCTGATCCTCGGTGAGCTTGGCCTTGTCGTAGACCAGCACGGTGGAGCGGGCCGCGATGCCGGTCCACTTGTTGGTGGAGGGCCGGAATTCGGCGGGCACCTGGTCGACGGTGGCCTTGTCGACGTCGGCGAAGAGCCCGGCGTTTTCCACCTGGGCCATGGCCGGGGAGTTTTCGGTGAGGAAGACGTCGGCGGGGGAGGCCTTGCCTTCCTGGATGATCTGGTTGGACATCTCGGTGTCCGAGCCCTGGCGCATGGTGACCTTGACGCCGGTTTCCGCGGTGAACGCGTCCACCCATTCCTGCGTCAGGGATTCGTGCTGGGCGTTGTAGACGGTGATCTCGCCGGAGACCTTGCCGTCGGCGGCAGCGCTGCTGCCGGGGGAAGTCGAGGCGGCGGAGCCACAGGCTGCCAGGCCGAGCGCGGCGGTGGCCGCCAGCGCGACACCTGCCAGCGCGTTGGTGCGGATCTTCATTGGGGGCTGCTTTCTGCAAGGAAGTTCTTAGGAACCCTAGCCCCCTGTGAGCGGGGGAAGTTAGGGCATGCTCACTAGGAAAAACTGTAGGTTAGCCAAACCTAAGCAACCAAGCCGAGAGCGGCTTAAGTGATCAGGATCACATCAATTACGAAACTATTGCGTGACTTAATTGCCGGCGGGGGATTCTGTGCGTGATTCGGCCGGCGTCCCGGCCGGTGCTGCTGGCGTTGCGCGCGGCGCCGCCTCCGCCTCCGCGTCCGCGTCCGGGACCGCCGCGTCCGCCTCTGCGGGCTCCGGCTCCGCCGCCTCGTCCGGGACTGCCTCGTCCGGGAGGCCGGACCTGCCGGTAATGGAGGCGGCCGCTTCCAGCACCATCCAGGCCTGCAGCTGGGTGGAAAGCTCGACGGCGGCGCCCGCCGGGTAGCTGCGCCGCGCCGGCAGTTCGGGGCGGGTGGAGAACAGGATCCGGCCGCCCTTGCGGGCCAGCGGTTCCTGGGCCGACACGATGCGGCGGCCCTCCCAGAAAGCCTCGGCGGTGTCGTTCACGAGGGTCGCGGCCGTGTTCCGGGCCTCGGCGGGAAGCCGCTCGTCGATGGCGGCGAGGGCCAGGTACCGGACGAGGATGCCGGTGAACAGTCCGCCGTCGCCCGTTCCCTCGCAGCGCAGCACCGTGGCGCTGCGCCCCATCAGCGGGGCCGGGAGGGTGAGGTTCCGGGCCACGGCAGCCACGAGCGCGGAGGCGCGGGCCAGGTTGGTTTCGCCGCCGAGTTCCAGCAGCGCGCCGAGGACCGGCCCCTGGTTGTAGGTGTAAATGGAGCTTTCCAGCACCACGTCGCCCCCCGGCGCGATCCGCAGGCCGTCCTGGTACATGCCCTGTTCCGGGTCGAAAAGCCGGGCATCCAGCCAGTCCATCAGGGCCTGTGCCCTGGCTGCCTTGCCGGTGCGGGCGTAGTAGAGCGCCACGGGTGCCGTGGCGGGCGTGTTCTTGAAATCCCGCTTCTTGCTCCAGAACGTGCCGCCGCCGAGGTCGTCCGTGGAGGCGGAATCGAACTGCAGCGTGAGGCTCTTGAGGGCACGGGCGTTGCGGCCGCGGCCGGCCGCCTTGCGGCTGTCCTCCGCGAGTTTCTCGAGCCGCAGCGTGGACAGTGCCAGCCAGGCCATGTCGTCGTAATAGTTGTTGACGAAGGTCAGGAAATTGCGGAGCCGGATCCCGGCGACCAACTGGGAGGCGAGCCGGCCGGCGCTGGGCCGGTTCTCGCCGTCGAACCGTGTTCCGGGCCTTCCTTCGGTTCCGAGTTCCCGGCGGCCGGTGTCCACGAGGCAGTCCACATAGTGCGCCTGCCACCAGTAGTGCCACGGCCGGGCAAGATTCTTGACCCGGCCCGAGGGCCGCACGATCGCGGCGATGTGTGTCCCCGGCAGGAAGAAGAGCCGCTGCCCGAACAGCCTGGTCACGGAACGGGCCGCTTCGTCGGCCCGGAACGACCAGTTGGGGGCGGTGGAGATCTCTGCTGGGGTCATGGCTCCAGCCTAGTAGCGGCAGTACGTCCGGGGCGGGATCGCGGCTGCGCCGCGGGAGGCGATTCCGGCCCGGCTGCGTGAACCACCCCGCCGTCCGGCGGGCGGCGGCGCCGGCGAAGGTGCGGAATATCCGTATTCCAGTTAACATTCACTAACTAATGTTCCCTGCAACTTCGTGACACTGCACACAGTGTCGTGGCGGGTTCCGGTTCCACATCAAGGAGGATGCATGGACATCAAAGGTACAGTCGCGCTGATTACGGGCGGGGCCTCGGGCCTGGGCGCCGCGACGGCCCGGCGCCTGTTCGACGCCGGAGCCTCCGTGGTCCTGGTGGACCTGCCAAGCTCCGCCGGTGACGCGTTCGCCGCGGAGCTGA
This sequence comes from Arthrobacter sp. YAF17, assembly GCF_052113365.1. Lineage (NCBI taxonomy): Bacteria > Bacillati > Actinomycetota > Actinomycetes > Micrococcales > Micrococcaceae > Arthrobacter > Arthrobacter sp. YAF17. The sequence goes on along the minus strand of NZ_JBFRDB010000010.1, from coordinate 44,686 downwards.
ACACCCGGGGCGAAGCCCCTGTGGAAGCCCCTGTGGATGCCCGCGGCGCCGGCGACCGGAAAGAGGCGGCCAACAAGGCGGTCTTCGTTCCGGCCGATGTCACCAGCGAGGACGAGGTGCAGGCCGCCGTCGACGCCGCCGTCGCCCTGGGCCCGCTGCGGATCGTGGTCAACTGCGCCGGGATCGCGACCCCCGGCAAGGTTTTGGGCCGCGACGGCGTGCTGCCGCTGGAGAGCTTCAACCGCGTCATCCAGATCAACCTTGTGGGCACCTTCAACGTCATCCGGCTTGCCGCGGCCGCGATGGCGGCGACCGAGCCGGCCGTAACCGGGCTCGGCGGCCCGGAGCGCGGCGTCATCATCAACACCGCCTCCGTCGCTGCCTTCGATGGGCAGATCGGCCAGCCGGCCTATGCCGCCTCCAAGGGGGCGGTCCATGCGATGACGCTGCCGATCGCCCGTGAACTCGCGCGCTCGCTGATCCGGGTGGTCACCATCGCGCCGGGCATCTTCGAGACGCCGATGATGGCCGGTCTGCCGCAGGAAGCCCAGGATTCCCTCGGGCAGCAGGTGCCGCACCCGTCCCGGCTGGGCAAGCCTGACGAGTACGCGAACCTCGCCGCGCATATTGTGGACAACGCCATGCTCAACGGCGAGACCATCCGCCTTGACGGTGCCATCCGAATGGGGCCGAAGTGATGCCGGCCGGGGTTGCCGCTCCGTTCGGTCTGCCCGTCTCCGCGCCGCCTCTCTCTTACGAGGGGTTGCCGACAGCCGATTTCTTCGACTTCGAGTCGATGCTCAACGCTACGGAACAGGAAAAGCTCGCCGAGCTGCGGGATTTCCTGGCCCGCGAGGTGGCACCCTTCGCCGGTGACTGGTGGAACAAGGCCGAGTTCCCCGCGCACATCCTGCCCAAGCTGGCGGCACTCGAACTCAGCGCACCGGCGCAGCGCGGCTACAGCAATCTGTTCGCCGGATTGGTCATCGCCGAGATCACCCGGGTGGACACCTCGCTGGCAACGTTTTTCCTGGTCCACCACGACCTCTTTGTCGAATCCCTCTACGGCTTTGGATCCGAGGAGCAAAAGTCGCGCCTGCTGGACGACGCCGCGAACCTCCGGACCACCGGCGCCTTCGCCCTGACCGAACCGGACCACGGCTCCGATGTGGCCGGCGGCATGGAGACCCTCGCCCGCCGCGTTCCCGGCGGGGCTCCCGACGGCGGCGACACGTGGGTGCTCAACGGCGCCAAGCGCTGGATCGGCAACGGGACGTTCTGCGACTACATGCTCGTCTGGGCCCGGGACGAGGCCGACGGCGCCGTCCGCGGCTTCATCGTCGACGCCACATTGCCCGGCGTGAGCCGGAGCAGGATCGAGAACAAGATCGCACTGCGCACGGTGCAGAACGCCGACATTGTCTTCAAGGACGTGCAGGTGGCCGAGGCCGACCGTTTCGCCGGGATCAACAGCTTTGAGGACACCAACGAACTCCTGCGCGGCTCCCGGATCATGGTCGCCTGGCAGGGCGTCGGGCAGCAGCTGGCCGCGTTCGACGTCGCCCGGCAGTACGCCGTCGAACGTCAGCAGTTCGGCCGGCCGCTGGCGAAATTCCAGCTGGTCCAGCAGCAGCTGGTGACCATGCTCGGCAACGCCGTGGCCAGCATGGGGATGATGGTCCGGATCGCCCAGCTGCAGGAGAAAGGCGCGGCGGACATGCCCCAGGTGGCCTTGGCGAAGTCCTATGTGAGCGCCCGGATGCGGGAAACCGTGGCGATGGGTCGGTCCCTGCTGGGCGGGAACGGGATCGTCACCGACTACCGGATGGCCAAGATCTTTGCCGACGCCGAGGCGATCTACACCTACGAGGGCTCTTTCGAGATCAACACGCTGATCGTGGGCCGGGCCGTGACCGGGGTTTCGGCGATCGTCTAAAAGAGCGCCGGTTCCTTCTCCCCGGCCTCGATCCGGTAGTCCAGGCTGTTGTTTTTCACCGGCATGGGGCAGGTGCCGTACGGGGTGAAGGCGCTGGGGTAGTTGATGGCGCGGTTGAAGTCCAGGATGACGGTGTTGTCCGGCCGCGGCCGGGCTGTGGAGACCTTCCGCCACTCGGCAGTTGCCTTCTCCGGGGCGGAGTCTCCATTGGTCTCGTCGTGGAACGTGACCGTCAGGGCTCCGAGCTTTTCCTCCTCGGCCTGCAGGTGGAACTCGTGGTCCTTGCCGGGGAGCCGGAACACGAGCTCGCCGACCGTGCGGTGGACGCCGTCGACCAGCGGGTTGGCGGTGCCGATCGGGACGTCCACGGGTTCCGGATAGGGCCGGAAGCTGGCCTCAACCACCAGGTCCGGCCGGTAGTCGAAGGTGGGGACGCCATCGAACTCGGTGAACACGGGCGACGTCGAATCCCGGGTGCGCACGGCGTACTGGTTGGCGCGCATGGCCAGCTCCACCACCACCTGCCGGCCGTCCTCGCCGCCGTACTGGACCCAGAGCAGGGACTCCTCGTCGGACAGCGTCGCGCTGATGGTGCCGTCCACGGGCCCGCCGGTCTCCACGAGGGTGAGCCCGTCCGCCGCCGCAGCGGTGAGGAACGCCGTCGTGCCGTCCGTGGACCAGAGCCCGGGAACCAGTTCGACGGCGGCCGGCTGGCCCTCCAGCCACTGGAAGGAGGTCAGCGTCAGCCAGCCGTAGTCGCCGGCCAGGGCCGTGTTGCGGCTATTCCTGAAGCGCTGCCAGCGGGCGAGCTGGGCTTCGGGATCGCGGTGCGGGGTGCTCACGGGTTCCTCCTGGGGATTGCTGCCGGTCAGTTGGGGGTGGGTGCGGTGCTGCGGCTTGCGGCCACGAGTTGCGCTGCGGCGTCGCGGGCCGCGGCGGCGGCCGCGGGGTCGCCGTCGAGCACCCCGCTGGCCAGGCCGCCGTCGAGCAGCAGGGTCAGGCTGCGGGCTAGCTGGTCCGGATCTTGGGCGCCGGCCCGAACGGCGAGATCCCGGATCCAGGCGCGAATGTTCTCCTTGTGGGCCACCGTCCGCTCATGGACGCGGGTTCCGGAGGCAGACTCGGCGGCGGCGTTGATGAAGGCGCACCCGCGGTAGCCGTCCCGGCGGCAGGCGCTGGTCAGCGCGTCGAACAGCCCCACGAGCTGGACCGCGGGGTCTGGTCCGGCGGCCTCCGCCGCGGTGTGGAGCTGGCCGGTCCAGACGTCGTCGACCTTCTCCAGATACGCCAGGATCAGGTCATCCTTGGCCGGAAAATACTTGTAGAACGTGGCCTTCGCGACGCCCGATTCGGCAATGATTGTGTCGATGCCGGCCGCCCGGAGCCCGTGCGCATAGAACAGCCGGAAAGCCGTGGACAGAATTTTGTCCCGGGCCTGCCCGGCGGGGGTGCGGGCGGCCTGCGTTGCGGCGTCTGCTGGCGGCGTCATGGCTCCATCCTACAGACAAGTCTGTCTAGGGCGGTCGGGTCCCGCACGTCCACTCCGGCGAGAAGATGTTGCCCTTGTCGTAGACAGGCCTGTCTGATAGCGTCCGAGCAACGGTAGACGGACCTGTCTACCTGGCTTGCAGAACTGAGGACACCATGAAAATTGCCGTACTGGGAACCGGGACGGTTGGCCCCGCGCTCGCGGAAGCGCTGGACGCACTGGGGCACGACGTGGTCATCGGCACCCGCGATCCACGGGCGACGGTGGCCCGGACCGAGCCGGGCGCGACGGGCGGCGCACCCTTTGCCGCGTGGCACGCCGCGCACAGCAGGATCGACGTCGTGACTCTCGCGGACGCCGCTGCGGGGGCCGACGTCGTCGTCAATGCCACCAACGGCGCAAGTTCCCTCGAGGCGCTCACTACGGCGGGGGCGGAAAACCTGAGCGGCAAAGTTCTGATGGACGTCGCGAACCCGTTGGACTTCTCGCAAGGGTTTCCGCCGTCGTTGAACCCGGTAAACACTGACAGCCTTGGTGAGCAGATCCAGCACGCCTTCCCGGAGGCGCGCGTGGTCAAGACCCTCAACACGATGACCGCCAGCGTGATGGTGGATCCGGCAAGTGTGGCCGGGGGAGAGCATTCGGTCTTCATCTCCGGAAACGACGCGGACGCCAAGGAAACCGTGCGGGGACTGCTCAGGGAATTGGGGCACCGGGACATCATCGATCTGGGCGACATCAGCACCGCCCGCGGCGCTGAAATGATCCTGCCGCTCTGGCTGCGGGTCTGGGGCGCGCTGGGTACCGGAGCGTTCAACTTCAAGGTCGCACGGTAGGGCTAGACCGGAACCGTCCGCGGGCCGGGCCCGCGGCCGGGGGCGTGTCTGGTCTGGCGGTTGCCGCGCGCGTACGGTGGGTGCATGGCTCTTGAACCGGACACTATCTGAGACAGATTCCCCGCCGGCCGCGGCTGCGGGTAGCATCCTTAGGGAAGAAAGTAACCCGGCTCACAGTATCCAGCGCAGTGTACGAGCCAAGTCCTCTCGAAAGATGTTTCCATGGCTGACACTGCAATGCACTCCGGCGCCGATCTCGCCGCCGAACTCCGGGCCGACGTCCGCCGGGTGTCCACACTCCTCGGCGAATCCCTCGTCCGCCAGCACGGCCCCGAGCTCCTGGACCTCGTGGAGCAGGTGCGCCTGCTGACCAAGGAATCCAAGGAAGCCGCCCGCGGCGGTGCGGACGCCACCGGGCCCTGGAGCTCGTACGACGTCGTCGCCCAGGTCCGCGAGCTGCTCGGCTCCTTGCCCCTCGAGCAGGCCACCGACCTGGTCCGCGCGTTCGCGTTCTACTTCCACCTGGCGAACGCCGCAGAGCAGGTCCACCGGGTCCGCGGACTGCGCACGCGGCAGGAAAAGGACGGCTGGCTGGCCAAGGCCGTCGAGGAGATCGCGGACCAGGCCGGCAGCTCCGTGCTGCAGGAGGTCGTAAACGAACTCGACGTCCGCCCCATCTTCACCGCCCACCCCACCGAGGCCTCCCGCCGCTCGGTGCTGGACAAGGTCCGGAGGCTCTCCGACATCCTCTCCGAATCCACGCTGGAGGGCACGTCCGCGCGCCGCCGCCAGGACCGCCAGCTCGCCGAAGTGATCGACCAGATGTGGCAGACGGACGAACTCCGCCAGGTCCGGCCCACCCCCGTGGACGAGGCCCGGAACGCGATCTATTACCTCACCGGCATCCTGGGCGACGCCATGCCGGAAATGCTCTCGGACCTCTCCGAACTGCTGTCCGAGCACGGCGTCAGCCTGCCAGCGCAGAAGGCCCCCATCCGCTTCGGCTCCTGGATCGGCGGCGACCGGGACGGCAACCCCAACGTCACCGCCGCCGTCACCCGGGAAATCCTGCAGATCCAGAACCAGCACGCCGCGCGGATCAGCATCGGCCTGATCGACGGGCTGATCTCCATCCTGTCCAACTCGACGGCGCTCGCCGGGGCGGACCAGGAGCTGCTGGACTCGATCGACGTCGACCTCGGGAACCTGCCCGGCCTGGACCGCAGGGTCCTCGAACTGAACGCCCAGGAGCCGTACCGGCTCAAGCTCACCTGCATCAAGGCCAAGTTGCTCAACACCGCGCGGCGCGTCGCGGCCGGATCGGCACACGAGCCCGGCCGCGACTACACCGCCACCGCGGAGCTCCTCGCCGAGCTGGGCCTGCTGGAGCGCTCGCTCCGCAACCACCACGCCGCACTCGCCGCCGACGGCGCCCTGGCCCGGGTCCGCCGCGCCATCGCCTCCTTTGGCCTGCATCTGGCAACCCTCGACATCCGCGAACACGCAGACCACCACCACGACGCCGTCGGGCAGCTGATGGACCGCCTCGGCGGGCCCAGCGTCCGGTACGCGGAACTCAGCCGCTCCGAACGGCTCGAGGTGCTGGGCTCCGAACTCGCGTCCCGCCGCCCGCTGTCCGGCCATCCGATCAAGCTCGATGGCGTGGCCGACGGCACGTACGACGTCTTCCGCGAGATCCGCCGCGCCCTGCGCACGTACGGCCCGGACGTGATCGAGACCTACATCATCTCCATGACCCGCGGTGCGGACGACGTCCTGGCCGCGGCGGTGCTGGCCCGCGAGGCCGGGCTGGTCAGCCTCTTCGGCGAGGCCCCGTACGCCAGGATCGGCTTCGCACCGCTGCTGGAAACCGTGGAGGAACTGCGTGCCTCGGCCGAGATCGTGGACGCGCTGCTCTCCGACTCCTCCTACCGCGAACTGGTGCGGCTACGCGGGGACGTGCAGGAAATCATGCTCGGATACTCGGACTCCAACAAGGAATCCGGGGTGATGACCAGCCAGTGGGAGATCCACAAGACGCAGCGCAAGCTGCGCGACGTCGCGGCGAAGCACGGCGTCCGGGTGCGGTTGTTCCACGGCCGCGGCGGGTCTGTGGGCCGCGGCGGCGGGCCGACGTACGACGCGATCATGGCCCAGCCCAACGGGGTGCTGGAAGGCGAGATCAAGTTCACCGAACAGGGTGAGGTCATCTCGGACAAGTACTCGCTGCCCGAGCTCGCCCGCGAGAACCTGGAGCTCTCACTCGCGGCGGTCATGCAGGGATCCGCGCTGCACCGCACGCCGCGTACCTCGGAGGACCAGCGCGAACGCTACGGCCACGTTATGGAGACCATTTCCGACGCCGCCTTCGCCCGGTACCGGACCCTGATCGATGACCCGGACCTGCCGGCCTACTTCATGGCGTCCACCCCGGTGGAGCAGTTGGGGTCCCTCAATATCGGTTCCCGGCCCTCGAAGCGGCCCGATTCCGGCGCAGGGCTCGAAGGCCTGCGGGCCATCCCGTGGGTGTTCGGCTGGACGCAGTCACGGCAGATCGTCCCGGGCTGGTTCGGCGTCGGCTCCGGGCTCAAGGCCGCCCGCGAAGCCGGCCACTCGGCCCAGCTGGTGGAAATGATGGACGGCTGGCATTTCTTCCGCTCGGTGCTCTCCAATGTGGAAATGACCCTGGCGAAGACGGACATGGACATTGCCGGTTACTACGTCTCGACCTTGGTGCCGGAGGAGCTGCACCATCTCTTCCGTGCCATCCGGGCCGAGTACGAGCTCACCGTCACCGAGATCCAGAACCTGACCGGCGAGGACCTGCTGCTGGACGCTCAGCCCACGCTGAAGCGTTCACTGGAGATCCGGGACCAGTACCTCGACCCGATCAGCTACCTGCAGGTGGAGCTGCTGCGCCGCGTGCGTTCCCAGGCCGCGGGGGAGAGCATGCCCAACGGCGAGATCGACGAACGCCTCCAGCGCGCCATGCTCATCACGGTCAACGGCGTGGCGGCCGGCCTGCGCAACACCGGCTAACCCCGGCTGGGGGTCCGCCGTGCGGTCCCGATAGGGTTGGGGCATGCCGTCGTTCCAGACCAGACTGAAGATCACCGGGCTCAAGCCGGGCAACCCGCCGGAGGCCGTGATGGCTGCGGCAGTCGAAGCGCTGGAGACGCGGCACCACGTTGAAGCGAACCAGCTCGACCTGGCCGGGGGCGTTCCTCAGCTGAACCTGCGCTTCCTGGTCGAGCCCACCTCCTACAGCGGCGAGAACAGCCAGGCGCTGGAGTCGGCAGCGATGATGCGCGACGCCGTCGAGCGCGTTGCGGTGACCGGAAACCTCATGGTGCTCCGCCGCAACCGCGGCCGCTGGGCGCCCGTGTAGGCAGGGGCCGGGCGTCGGGCTCAGAAGTCCAGTTCCTCCTCGGGCCCGTCCACCACCGGGGAACGGTTGCCGCGCTTGCGCGTGACAATCACCCCCACGACGGCGCCGACCAGCATCCCGACGCCGACCCCGATCAGTGAGCTCGCCCAGAACGGCAGTCCGGTGGCGGCGCCGGTGGCATAGCCGAGGCCGACGGACCAGATGGCCCAGAGGAGGCCGCCGAGTGCTGCGCAGAGGCTGAAGCCGCGGGTGGAAACGTTGGCGATGCCGGCGGCGGCAGTGGTCGCCAGGCGCCCGCCGGGGATGAACCGGACGCCGATGATGGCCCCGTAGGTGGTGGACCGACCGGCCTTCCCGATCGCCGTGTGCACGGACTGGTGGAAGGCCCGGCCCCACCGCCAGCGGTCCAGCACATGGCTCAGGCGCCGTTTGAAGAGCTGGAACACCAGGATGTCGCCGAACCAGGACGCCACCGCGGCGAGGAGCACCACCAGGAACACATTGGCGCGGCCGACGGCGGACAGGGCGCCCCCGGTGATGACCACCATTTCGGACGGAAGCGGCGGGAAAATGGCATCGCCCATGACCACCGGGATGATCCAGAAATAGATCGCGTCCCCCCAGCTGTCAGCGTTGCCGAAGTCCATGGGCACAAGGTACCGCACTTCCGGCCGGACGCCGGTCCATGACGGGTGCGGGCTTGTGCGGCTTTATGGGAGGGCCGGCTGCGGGCCTCATCATGTGGCTTGGCGGGCCTCGGTGAGCTCCAGCCCGCTGCGGTACTCCACCGGGTTGCCGGTGATGGGGTCCACGAACCGGATCCCGCGGGCCAGGAGCTGGAGCGGCTTCGAGTAATCGTCCGGCGCCTTGTCCAGCAGCTCCGGGTAGAAGGCGTCGTTGACGATCCCCAGTCCCAGCGATGCCATGTGCACCCGGAGCTGATGCGTCTTGCCCGAGTGCGGCTCCAGCCGGTACAGCGCACGGCGCGTGGCGCCGCCGTCGGACGCGTTGTTGGGGGTATCGGCGCCGGGGGTGGCCGGGGCAGCGCCGTCGAAGATCCGCAGCCGTTCGATCCGGGTCTCGGCGTTGGGTTCGCCGTCGATCACCTCGGCCAGCAGGTAGCTGCGGGACTTGGTCATCCGGTTCCGGACCACTGCGGGGAAGTCGACGGCGGCGTGCCCGGGCGCGGGCTCCGCGGCGGACACGCACTCGTACTCCTTCTGGACCTGACGCTTCTCGAAGAGCACCTGGTACTTGCCCCGCGTTTCGGGATTCGTGGAGAGCAGCAGGATTCCGGCGGTCATGCGGTCCAGCCGGTGCATGGGAATGAGGTCCGGGAGGTTCAGCTGGTTCCGGAGCCGGACCAGTGCGGACTCCTGGATGTAGGTGCCACCGGGCGTGGTGGGGAGGAAGTGCGGCTTGTCCACGACGAGGAGGTGGTCGTCCTGGTGCAGGATGGCCAGCTCGACCGGGATCCGTTCCTCCGGCGGCAGAGTGCGGTAGTACCAGATAAAGGTGTGGTTCCGCAGCGGGGTGGCGCGGTCGAGCGGGATGCCGGCCTCCCCAACGATCTCGCCGGCGTCAAAGCGGTCCTCGATGCCCTGCGGGTCGATGTGGCCCCAGCGGTGCATCATGTAGTCCATGGCAGTGTCCCATGGCCCCTCGTCCGGGAGGCGGAGGCGGGTCGCGTTGACGCCGTCGCGCACGGGCAGGGGGGATTGCATCACCGGTCCATTCTACTTTGCCGCCCGGTTGCGCCCGCGTGGGTGGGCCCAGCGGCGACCTCGGTGCAGACAGGCTCCCACCGACGATAAAAAAGTTCTTGACGAATAAAACTGTCGGTGGCCAGAATGGTGGCATGTTGGACATCGAAGTGATCGAAGACCCGGCCGCGGCGGAGGCGTCCCTGGATCCGATCCGGACCCGCATGCTGATGGAACTAGCCGAGCCTGGCTCGGCCACGCAGCTCGCCGCCAGGGTCGGCCTGCCGCGGCAGAAGGTGAACTACCACCTCAAGGCCCTGGAACGGCACGGGCTGGTGGAACTGGTGGAGGAGCGCCGGAGGGGCAACGTCACGGAACGCATCCTCCGGGCGAGCGCAGCCTCCTACCTCATTTCCCCTGCGGCGCTGGCGTCGGTGGCCCCGGACCCGCACCGGTTCTCGGACCGCTTTTCGGCCTTCTGGCTGCTGGCCCTGGCCAGCCGCATGGTCCAGGAGACGGGCCGGCTGATCGCCGGAGCCGCCGCAGCAAAGCAGCCGCTGGCCACCTTCGCCATCGACGGCGAGATCACCTTCCGCACGGCCGCGGACCGGGCCGCCTTCGCCGAGGAACTCGGCGTCGCCGTGACCAGGCTCGTGGACAAGTATCACGACGGCGGACCGGCGGCCCAGGGGGCGGGCGGTGCCGCGGGGCGCAAGCACCGCCTCGTCGTCGCGCTTCACCCTTCGCTCAAGACATCACCCAAGAACCCATCAGCTAAGGAGCAGGACAATGACTGACAAACGGAACTTCGAAATCATCGTGGACACGGAACTGCCCGGCACCCCCGAGCGGGTCTGGGAAGCTGTCACCGCCGGCACGCCGGCGTGGATGTTCCCCACGGACGGGTGGCCGGCCGTGCGCACGGTGGAAGAGTACCCGGCCCATTTGGTGTCCCGGATGGACGGCCCGGACGGCTGGTTCAACCAGTTGGAGCACGTCCTGGAACCGCTCGACGGCGGCCGCGCCCGGCTGCACTACGTCCACAGCGGCATCTTCGCCGAGGACTGGGACCAGCAGTACGACGGCGCCAGCAAGCACACGGAGTTCTACCTGCACACCCTCGGCCAGTACCTGCAGTACTTCGACGGCAGGCCGGTGGTCTTCACCGACGTCCAGGCACCTTCGGCCTCGGCGGCCCCGGACGGCTTTGTCCGGCTCAAGAAGGCCCTGGGCGTTGAGGGGGCGGCGGCCGGCCGTGCCGTGGAGCTGGAGCTCGACGGCGTCGGGAAGCTCTCAGGTGAGGTGGACTTCGCCAACGAGAACTTCCTTGGCCTGCGCACCGCGGACACTCTGTACCGGTTCTTCGGCCGCAATGCCTTCGGCGCCACGGTCGGCATGACGGTCCACGACTTCAGCGGCAGCGGGGATTCCGAAACCACGGCGAAGGCCTGGGGCGGCTTCCTCGAGAAGGTCTATGCCTAGCCGGTTGGCATCTCGCGGCCAGCGCGGCGGCCCGGAACCCCTGGCGACATTCCAGAAACCCGCCGATGCGCGGAATCCCCGGCGACGCTGGAATATCGCAGCGTCAGAAACGTCGCGCATCGTGGGCGAGGAGCCGCGTCGCCACGCCCCTTCCCGGGTAGCGCCGGAAGGCCGGTGCAGGCTCAGGCGATGGCCGCGTCCGGCGGGGCAGGGACGTTCCGTCGTAGCTGCGGGGAAGTCGCCAGCTTGTCCTGGGCAGCACGCAGCGCCAGCACGGCGGTTTCCAGCTGCTCCGGGGGCAGGGTGAACGGCACGCGGAGAAAGTGCTCGAAGGCGCCGCCTGTGCCGAAGCGGGGCCCGGCCGCGAGCCGGATGCCGTAGTCCGGGGCCACCACGGCCAGCGCGGTGCTGATGGGGGCGGGCAGGCGGCACCAAACCGACAGGCCGCCGTCGGGCCGTTCGCTCTGCCAGTCCGGCAGGTGTCCGGCGATGAGCTCCAGCAGGGTGTCACGGTTGTCCCGCAAGGTGGCCAGCCGGGCCGGAAGGGGTTCGGAGAGCGCGTTGACGAGGTGGGCCGCAGCGAGCTGTTCCACCACCGGGCCGCCGAGGTCCATGGTGGTGCGGGCGGCGGCGAACCGCTGGATCAGGGATTCATCGGCCCGGATCCAGCCGGTCCGCAATCCTGCCCAGTGCGACTTGCTGAGGGAGCCGATGGAGACCACGGCGGGGCTGAAGGCGGCCACCGGCGTTGAGGCGGCGCCGTCGAGGTTCAGCTCCCGGAGTGTCTCGTCGACGACGAGAACTGTCCCCGCTGCCGCGGCGGCGCGGACCAGCCGGCGGCGCTGGGCATCTGACATCAGCCGCCCGGTGGGATTGTGGAAGTCCGGGACCACGTAGGCCATGGCGGGCCGCTGCTGCGTCAACGCGGTCTCAATCGCCGCCAGATCCCAGCCCGGGCGGCCGCCGGAAGGCGCTGCGGACGGGGCGGGGGCATGGGCGGCCGGCATGGCCACCGGCACCAGCCGGCAGCCCGCGGCCCGGATGGCGTCGATCGCGTTCGGGTAGCTGGGATGCTCCACAAGGACCTTGTCGGCCCGGCCGGCCAGGGTGCGGAGCACGACGTTCAGCGCGTGCTGCGCGCCGGAAGTCACCAGAATCTGCTCCGCCGTGGTGGGCACGCCGGCCGCCGCGTAGTGGCTGGCGATGGCTTCCCGCAACGGGTTCACGCCCAGGGCGTCGTAGCCGAACCCGGGCAGCAGCGCGGGCAGCTCGGTCAGGGCGGAGGCGAACGCCCGGTGCACCACCTCGCCGCTGGCCGGCAGCGAGGCATAGGCGAGGTCGAGGATTCCGTCCGGAACGGCCAGGCCCGGGGCGCCGCTGAGGTTCGCCCCGCCATTGCCGGTGCCACGTGGACTGGCCTGCGGGATGCAGGTCCGGCCGCGGCTGCCTTGGCCGCTGCTGAGGAAGCCCTGCTCGCGCAGCAATGAGTACGCCGCCGTGACCGTGGTCCGGCTGATGCCGAGGGTCGCGGCGAGGGCACGTTCGCTGGGCAGCGCGACGTCGAGGGGCACGCGGCCGTCCAGGACCAGGAGGCGGACGACGTCGGCGAGCTCCCGGTAGGCGGGTGCCGCGCCGAAGTTCCACTCGCCGAGCAATCGGGCCAAGGAACTGGAATTCAGGGATCCGGACATAGAGCCAGTATTTCAAACTGGCTATGGAATGCAAGGCCAGTTGTCCGGCAGGATGGGATCCATGATGACCCGCAGACTCTCCCAGCTCCTTATCGGCCTCGCCATGTACGGCATCTCCCTGGCCATGTTCATCCGCGCCGGCCTCGGACTGGATCCTTGGGACGTCTTCCACCAGGGTCTCGCGGTCAAGACAGGGCTGAGCATTGGCACGGTGGTGGTGATCGTCAGCTTCCTCGTGCTGCTCCTGTGGATTCCGCTGCGGCAGCGGCCGGGCATCGGCACCCTGTGCAACGCCGTACTGGTGGGCGTCTTCGCCGACGTCGGACTGGCCCTGATTCCCGAGTTTTCCCACCTCGGCGGGCAGGCCGGGATGCTCGCGGGCGCCATCCTGCTCAACGGGATCGCCTCCGCCTGCTACATCGGCGCCCGGCTGGGACCCGGGGCACGGGACGGTCTCATGACCGGACTCGCGCGGCGCACGGGCTGGTCCGTGCGGACGTCCCGCACGGGCATTGAGATCGTGGTGCTCGCGGCAGGCTGGCTTCTTGGCGGATCCGTGGGCATCGGGACGGTGCTGTACGCCCTGGCGATCGGCCCGCTGGTGCAGCTCCTGCTGCCGCGGTTCACCGTGCCGGAGCTGAAGGACTCCACGCTCCCGGCAGCGGCAACAGATCCCGCCGTCGCAACACCCTGAACAGCATTTAGCTAGCCGGTGCCCGGCGCCGGCTGGCACGCAGGGCAATAGTAGATGTCCCGTTCCTCCGTACCGGTGCCCTTGGCGAGGACCCCGCGCCGCACCGGGGTCCGGCACTTCAGGCAGGGCTGGTGTTCGCGCCGGTAGACCCAGTAGCCGGGCAGCCCGGAGCTCCGCCCCACGGCAACGCCGCGCGGGTTCAGGACCGTGGTCCGGCGGCCTGGCCCCAGGTTGGCCTCCAACAGGAGCTTGGCATCGGTGATCATCGCCGCCACGTCCGGCACAGCCGAGACGGGCGCCGCCGGGTGCACCCCGGAGAGGAAACAGGCTTCGCAGCGGTAGATGTTGCCGATCCCCGCGAGGTTCCGCTGGTCCAGCAGCGCGACGCCGATCGGGACGTCCGGTGCGGCGCGGATCCGCCGCTCCGCCTCGGCCACGTCCCAGTCCGGGCCGAGCAGATCCGGGCCAAGGTGGCCGACGATGGAGTCTTCCTCGGAGGTGCGGACCACTTCCAGGATGCCGAGCGAGAATCCGACGGCGTCTGCCGCGGCGGTGCGCAGCACGCACCGGGCGGTGAAGCCCGGCTTCCGCCAGCGGCCACCCGGAGGGTACACCTGCCAGGTTCCCTCCATCTTGAGGTGGGAATGGATCGTCAGCCGGTCCGGTTCCGCCGGGCTGCCACCACGTTCCCGTACCGGGCCCTCGACCCGCATCAGCAGGTGTTTGCCGCGCGGGACCACCTCGGTCACGGTCCAGCCGCCCAGTTTGAGGGTGGCGAACCGCGGCACGCGGAAATCGGACGAGATCAGCTGCTGGCCCGCCAGCGCGGCATGCAGCTGGGCGGCCGCGCGGAAGACCGAATCGCCCTCAGGCACGGATCCTCAGCCCCTTCGGGGTGGAGTAGGCGCCGGCATGGGCCAGGGCGGCGGCGACGGGTGTGTCCAGGATGCCGTGGCCGTTGACCTTTTCCATGATCAGCTTGTCCACCGCGCCCCGGGTGACCACACCCACCAGGGCCGCGCCGGCCGCGGCCAGGACCGACGTGTCCTCGCTGAACGCCAGCAGGGTCTTGCCGCCGCGCTCCACGTAGAGGACCAGGGCGCCGTCGACCAGCACCACCAGGGCGCCCGCCTTCCGGCCGGGACGGTGGCCGGTTCCCGCCTCGACGTTAAGCGCAGGCCAGGGCAGGGCGGCGCCGTAGGGGTTGGCGGGGTCCGTCGCGGCCAGGGCCAGGGCCGCCGGCTCGGGCCTGTGCAGCTGGGTGTCCTCGGCGTAGGAGCGCAGCCGGTCCACGGTGGCAGGCACGGCGAACTGGGCCGCCCCAAGGTGCTCGATGAAGTAGCCGCGGCGGCACCGGCCGGCTTCCTCCAGCCGGGCCAGGACCTTGTACATGAGGCCGAATCCGCCCAGGATGTTCTCGGCCATGACCGAGCCGCGGGTGACCACGCCGTACCGGTCCAGCAGGAGTTCCGCGGTGGCCCGGGCGTGGATGGTGGCATCCAGCTCGGGCGCGGGCAGGGCGGACCAGCGGCCCGCGGCCAGCGGGGGAGTGGGTGCCGTGCCGGTCACGGAACCGTACCGCCCTCCGGTCAGCCCGGGGGACCCGAGCAATCCGGTCCCGTGGGCGCGTCCCAGCCGGCTCATCCGGGGAGCCCGGGCCCGCGGCGCGCGGGCAACCTGCCGGTGCGCCGTGTGGCCGCCGGCAATCATCGCCCGGACCGGGGCGAAGGTGTCGCCGGTGATCCGCCCCGCCCAGGCGAGGTCCCAAAGCGCGGAGACGACGTCCTGGTCGCTGAGCACCGCGTCCATGCCCCCGGCGACCTCGGTCAGCTGCCGGAAGAAGTAGCCGCCGCCGTTGTTGCGCAGGTGGTCCAGCAGCCGCTGCTGCGCGTCGCCCGGTTCGAAGTCGATGGCCGGGTTCAGCGTGAGCTCGGCGGAATCGGCCAGATGCAGGCTGACCCAGCCGTCGTTGCCGGGGAGTGCGCCCGCGCCGGACCAGAGCACTTCGCCGGCCGCCATGAGTTCATCGAGCATGGCGGGCTGGTAGTCCGATACCCGGCCGGCGAGGATCAGCGGTTCCCAGGCGGAGGCCGGAATGGGCACGCCGGAGAGCTGGTCGACGGCGGTGATGATCCCGTCCAGTCCGCGCAGCGCCGACTGCCCGCGCTTGCCCGGGACACGGACGTTTTGCCAGGCCGGCAGGAAACGTCCGTACGCAGCGGCGTCCACGGGCTCGACCTCGGCCCGCAGCGCCGCCAGCGAGCGGCGGCGGAGCTTGCGCAGGACTTCCGCGTCACACCATTCGCTGACGCTCGCCAGCGGCGCCGCCGCGGGGGCGGGCTGCGTCGCGGAGTCCGCATCGCCGTCGTCGGCCCCGGCATCGGGCACCGGCGCGGGCGGGGGCGCGGCGTGCGGACGGAACTCGCCTTCCACCACGCGACCGTCCGCGGCGAGCCGCTTCAGCGCGGTGCCGACGACGGCGACGCCGAGTCCCAGCCGGGCGGCCGCCTCGGCGGACGTGAAGGGCCCGTGGGTGCGGGCGTAGCGCGAGACGAGGTCGCCCAACGGATCAGCGACCGGCTCGATGAAGGCCAGCGGCACACCCATCGGCAGCGGGACGCCGAGGGCGTCGCGCAGGCGGGCGGCGTCCTCAACTGCGGCGTAGCGCTCGGCGCCGCCGACGTTGACCTTGATGGCGCGGTTGGCGCGCTGGAGCGCCACGAGGTGCGCGGCGGCATCGGCGACAGGGGCCTCGGCCTCCGGAGCCCGGATTTCCTGAGCCTCGGCAGGCCCGGCGTCAACGCCAGGCTCAGTTTCCGGAGCAGGCCCGGCGGCCAGCGCAGCCTCAACCGCCGGTTCGAGCCGCGCGGCGACTTCCTCCGGGGTCAGCGGGCCCAGCAGCCGGAGCAGGTCCGCGACACCTTCGAGCCCGCGGACCTTCCGGTCCGGCGCGAGACGCTGCAGCTCCCGCTCGGTCGCGTCAATGACCTTGGCATCGAGCAGCTCGCGCAGCTCCACCCGGCCGAGGAGCTCATTGAGCAGGGTCGAATCCAGCGCCAGCGCCGCGGCCCGGCGCTCGGCCAGCGGGGAATCGCCCTCGTAGAGGAACTGCGCGACGTACCCGAACAGCAGGGACTTGGCGAACGGTGAGGGCTGCTGCGTGGTGGTCTGCACGATCCGCAGCTCGCGGCGCTCGATCGACGCCGCGATGTCCTTCAGCGCCGGAAGGTCGTACACGTCCTGCAGGCACTCGCGGACCGTCTCCAGGACGATCGGGAACGTGGGGTACTTCCGGGCAACATCCAGCAGCTGGGCAGAACGCTGGCGCTGCTGCCACAACGGCTGCCGTTTGCCGGGGTTCTGCCGGGGCAGGAGCAGGGCGCGGGCGGCGCACTCGCGGAAGCGGGAGGCGAAGAGGGCGCTGCCGCCGACCTCCGCCGTCACGATCTGCTCGAGTTCCTCCGGGTCGAAGAGGAACAGCTCGGCGCCGGGCGGCTCGTCCTCCATCATGGGCACCCGCAGCACGATGCCGTCGTCGGCGGCCATCGCGGAGCCGTCCATGCCGTAGCGCTGGTGGAGCCGCTGCCCGACGGCGAGGGCCCACGGCGCGTGCACCGGCATGCCGAACGGGCTGTGCAGCACCACCCGCCAGTCGCCGAGCTCGTCGTGGAAGCGCTCCACCACCAAGGTGGTGTCGCTGGGGACCACCTCGGTGGCCAGCTTCTGCTCGCCGAGGTACTGGATCAGGTTGTTGGCGGCGAAATCGTCGAGGCCGCTGGCCTTGCAGCGTTCGGTGGCGGGCCCGACGTCGGACGCCGACAGTTCGCGCACGAACGCGCCCAGGGCACGGCCCAGGTCAACCGGACGGCCGAGGGAGTCGCCCTTCCAAAACGGGAGCTTCCCGGGCTGGCCGAACGCGGGGGAGACCAGGACCCGGTCGTGGGTGATGTCCTCGATCTTCCAGCTGGTGGCACCCAGGGCGAAGACGTCACCCACCCGGGATTCGTAGACCATTTCCTCGTCGAGTTCGCCGACCCTGCGGCCGCCCTTGGCCGCGGCTGCGGCCGGGCTGGCGGCCCTGCCGTCGCCGGCGGAGCCCCCGGCTCCGGAGGAACCGGTCCCTTCGACCTCGGTGCCAATGATGTAGACGCCGAAGAGCCCGCGGTCCGGGATGGTGCCGCCAGAGGTGACGGCCAGCCGCTGCGCGCCGGGGCGTCCCTCGATGGTCCCGGCGTTCCGGTCCCAGATGATGCGGGGCCGCAGTTCCGCGAATTCGTCTGACGGGTACCGGCCGGCGAGCAGGTCCAGCGTTGCTTCGAAGGCGGAGCGGGGGAGCGACGCGAACGGCGCCGACCGCCGCACGGTGGCGAACCAGTCCTCCACATCGATGGAACCCAGCGCCGTGGCCGCGACGGTCTGCTGGGCCAGGATGTCCAGCGGGTTCGCGGGAACGAAGAGCCGTTCGATCTTGCCGGCGAGCATCCGTTCCACCGTGATGGTGGTGTGCACCAGATCCGCGCGGTGCTTGGGGAACAGTACGCCCTGGGAGACCTCCCCGACCTGGTGGCCGGCGCGGCCCACCCGCTGCAGCCCGCTGGCCACGGACGGCGGGGATTCCACCTGCACCACGAGGTCCACGGCGCCCATGTCGATGCCGAGTTCCAGGGAGGATGTGGCCACGACGCAGCGCAGCCGGCCGGATTTCAGGTCGTCCTCGATCAGCGCCCGCTGGTCCTTGGAGACCGAGCCGTGGTGGGCGCGCGCCAGGACAGGATCCGCGCCGGTGGTGCTGCCGGCCTGCGCCATCATGTGGGCCGGGGTCGCCGTCGACGTCGGGGCTGCTTGCCCGGGCGCCCCTGCGGCGCCGCCGGGACGCGCCCCCGCCGGGACGGCTTCGAAGTCCGGCGCCCCGGCACCAAAATCGTCCCAGCCGCTGCCGGCGGCCATGAGTTGGCGCTCGGCGTAGATCTCGTTGAGCCGGGCGGTCAGCCGTTCGGCGAGACGGCGGGAATTGGCGAACACAATGGTGGACTGGTTGGCCAGCACCAGGTCCACGATCTGCTCCTCCACGTGCGGCCAGATCGACGCTTGCGGCTGCAGCCCCGAGGCCGGGCCGGAGTCGAACGCGCCGGCCGCACCCTGCAGATCGGACATGTCCTCCACCGGGACCGAGACCGTCAGGTCCCAATTCTTCTTCGACGGCGGGGCCACGATCTCCACCGGTGCGGAGCCGGCGAGGAACTGTGCCACCAGCTCCTTGGGCTCCACGGTGGCGGAGAGCCCGATCCGCTGGGCCGGCTTGGGCAGCAGGGCGTCGAGGCGTTCCAGCGACACGGCCAGATGCGCGCCGCGCTTGGTGCCGGCGACGGCGTGGACCTCGTCGACGATAATGGTGTCCACCTCGCTCAGCGTCTCCCGTGCCTTGGATGTCAGCATAAGGAACAGTGATTCGGGGGTGGTGATCAGGATGTCCGGCGGGTTGCTCAGCAGGGAGCGGCGGTCCGACGCCGGGGTGTCGCCGGAGCGTACGCCCACCGTGATCAGCGGCGCGGGCAGGCCGAGGCGTTTGGCGGTCTGGGTGATCCCGATCAGCGGGGCGCGGAGGTTGCGTTCGACGTCGACGCCGAGCGCCTTAAGCGGCGAAATGTAGAGGACACGGGTTTTGCGTTTGGGCGCCTTCCGCCGGATTCCTTTCGTGGTGTCCAGTCCGGGCAGCGACTCGGGCTCGGCGGGGGCAGAGGAGAGCAGCCGGTCGAGCGCCCAGAGGAAGGCCGCTAGGGTCTTTCCGGAACCGGTCGGGGCGACCACGAGAGCGTGCGCGCCGGAGGAGATCGCGTTCCAGGCGCCGTTCTGGGCCGGGGTGGGCTCAGTGAAGGCACCCAGGAACCAGTCCCGGGTCGGCCGGCTGAACCGGTCCATGGCGTCTGCCGCGAGTGTGCCTCCGGCGTGCTCCTGCCCCTGCATTCCTCCATCATGCCCTAAGGCAACGACAGGAAATGGCGGGCCGCAGCCCGGGCAGCCTCACCTCGGCGGAAGAAAACCTACTGGGCCTGGAAAGCGCCGACCGTGAGCAGGTTGATGCCGGCGTTGCTGCAGGCGTCCCGGGGCTGCGCGACGAACAGCGAGGCGGTGTCCTCAGGCGGGTAAACGCGGAAGCCGGCCGCCGCAACGACCGTGCAGTCCGGGTAGTTGCGGGCCTGGGTGTAGCGCAGGGTGGCGGCGCCGGCCTGGCCCGGTTCGAGCAGAACCTCGGTGGGAGGGGTGGTGTCCCGGGCCGCTGCGGCGCCGATCGGGTCCCCGTCGGGCCCGGCGGTGAGGGAGACGCCGGCAAAGCCAAACAGCAGGCAGGGTTCGGAGCCGGTGTTCGTCAGGAGCAACTGCATGTAGACGCTGCCGGCCGCGCCTCCGCCGGTGGAATCGGTGGTGGCCGTCAGCCCTGCGGCCTTGCAGAGCGCAGGTCCGGCGGGTGCTGGCACCGCCGGCGTGGGAGTCGAGGCGCCGGAATCGGCGGCGGCCGCGCCGGAGGAGGCGGGCTGGCTCTCGGAACTGGTGGGCGATGCCGCTGGAGTGCTGGACGCTTGGGACTGCGGGGTGCCAGCGCCGCAGCCGGCGAGGAAAAGCACTGCCGCGGCTGCCGCCGTCGTAAATGCCAGTCTGTTGGTGATTCGCTGAGCCGTCATGGCACCACCTTCGTGCCCGACGTGGCTTGAGTCAACGATGCCACGACGGCCGCGCCCGATTGATGCCCGGATTGTGATTTCCGGGCATCAATCGAGGTCAATTACTCCTTGGGGGAGCCGGGTGCCGAGGCCCCGGCCGGAACCGGCTTGTTGCTCCGGCTGCGGACCAGGGCGAGGCCGCCGAGGCCGAGTCCGCCCACGCCGGCCACCAGCCCGGCCCAGCTCCGGGCCTGGGCGCCGTCGTCATTCACAGCCGCGGCCTGGACGGTCTCCGGGTTGGTGTCCGACGTGCTGGCGGCATGGGCCGCGTGCCCGTCAGCCGCAGCGGCAGCCGTGACCGTCACCGACGGTGCCGGTGCCTTGAGTGAGTGCGGATCCTGCCCCTCGGCGGGGAGCTGGGACCAGTCGGTCTGGCCGACCTCACAGTTCTGCAGCGTCGGGAAGTACAGGGTCTTCCCCGCAACATCGGGCAGCTTGACGGAGAGCACCAGGGCATCGCGGAGGGAAGGATCCAGCGGTGCCTTGGCGGTGTAGACGATCTGGCTGGTCCGCTTGGTGATGGAGGTGCCGTCCGCGAGCTTCTTCGGTTCGGCCAGCTGTTCCGTGACCTTCTCGGCTGTCCAGTTCGGGTTGACCGTAGGCTGCGCATCGTTGAGTTCGGCGGGCAGGGTGATGGTCACCTTCGTGGTGCCGGACTCCTCGCAGCCGTGCGGGATTCCGAAGGTCAGCAGGGCGTAGGAGTTCGCGGTGGTCTTATCCGGAGTGACGCCGACGTGCGCCGAGGCGCCCGAAATACCGGCGAGCATCAGGGCAGCGGTTCCGCCGGCTACAGCAGTGGCAGTGAGGGTACGGCGCAGGGAGGAAGTCTTCACAGGGGTTGCCTTTCAGGCGTGCGTTGCCCGGGGGCAACGCAAAAAATGGGGAGGCGTGGCGGCGATGCTCGCGATCCGGACCCGCTATTAGGGGCCGGGTGTTTTCCAGCGGGCGCGGCCGCGGCCGGGTTCAGGTCAGGAAAATACGACGGCGGCGGGCGGCCCGCGGCGGCAATCGCGCCGGAGGTTCCGCCAGGGCAGCGGCGCGGACTCCGCCGGCCAGCCGACGACCGCCGGCGGCGCCGGCACGGCTGCGGGCGCTACGGGGACCGGGAGCCCGAGCAGCGGGCGGAGCCAGGCCGCGAGGGACCACAGGGCCGCCTCGCCCCTGGCGAGGAGAACAGCGCAGAGGAGCGTTGCCAGTGCGTGGCCGGCGAGCATCAGCAGCGAAAGGAGGGCGAATTGTGAGTCCGGCACGGACGCCGCGAACTGGCCGTCACCACTGACAGGCAGGGGAACCGGTCCGAGGTGGTGCGGCGCTGCGTGGCCTGCCGGTTCTGACGAGGTTCCAGGCGCCGGGACGCTGAAGGCGGTGAACGCCTTGTGCAGCACCAGTTGCCCGGCGCCCAGCAGTCCGGCCATGGCAGGAAAGTTGAGCTTCAGCCGGGTGGCGGTGGTGGAAGCCAGTGCGGTCAGGGCCAACAGGGCCAGCAGGATGCCGGGGGAGGGGAGCCGGCCACCGGCCAGCGTGTGCGCTCCGGCGGCCAGGGACAGGACCGTGAGTGCCACCATGGCCGAACGCAGGGCGTGGAACGGGGCTCTGGCGGCTGTGCGCACGGAACACTCCCTTCCCCGGCGGCCAATGGTTGCTCCCGCGGGCGGTATTGCCTGCGGGCTGTCCCACGATTCTACCGGCCGGGCTGGGAAAAACCTGCGGCGGGGAGGCCGGCTGCCCGGACGGGATCAGTCTGTTTCGGGGCCCCAACAAAAATGGCAGTCCTCCGTGCACAGGTCATCGACGGGCAGCTCCTCAACCGGGGTGCCGACTCGTCGGGCGGTCAAAAGTCCGGGGGCGCCGTCGGCCCGGTCCTGCTGCAAAGTCACGATGTGTCCTGATCGTCATGGTGCGGAACGCTGATGGGATTCAGCTAACCCTGTGGGGCGGCGGCTCCTCAATGGAACAACTGACGGCTGCAACAACTCCGCCTTGTGCAGGCGTCCAACCCATGCAGGTGTCCAACGAATGCCTGGGCCACGGTGGCCGTCAAACAGAGATACCCCGGTCCGAGGACCGGGGTATCCCTATCGACGTGAACTCAGTTCACGGTGTCGGCTGACTGTCAGTCGACGATTCAGTTCACCGGGGCGGCGGCAGCAGCGCCGGACAGCAGGAGCCAGGTGTCCACCACGGTGTCGGGGTTCAGCGAGACGGAGTCGATGCCTTCCTCGACCAGCCACTCGGCGAAGTCCGGGTGGTCGCTCGGCCCCTGGCCGCAGATGCCCACGTACTTGCCGCGCGCCTTGCAGGCCTTGATGGCCATGCTCAGGAGCTTCTTGACGGCAAGGTTCCGCTCATCGAAGCTTGCCGCGACGATCGCGGAGTCGCGGTCCAGGCCCAGGGTCAGCTGGGTCATGTCGTTCGAACCGATGGAGAAGCCGTCGAAGTAGTCCAGGAACTCGTCGGCCAGCAGCGCGTTGGACGGAAGTTCGCACATCATGATGACCTCGAGCCCGTTTTCGCCGCGGCGCAGGCCGTTCTCGGCGAGCAGGTCGATGACGCCGCTGGCCTCGTCCACGGTGCGCACGAACGGGATCATCAGCTTGACGTTGGTCAGGCCCATCTCGTTGCGGACGAAGGAAAGTGCCTCGCACTCCAGGTCGAAGCAGTCCCGGAAGGACGGCTCGAGGTACCGGGAAGCGCCGCGGAAGCCGATCATTGGGTTCTCTTCGTGCGGCTCGTAGGCCGGCCCGCCGAGGAGGTTGGCGTACTCGTTGGACTTGAAGTCGGACATCCGGACAATCACCGGCTCCGGCGCGAACGCCGCGGCGATGGTCGCCACGCCCTCGGCCAGGCGCTTGATGTAGTAGTCGCGCGGGCTGTCGTAGGCGGCGATCCGTTCCCGGATTTCCGCCAGGACGTCCGCGGGCTGGTCGTCCATGTTCAGCAGCGCTTTGGGGTGGATGCCGATCTGGCGGTTGATGATGAATTCCAGCCGGGCCAGGCCCACGCCGTGGTTGGGCAGCTGCGCGAATGTGAACGCCTGCTCGGGCGTGCCCACGTTCATCATGACCTTGACCGGGGCCTCGGGCAGCTGGGTGATCTCGGTTTCTTCGACAACGAAGTCCAGCAGGCCTTCGTAGATGACGCCGGTCTCGCCGTCGGCGCAGGACACGGTCACGTCGAGTCCGTCGGAGAGGACATCCGTGGCGTCCCCGGTGCCGACGACGGCGGGAATCCCCAGTTCGCGGGCGATGATCGCCGCGTGGCAGGTGCGTCCGCCGCGGTTGGTCACGATCGCGGAGGCGCGCTTCATGATCGGTTCCCAGTCCGGGTCGGTCATGTCCGCGACGAGGACATCGCCGGTCTTGAAGGCGGCCATCTGGTCAATCGCGGTGAGGATGCGGACGCTTCCGGCGCCGATGCGCTGACCGATGGCGCGGCCCTCGACCAGCACACGGCCCGTCTCGTTCAGGCGGAAACGGCTCAGGCTGCCGGAGGTCCGGCGGGACTGCACGGTTTCCGGGCGTGCCTGCAGAATGTACAGGCCGCCGTCGATCCCGTCCTTGCCCCATTCGATGTCCATCGGGCGCCCGTAGTGGTTCTCGATGGCGACGGCGTGGCGGGCGAGCTGCTCGACGTCGTCGTCGTTAAGGCTGAAGCGGTTCCGCAGGGAAGCCTCGACGGGAACGAAGTCAATGGTGTGGCCGACCTCGCGGTTGCTGGTGTAGGTCATCTGGAGAGCCTTCTCGCCCAGCCCGCGCTTGAGGATGGCCGGGCGGCCCGCCTCCAGGGCGGGCTTGTAGACGTAGAACTCATCCGGGTTGACGGCGCCCTGGACGACGGCCTCGCCCAGGCCGTAAGAGGAGGTGACGAAGACGGCGTCCTTGAACCCGGATTCGGTGTCCATGGTGAACATGACGCCGGAGGCGCCGACGTCGGAACGGACCATGCGCTGGACGCCCGCCGAGAGCGCCACTTCGGCATGCTCGAACTTGTGGTGCACCCGGTAGGCGATGGCCCGGTCGTTGTAAAGGGACGCGAAGACATCCTTGATGGCCTGCAGGATGTTCTCGATGCCGCGGACGTTCAGGAAAGTTTCCTGCTGGCCGGCGAAGGAAGCGTCGGGGAGGTCTTCCGCCGTCGCGCTGGAGCGGACTGCCCAGGAGAGGTCCTCGGAACCTCCGTGCTTCTCCACCAGCGTCTGGTACGAGGCGCGGATCTGCGCTTCGAAGTCCGGCAGGAACGGCGTCTCGCGCATGAGCTTGCGGATTTCCTGGCCGGCTGCCGCCAGTGCCGTCACGTCATCGGTGTCCAGGCCCACCAGCCTGTCGGCGATTTTCTGGTCCAGTCCCGAGTCCGCCAGGAAGCTGCGGTAGGCGTCGGCGGTGGTGGCGAAGCCGTCCGGGACCTGGACGCCGGCCGACGTCAGGTTCTGCACCATCTCGCCGAGGGAGGCGTTCTTGCCGCCCACCCGCTCCAGGTCCTTGAGGCCGAGTTCTGAGAACCACAGGATGTCTGTCGTCATGGTTACTGCTCCTTTGCAGATGATGGCAYGCGGTATCGCCGCCCGCCCGGGGCGGTCGCCGGTTGATGGGCGCAATCGCTGTCAACATTGACAGGTCTCCGCCGGTGTTTCCACCTGATGTGGTCCACGCAACACTTGTGAAGCCCCTGCCCTTAGTGCTTGAGATTCATCTTTTGCAGGATAGTGGCTGCCATTTCCTCAACCGAGACGCTGGCCGAATTAAGGTAGGGAATTCCGTGAGACACGTAGAGCCGCTCGGCGCTGCGCAGCTCGAAGCCGCACTGGCGCAGTGATGCGTAGGGCGAGCCGCGGCGGCGTTCGGTGCGGACCTGGCTGAGGCGCAGGGGATTGGTGGTGAGGCCGAAACACTTTGAAATGAACGGCCGCAGCGGCTTGGGGAGTCCTTCCCGGTCAAAGTCCTCGTCCACCAGCGGGAAGTTCGCGGCAAAGATGCCGTGCTGCAGCGCCAGGTACATGGTGGTGGGTGTTTTGCCGCACCGGGACGGGGCCACCAGGATGACCTGGGCCTTTTCGAGCGCGCGCAGGCTCTGGCCGTCGTCGTGCTCCATGGCGTATTCGACGGCGGCCATCCGGGACTGGTAGCGGGCCGCGTTGCCCAGTCCGTGGGCCCGGCCCGGTTCCCCGCTGGACGCGGTCCCCAGGGCCCGCTCCAACTGCCCGACGTGGGTCCCGATGAGGTCCACAATGATCCCGTTGCAGGTGCCCAGGGTCTGGCGGATTTCGCTGCCGACGGCGGTGGAGAAGACGATCGGCTGCAGGCCGGTGGCGGCACGGTGGTCGATCACTTTGACGACGGACCGGGCCTGGTCGACGGTGGTGATGAAGGGGATCGTGATGCGGTCGAACTCGTTCTCGGGGAACTGCGTCAGCAGGGTGTTGCCGAGCGTTTCTGCGGTGATGCCCGTGCTGTCCGAAAGGAAGTAGACCGGGCGGAGAGCGTCATTGGTCATAAACGCATTGTGCACCAGTGGGGGCCTCGGGTAGTTCCATGACGCTCTGGGGAGCGAGGAGTATGGTGTGTCTCACGTCACTAAGGGAGCCCAATGAGCTACAAATTTCGAATCGTCAAGGTTCGCGGCACGGACTTGGTCGGAACCATTGCCCGCAAGCACGGGACCCCGTCCGAAATCTACGAAACCTCGAAGGACCCCAGCACTTCCGTGGTGCCCGTGTATTTCCAGGAAACCGGCGAGGTCCGCTTCTTCGACCGCTCCGTTTTAGAGGACGTGGTGACCCCGGCCGGCTGACGAAGTTTTTAAAACTTCAAATGGGTGCCCATTGCCCGTCGAAGCTAAGCCGTCTAGCCTGACGATGGGATCTGGCCTGGGCATCTTTCTGGGGAGAGACCATTTCGGTGTTCCGATCGAGCCGGATTCTGCAAAGGCTGGCTCCATGGTCTCAAAACGATGGAGCCAGCTTGCCGGAATTCCTGATGCTGAGTGCCGGTGCGAGGGGCGTTACGGCGTCTTCGGTCGAAGTGCAACCAGCCAGCCGGCCCACTCGCGGGCGGCGCTGGAGGTCCACGTCTTCGCCCCGCTGGGTCCCGCGTTCACCTGAATGCCGTCGGCAACCTCGAAACGGCGTGCGCCGGCCTCGACTGCCTGGGCCATGCCGGCCGGGGGAGTGAGGCTGGCCGAGCCGGAGTTGACGCTCATGCATCCGACGAGCATCGCTTTCGCGGTCGTGCTCGTCACTGCTGGGACGGTCCCCGAGGATGTTGCCGCGCCGGACGCGGACGTGGCGGCGGTGTCAAGCCCTGCGGCGCCGGAATACCTCGCGATACCCCCTCCGCTTGTCGTCGAAGTCGTGGTCCAGGAATAGCTCGCCGACTCGGACGCAGTGGCCACCTTGTAGTAGCCGTAGACTTTCGGGTTCGCGATGGTGGTCACGGCGGCCAGCCGTGTCCACCCGGCCGGGGCCCCTGTCGTGGCGATGCTGCCGCCGTTCAGGGAGAGACAGCTGACGAGGAGGTCTCCCTGGGCGACGTTGGCGGGCTTGGGGATCGTGAGCGTGGTGCCCGCTGCGGTGTTCGTGGCTTGGCTTACCGACTCGCGGACGATGCCGCTGCCGCCGCCTGGGCCGCTGGGGCTGACGCTCCACGTCTGCGTCGCTGCTGTCGCATCGGTGTTGCCGGCTGCGTCGGTGGCCCAGACACCGAATGTGTGGGACCCGGTCGACAACCCGGTGTAGGTCTGGGGCGAGGTGCACGCGACGCGCGGCCCACCGTCCAGGCTGCACTGGAACGTCGAATTGGCTTCACTTGAGGTCAAGGCGAAGGAGGCGCTGGTCGACGTCGATGTCGCAGGTGGTCCCGACGTGATCGTCGTCTCCGGGGGAGTAGTGTCCCCTGCCGGAGGCGTCGTGGCCACGGTCCACGTATAGCTGGCGGGAGTCGGGTCAGCGCCGTTCTGGTCACCGGCACGAACCTGGAAGGTATGGGCGCCACTGGACAGTCCTGTGGACGACACCGGACTGATGCAGTTGGCGAATGCTGCCGAGTCGAGCGAGCAGGTGAAGGTCGCGCTGGTTGATGTCGAGGTGAAGCTGAACTGAGCCGATGTGGAGCTCGTCGGGTTGGCAGGCTTGCTCGTGATCGTCGTGTCCGGCGGTTGGGGAGTGGGGGTCCCGGCCCCGATTTTGCGCGGGTCGTAGGCCGCATCGACGAGAAGGGCCGGCGTGTAGGCGGCAGCGATGGACTGCCACGGCACCGCCTTGAAGTTCTGGCGCTGCCCGCCGTCGTTGGCGGTGTCCTGCGTTACAAAGAAGCCCTGGGGGAAGGGCCCGCCGACGCCGAAGTTCGTGACGTCTACCCCGTCCATGCCGGTGACGGCATCGATCCCGTTCCCGGCCGGGATTGCGAAGGCTCCCAGCGGTCGGTTGTCGTCGCGGGCGTAGGCGTGGAATCGGTTCGAGCCCTGGCTCGCGGCCAGCAGGTAACCGGCGCCCCCGCTGCCGTAGTAGATGCTGATGCCCTTGATGTCCTGGACGATGTCGCCGCCATTCTCAGTGGTGCTGGCAACTCTCGTCCCGGCGGTCGAGTCCCCCGGCTCGGCGCCGTAACGCCAGATCCCGCCGATGTCCTCCTGCGCGATGTAGAGCCGCTTCATCTCATCATCGGCCACCAGGCCCTCGGTGTGGGCGGGACCGCTCACCGTCCAGCTGCGCACGAGCCGTCCCGTAACTGATCCGGTGGAGCCATCGAGTTCCCACTGCTCAACCTTGCCGATATCGGTAACATAGGCGAAGTATTTTCCGGTGTCCGGGGAGTGGTAGAAGGAGAACCCGCGGGGCGTGGCAATGTTGGCGGTGGGCGCGAAGCTGCCGACCTTCGTCAGCGAACGATCCGACTCGTTGACCTTGTAGAAGTCAAGGCTCCGTGCCCGGTTCGAGGCGCCGACCAAGCCGACGCGGCTGCTGCCGAGGGGGAAGTTGTAGCGGACATCAACGTTGTTCATCCGTCCGTCGGGGTAGTAGAACAACTCCCGTCCTGACAGGTCGTAGACAACAAGACCGCGCCCATCTGTGCTTTTGTCCGTGCCAATGATGGTGCTCTTCGACGGGTCCGTGGGATGGATCCAGATGGCCGGGTCGTCCGCGGCATCCCCTGATCCGTGTATCGGGGCTGTTTCGACCGTTGCGCTGACCTGCACCACGGCCGCACTCGCGACCGGAGCGGCGAGCCCCACGAGTAGTCCAGCCAATATCAAAGGTGTGAGGATTCTGGCGACTATGCGCATGATGACCTCTCTGTCATCTGGGAGAAAAGTCCCGGGAAACCACGCATGAAGATGGGAGATCTGCAGGCGGATGAGTGCACTGACACGCAACTGGTGACGGATGGATCTACGGTCACCCCGCGGAGTTAAACTTCTAATCCTGCGACCTTGGGAATACCTTGGAGGCTAGGCCAGAAACCGAGCCGGCCAAGGCCGGCTCCACAGGTGTGGCGGCTGGAACAACCGATGCCACCCCTACGTCTGGACCAGACCCAGGAGCGCGACACTGGATCCGAAGGACCCCTTCAGTTGGGCTACTACGTTGCTTCCGGGATGCCGAATCGCTTCCCAACGAGTATGCGGACGACCGCTTCCAGGGGCTGATCTTCCAGCTCAACGCCCTCGCCTCCGTAACGAATTCCCGTTTCGTCCCCCACTGCTTCGATGTCAAAAAAGTTGAGGACTTCGGCCACGCGCACGTGATACTCGGTGGCGGTCATCCGGCGGGACGCCCGCACTGGAATTGTGCTGAGTGTGCGCGCGACCGCAGCATCGGATTCAATCATGGGCGCACTTTGGCATGACATCCGCCATTGCACAAGGGGGGTTCTTCGAACCTAGTAGGGATATGAGGCGGCGTTAGACTCGCGGGAGGCGAGCCCATCCTCGCGGCACCCGTCGGCAAACCCTGTCGGCGCCGGTTCCGATGCCGCGGGTCGTCGCGCAAACACCGACCAGACTGCTGGCCGCTTGTTCGGGCGAGAGTGCGCAGTCGATCCACAACATGACCGTTATGTTGTGGCCTTGAAGTCAAGGGTGGCTCGGCGCACGAGCAAGCCGGCTGACGGAACTGGCGGCTCAAATTGTCGTTGCCACAACGGGCACCGACGCAACTGTTGCTGCTCACTCGAGCATCCGCTTCCCGTGGATGGTGAGCCCTGAGCTGCTGACGGTGATGCCTGTGACGACGCCGTCCTGGCCACAGCCCGTGCGTTCCTTGCGCGCCGAACCGAGCGACGATGGGATCGGTGAACTACTAGGCACCCTCCGCCGGGGGCCACTTCTCTTTCAACTTTTGGATGAATTCACTCGCCGTGAGCCCGCTGGCCAGGAACGCGTTGATGTTCTCGACTGTCTCGCGGGTGGGGTGCAAGCCGTCCAGGGCCCAGCTGGCCATCGTGTCGATGGTGAGTTCCCGTTTCTGCTCAGGGGTCAGGACGCGGTCAACTTGTTCGGCGGCCACCACTTTCGGCGTTCTGCGGTTGCTGCTTTCACTCATGGCGACCTGCCTCTCTGGTGCTCCAAGTTTATCTACTGAGCCTGGCCTGGGTGCCTTCTCAGTGGCTCCGGAGTTTCTTGCTGGGAACGAACCGAAGAGTGTTTCGGGAAGTCCTACCAAGTTCTAGCTGGTTCTATGAAAATCCGTAGAACCAGCTAGAACTTGATAGAACTCTGAAGACTTGGGTTCTGGCCCGGGCGCTCCTGGTCGGCGGCCGCGGGCGTCCGCCAGCTCCGGCGCGGGGCTCGAGCGCGTGCATAGGCATCCCCGGTCCGGAGGCGATCCCCGAAAAATGCACCAAAAATGCACCACGCAGCTCCTGAGAATGCAGAAAACCCCCGGTTTCCCGGGGGTTTTCTTTGGCGGTGACGGTGGGATTTGAACCCACGTTGGCTTTTACACCAAACAACATTTCGAGTGTTGCACCTTCGGCCGCTCGGACACGTCACCAACCTGAATAGGTTACCGGAGCCGGGCGCTGATCCACAAAACGGAGCCCTGCCTGACGCGCCGGCGGCACGCCCGGTGCCCATGACACTTCCCCGCGCCGTGCCACGGCACTAGATTCATAAGCAAGATGAGTACTTCTGAACAGCACACCACAGCGACCGCTTACTGGACCGTCGGCCCGGAGATGGGGGAGCTCCGGCGCGAGGACCTGCCCGCTCCCGGCCCCGGCGAAGCCCTGGTCCGCACCCTGTTCTCGGGCATCAGCAAAGGCACCGAACTGGTGGTCCACAACGCGCGCGTGCCGGAATGCGTGGCAGAGGAAATGGCCGCCCCGAACCAGGAAGGCTCCTTCCCAGCCCCGGTGAAGTTCGGCTACCTCTCCGTCGGCGTCGTCGAGGACGGCCCGGCTGAATGGCTGGGCAAGACTGTCTTCTGCCTGTACCCGCACCAGGACCGCTACGTCGTGCCGGTGGAGTCCCTCACCGAGGTTCCGGAGGACGTCCCCGCCCGCCGCGCCGTGCTCACCGGCACGGTCGAGACCGCCATCAACGGGATCTGGGAGGCCGGGCCCCGCCTCGGCGACCGCGTCGCCGTGATCGGCGCCGGCCTCGTCGGGGGCATGGTGGCCAAGCTCCTGGGCGGTTTCCCGCTCGGACGGCTGCAGCTGGTCGACGTCGACCCGGCCAAGCGGGCGTTCGCCGAAACGCTCGACGTCGACTTCAGTCTCCCCGACGACGCCCTGCCGGACTGCGACATCGTGATCCACTGCTCCGCCTCGCAGGAAGGCCTCGAACGCGCCCTGCAGCTCGCGGGCGACGACGGAGACGTCATCGAAATGTCCTGGTACGCCGACCGCAAAGTCACCGTGCCGCTGGGGGAGGACTTCCACGCCCGCAGGCTCTCCATCCGCGCCAGCCAGGTCGGCGTCGTGGCCCGCGCACGCCGCCACCGCCGCACCAACGCCGACCGGCTCCAGCTCGCCGTCTCGCTGCTGCGCGATCCCGGGTTCGACGTGTTCCTCACCGGCTCCTCCGCGCTCGACGAGCTGCCCGACGTCGTCCAGCAGCTTTCCGACGGCACGCTGGACGCGCTCTGCCATGTCATCGAATACCCCGCCACCACAGAAGCCACGAGGTAAATCCGTGTTCAGCCTGACCGTCCGCCGCAACTTCATGATCGCCCACAGCCTCCCGCGCCCGGCATTCGGACCCGCCCAGGGCATGCACGGCGCCACCTTCGTCACGGAGGTGACGTTCCGCCGTCGGGCCCTCAACGACGACTCGATCGTCCTGGACATCGGCGAGGCCGGCGAAGTGCTGGACTCGATCCTCGAGGGCCTGAACTTCAAGAACCTCGACGAGCACCCGGACTTCGCGGGCAGGCTCAGCACCACCGAGGCCCTGGCCCAGTACGTCGCCTATGCCGTGGCGGCGAAGATCCGCCGCGGGGCCGACGGCAGGGAACTGGCCGGGCTGGACGTCACCCTCCGCGAAACCCCCGACGCCTGGGCCAGCTACTCGCTCGACTTCGAGGCCAGCTAGGACCTCGGTGCCGGCAAGTAACGGGCTGCCAGTAATAAACACGGTGCCGCCGGGCAGCCTCCGCCTCCGGCTTGTGGTGCCTGGCAACGTGCGCCACAACTCCGGCGGCAACGTCTACAACGCCGCCCTCGCCCGGGAGCTGGCCGCGCTGGGGGCGGACGTGGAGACCTGTCCGCTCGACGGCGGCTGGCCGGTAGGCAGCGCGGAGGACCGGCGCCTGCTGGCCGGCCTGCTCAGTGACGACGGCGACGACGACGGCGGAGCCTCCGGGAGCACCGCCGGGCATAAGGTCACGATTGTCGACGGGCTCCTCGCCTGCGGGGCGCCGGAGGAGCTGGCAGCCGCCGCAGCCGCCGGCCGGCCCGCCTGGATCCTGCTCCACATGCCGTTGGACGACACGGGGCAAGATGGAGCCGGGCTGGAACGCCGGGCATTGCGGGCGGCGGCCGGGGTGATCTGCACGAGCACTTCTGCTGCGGCCCGGATCCGCGCCAGGCACGGACTCCACGGCATCCTGGTTGCGCTGCCGGGCACGGACAGCGCCGCTCTGGCGTTGGGATCGGAGCCGCCGCATCTCCTGGCTGTCGCCGCCCTGTTGCCCAACAAGGATCAGTCACTGCTCCTTGCCGCGCTGTCGGCCCTGACGGACCTGCCGTGGACCGCGTCGCTGATCGGTTCCGACACCGCGGACCCGGCCTATGCCGCGAAGCTCCGGGACGCGGTGACGCGGCTCGGGCTGGAGGGCCGCGTCCGGATCCCGGGGGAGTTGCGGGGCGGAGCGCTCGAAGCGGAGTGGGCTGCGGCCGACCTCAGCCTGCTCATCTCGCAGGCCGAGACCTTCGGGCTCGTGGTCACGGAATCGATTGCCCGGGGTGTGCCCGTCGTGGTCCGTGCCGGGACCGGCGCCGTCGAAGCGCTCGCCGCCGGCACCCCTCCGCCAACGCCGACGCCGACGCTGTCGACAACGCCCACGCCAGAGCACGGCACGGCACCGCCCCTTCCCGGTACCGCCGTCGCCCTTGGCACGGACCCGGCTCCCCTCGCGGAGGTGCTGCGGCGCTGGCTGTCCAACCCCTCCCTCCGGACCCGCTGGCGGGCCGCGGCGCTCGACGCGCGGGACCGGTTGCCCGGCTGGGACGCCACGGCCCGGACCGTGCTGGAAGCGGTGAACCCGGAACACCCGGCGGCGCCGCCGTCTGCCGCGGGGGAGTAAAAGCCTGGCGCGGAAGATTCCCCTGCCGCGCAAGCTGTTGGACAATGACCCCATGACGCCCCAGCCCTTGAGCACGCAGCCCTTGACCGCGAACGCGCCGCCGGCCCGGACCCTCACCCGGGAGAAGCTCCGCGCCTGGGCCTGGCACAAACAGGGCCTGGACGGCTCGCTGGCCGGCTGCACCTCGGAGCAGGTGTTTGCCCGGGCGGGCTGGGCCCGCTCCGTGGGCGGCGCCAATCCCTACCTCACGCTTTTCGCCCGCGCCGGCATCCGGCGTGAACAGGTGGACGCCGATGTCCTGGCGCACCGGATCCTGGAACTGCCGACCGCGCGCGGCTGCACCTACGTCCTTGGCCGGGACGACTTCGCCTGGGCCCTCAAGCTGGGCAAGGATGCCGGCGAGGCATTCCGGGTGCTCGGCAGGCTCGGGGTGGACCGCGGCGAGATCACGCTGCTGGAGGAGCAGGTGCTGCACGTGCTCGCCGAGGCCGCCGTCCCGCTGGACCCGCGGCAGCTCAAGGAGGAACTCGGCGAATCCGTACGGAACCTCGGCGAGGAAGGCAAAAAGAAAGGTGCAGCCACCACGCTGCCCACGGCCCTCGGCATCCTGCAGGCGCAGGGCCGGATCCGCCGCGTCCCGGCCAACGGGCGCCTGGACCAGCAGCGCTATGCTTACGAACTCTGGAACCTGCCGCCCAGCCCGCTCGACGACGACGAGGTCCGCGCCGAACTGATCCGCCGCTACCTGGGCTGGACCGGAGGGGCCACGTTCAAACAATCGCAGTGGTTCACGGCGTTCACCGTGGCCCAGAGCAAGGCGGCGCTGGCAGCGGCCGGCGCCGTGGAGGTTCCCACCGCCGCCGGGGACGTGCTGTGGATGCTGCCCGACGACGTCGAACGGCTCGGCGGATTCGAAGAACCGGCGGACGAACAGATCCAGCTGCTCGCCGGAACGGATTCCCTCGCGCTGTTGCGGCGCAATGCCGCCGAACTGCTGGCCGATGAGGACCAGCACACCCAGGCTCTGGGCTCGCTGGCGCTTCAGGCGGACCTGCCGGACCATCCCATCTTCGACCGGGGCCGGATCATCGGGCTGTGGCAGTACGATCCCGGCAAGGAACGGATCGTGCCCTGGCTGTTCCGCGCGCCCACGGACGCCGTGACCCGGCGGATCGCCGAAACCGAGGACTGGATCCGCGAGGACCTGGGCGACTTCCGCGCGTTCAGCCTCGACTCACCGGCTACCCGGCAGAAGCGGATCGACAACCTGGCGGCCGCAGCAGGCTCCGCCACCGGCAGGTAGCGCGGCCGGGACGCCGCTGGCATGGGAGACGCGATGGCGAAGGCTCAGGCGCCCCGGTGCCCGGCGAAGAAGTCCCGCAGCAGCACCGCGCATTCCTGCTCCCTGACCCCGCCGTACACTTCCACCCAGTGGTTGAGGCGGCGCTCGCGGAGAATGTCGAACACGGAGCCGGCGGCCCCTGCCTTCTCGTCCCATGCCCCGAACACCACGCGGGGAATCCGGGCCAGCACCACGGCCCCGGCGCACATGGCGCAGGGCTCCAGCGTCACCACCAGGGTGCAGTCCTCCAGCCGCCAGCCGTCACCGGACTTCCCGCCCTGGGCGCTGAGTTCCTGCAGCCGCGCGGCAGCCGCGCGGATGGCCACCATCTCAGCGTGCGCCGTCGGGTCCCCGAGCGCCTCCCGTTCGTTGCGTCCGCGGCCCAGCACAGTGCCGTCGGGGCCGATGACGACGGCGCCGATCGGCACGTCCGCCGTGGCCAGCGCGGCACGTGCCTCGCCCAGGGCAAGGCCCATCCACTCGGCATGGCGGGGCTCAGGGGAAGTCATGGCTCAATGATAGTTTCGAACACTAAGCAAGCTGTGCAGCACGGAGGAGGCAGGAGACGGACGTGACCACCAGGACTGAGAGCTGGCTGATGCGGCGCTGGGGCAAGTGGGTTGTGCCCTACGCCGCCCTGTGGGTCACGATGCTTGCGGGTGGCGTGCTGGTGGTTCTCCTGGCGGTGCTCAGCGCCGAAGTCTACGACAACGTGGTGGACGACGCCGGCCTGGCGAATCTGGACAAGCCAACCCTGGCGTTTATGGAACAGCTCCGCAGCCCTGGATTGGACTCCTTCGTTACAGGGTTCACCAACATCGGCGGAGGAATCGGCATGCCGATCCTGGCCAGTATCCTCACGGCGTGGCTCATCTGGGCCTCCCGGACCTGGCGGCCGCTGATCCTTATCGGCGCCGCCGCAGCTGTGTCCACCACGGCCACCACGCTGGGCAAGAAACTGATCGGCCGGAACCGCCCCGACCACGCGGACGCCGTGCCTCCCTACGAGGACTCGCCGTCGTTCCCCAGTGGACACACGCTCAACACCACGGTGGTGATCGGTCTCGTGGTGTACCTCGCCTGCCTGCAGGTGAAGCGCACAATTGCGCGGGTTGCCCTGATCGCTGCCGGTGTGGTTTTCGTGGCGGCAATGGGGATGAGTCGGGTCTTCCTGGGCCATCACTGGATGACCGATGTGATCTTCGGATGGCTGCTGGGGTTGGCCTGGGTGGCGATCGTGATCATGGCCCACAGATTCTTCCATGTGCTGCGGCACCGGGAACAGGCGGGTCCCGCGCCCACGTTCGACCACCCCGCGCACCTCAAAGACGGCGACGGGGTCACCGGCAGCGGCACCGGCAAAGAGGGCCAGTCCGGCGGTAAGGACGACGTCGGCGCCCGCGGTCCCACGGGCGGGCCACCGGCCGCTGGGTGATAGTTTTGACCCATGCGCACTTTCGTTGTGGACCACCCGCTGGTCGCCCATAAGCTCACCGTTCTGCGGGACAAGAACACCCCGTCCCCGGTCTTCCGCCAGCTCACCGAGGAACTGGTCACGCTCCTGGCGTACGAGGCCACCCGCGAAGTCCGCACCGAACCGGTCACCATCGAGACCCCGGTCAGCACCACGATCGGCACCGCTTTCACCAAGCCCACGCCGCTGGTGGTCCCCATCCTGCGTGCGGGACTCGGCATGCTCGAAGGCATGACCAAGCTGGTCCCCACCGCCGAGGTCGGCTTCCTGGGCATGGCCCGGGATGAAGAGACCCTGGACATCATCACGTATGCCGAGCGTCTCCCCGAGGACCTCACCGATCGCCAGATCTTTGTCCTGGACCCCATGCTCGCCACCGGCGGCACACTGCGTGAGGCCATCAAGTTCCTCTTCAAGCGCGGCGCCTCCGACGTCACCTGCATCTGCCTGCTGGCCGCTCCGGAAGGCCTCGCGAAGCTGGAAGAAGAGCTCTCGGACGCCAACGTGACGATCGTGCTCGCCTCCATCGACGAGAAGCTCAACGAGAAGTCCTACATCGTCCCGGGCCTGGGCGACGCCGGCGACCGCCTCTACGGGGTGGCCGGCTAACCAGCCACGGGGTTGGGTCCCGCCGCCGCGGCGGGTTCACGCACTTGGGGTTGCCCTACCGCAATTCGCTGTCCGGGACTAGCCTGTGCCCCATGGACTGGAAACTTGAGCTTGTCTTTGTCCCTGTGTCCGACGTGGACCGCGCCAAGGATTTTTACGTCAATAAGGTCGGTTTCAACGCCGACTACGACGAGCGGCCCATGGACGGCATCCGTTTCGTCCAGCTGACCCCGCCCGGTTCCGGCTGCTCGATCGCCATCGGCGAGGGGCTCAACGACGCTCCGCCCGGCACCGCCCCCAGCCTGCAGTTGGTGGTCAGCGACATTCAGGCCGCCCACCGGCAGCTCAAGGACAACGGCGTGGATGTCAGCGACGTCGATATCCAGGACTGGGGGCACTTCGTCTACTTCGCCGATCCCGACGGCAATAAATGGGCGGTGCAGTACCTGCCCAACCGTCCCAACGGCTAGACCCGCCCTAAGCCGAACGGTCCGGCCGGACGGCCCGGCGGTTCCGGCGGGCTGTCGCCGGCAGAGCTAAGGCCCCGGATCCAGTGGGATCCGGGGCCTCAGTTCAGTCCGACATTCTGGTGTTTAGTACCAGTTGTGGGCGTAGTGGAAGTTCAGGGCGCCACACGGTGAGCCGTAGCGGTCCTTGACGTACTTCAGGCCCCAGTTGATCTGGGTCCGGTAGTTGGTCCGGTAATCAGCGCCCGCGCTGGCCATCTTCTCGGCCGGTAGGGCCTGGGCCACGCCGTAGGCGCCGCTGCTCTTGTTGGTGGCCGTCGTCTTCCAGTCAGACTCCTTGGTCCAGAGCTTCGTGAGGCACTGCATTTGGTCTACAGCCCAGCCGTGGGATCCCAGCTGGCTGGCCGCGTAGGCCTGCGCGCCGGCCGGGTCGTCGATGGCAACGGGGGCGGGCGCCGGTGCCGGTGCCGGGGCAGCCGCCGGAGCGGGAGCGGGAGCCGGGGCAGCTGCCAGGGCCGGGGCAGCTGCCGGGGCCGGTGCTTCGGCAGGCTTGACTTCGGTGGACTGGGCCGCGGCGCCGCCGGTGGGGAAGGTGGTCTGGTTGTCGACCCGGACGCGCTCAAAATCGAGGTGCGTCAGGGCATCCGCAGTGGGGGCTGCTTCCGTGGACGTGCCCGCGGTGGCATTGCGGGCAGCCGTCTCGGAGGCATGCCCGGCAGCGCCGACCCCCACGAGCACCGCGCAGGCGGCGGCAACAACGGCCGCGCGGCGGCCGGTGGTGCCGAAGTTCTTGGCAAGCCGGGACAGGGCTGAAACGGGCTTGGCCGGTTCAGCGCGGTGGCGGGACACCTCGGAGCGGGTCTTCTTCGTAACGCCGTCAGGGCGCGTTTGTGGCTTGAATTCAGTCATGATCGCCTCTCAACGCCTGCGGAGTTAGCTGTCGGGTTCGGATGAGGTCATCCGGCCGCACGGAATCTCACGTGTCGGCTTCACCCCAAGGGTGCAAGATCTGCAAATGCCCGGGAACTCTGGGTCCCCCGCCTCTGCCTGGTGCAGCGGAATCCGGGAGGCGGCAGAGTTTGGCGTGCATCCGGATGTGCGGCGTCAGTGATGGCCACACTCTAAAAACCGTACAGGAGCAGCCTGCTTAAGTCACATTTAGGTAACGGAGGTCACGACGACGGTGTGGCGGCTTGCGCCGTCGGATGCTCCCCATGGACTGGGTTCGGCGCGGGCAGCCGCACCACAAACTCGGTCCGGCCGGGCGCCGACGTCACGCTGACCGTCCCCCCGTGAGCCTCAACAATCGACTGCACGATCGAGAGTCCCAGCCCGCTGGTTCCCTCGGCGGAAGTCGGCGAAGGGGTCCCTGCGGAAGCAGCGGCGGCGGACGGAGACCGGGGTGGGCGCAGCGGCAGGTGCGGCAAGGGCCGCCGGACGACGGCCGGCGTCGTCACCGGCACCGGATTCTTCCGGGAGGCATCCGCCCGGGTGAAGCGCGCAAAGACGCGGTCCAAAAACTCGGGGGCGATCCCGGGCCCGTTGTCGGTCACCGTCACCAGGGCACTCCCGTCCGGGGTGCGCCCTACGCCGGTCACCACGGTCGTTCCGGGCCCCGTGTGCTTGCGGGCGTTGGAGAGCAGATTGGCCAGCACCTGGTGGAGCTGGGTGGCGTCTCCGCGAACCACCACAGGCTCTTCGGGAAGCTCCAACTGCCAGACGCGGTCCGGGGCCATCACCTTCTCGTCGCTCACCGTCTCCACGGCCAGCTGGGTGAGGTCCACGTCGCTGAGCTTGAGCGGCTGGCCCTCATCCAGCCGGGCGAGCAGGAGCAGGTCCTCCACCAGGGTGGTCATCCGCTCGGACTGGCTCTGAACACGGGCCAGGGACTTCTGCCCGTCGGGGGTGAAATGCTCGGTCATCCGCATCAGCTCGGTGTAGCCGCGGATGGCGGTCAGCGGTGTGCGCAATTCATGCGAGGCATCCGCCACGAACTGGCGCACCTTCATCTCGCTCTCCTGCCGGGCTTCGAGGGCATTCGAGACGTTGTCCAGCATCAGGTTCAGGGCATGGCCAACGCTGCCCACCTCGGTTCCCGGATGGGCTGCCGACGCCGGAACCCGTACGGCAAGTCCCACTTCCCCGGCGTCGAGCGGAAGGCGCGAGACCTGCGTCGCCACCTCGGAGAGCTGATCCAGCGGCTTCATGGTCCGGCGGATGAGTGCCGTCCCGACCAGGCCGATCACTACGAGGCCCCCGGCGGACACGACCACGGTGGTCCAGACCAGGGAGGCCAGCGTGTTCTGCTTCTCCGCAAGTGGGAGTCCGGTCACCATCACGTCGCCGTTCTGGGCCTTCGCGGCCACCAGCCGGTAGGAACCGGCGGACAGGATCCGGTTGACCGGCTGGTCGCGGGGGGAGAGCTTCAGGAGGATCTCGTCGTCGTCGGCGGTGAGTGACCTGCGGGTGGCGTCCTCCGCGAGAAAACCGGCACTGCTGACCGACTCGTCCACGATCCTGGCGTTCAGGGTGCCGACCCCCTGGCCGCGTGCCTCAAGGGGATCGGAACGGCCGCCGGCGCGGCCAAAATCGCGGACACGGTCCGAGGCCTGTTGCAGCTGCGTGTCCAGTTGCCGGGTCAGGAAGAGGTCCATCGAGGCATAACTGACAAGTCCCACGGCTCCGCAGATCGCCACGAGCAGCGCCATGGCGACGAGGACAAGCCTGGTGCGCAGGTGCCACGTGGACGGGTCGCGCCACTTGATAGTGGAGCGGCTGGCAGTGCCGGAGGGTTCGGGCACGGATCAGTCCGCCGGCTTGAGGACGTAGCCGGCGCCCCGCACCGTGTGGATCATGGGCGGGTGGGTGGCGTCGACCTTCTTGCGGAGGTAAGAGATATAGAGCTCCACGATGTTGGCCTGCCCGCCGAAGTCGTAGTCCCAGACCCGGTCAAGGATCTGGGCTTTGCTCACGACTCGTTTTGGGTTCTCCATGAGATAGCGCAGCAGCTCGAACTGGGTTGCCGTGAGGTGGAGCTCTTCCCCTGCCCGCCGCACTTCCCGCGTATCGATGTTCAGGACGAGGTCTCCGACGACGAGTTCGGCGGTATCCATGGCGGCCACCCCGGAACGTTGGACCAGCCGGTGCAGCCGCAGGAGCACTTCCTCCATGCTGAACGGCTTGGTCACATAGTCGTCCCCGCCGGCAGCCAGCCCGGTGATGCGGTCCTGGACATCGTCCTTCGCCGTCAGGAACAGGGCCGGCACCTCCGGCGCGAAGGCGCGGATCCTGCCCAGCAGTTCAACGCCGTCGAACCCGGGAAGCATCACGTCAAGCACCAGCACGTCGGGCCGGAAGTCCTTGGCAAGCTTCATGGCCTCCGGGCCATCCGCCGCGACAGCAACCGACCAGCCCGCCATGCGCAGGCCCATGCTCATGAGCTCGGAGAGGCTGGGCTCATCGTCCACGACCAGGGCACGGATGGGGGAACCGTCCGGGTGTGTCAGCTGGGGGAGATTGTTGGTCATGGAGTGCGAAGTGGCCATGGGACTACTCTCCGATCTGCCGGTTTGGCGCGCCTTTGGGGATCCTGTGCGGCACCTGTGAATCCCAGCCTAGCGAGCTGGGCATCCCGGGAGCGCTGGTCCGGCCGCAATTTTCGAAATCCCGTGGTGACCACTCTGTGGGACGGCCGGCGGCTATTGATAAGCAGGCGAACTGTCTGTCCGGGTTGGCTTGCCGTGAACTATTTTGCGGATTGGCCTTGGTTGCACGAACAATATTCGGCCACAAGGGCTGCGGGGGCGCTCGATAACCAGAACGATTGTTATTTTATTGACCCGGCAGAATTGTGATCTGCGCGACAAATCAGCGTTTCGTCTCGCATGGTGGACATTCGGGTCCATTGTTACTTGCAAGTTTTCATTGTTACGTTGCACACTTCAATTGTGAACAAGAACTCAACAGCACCTGCAGTCGCAGTTTTTTGGATCAGCACACCCGCTGATACCGATAAGCGTTGTTGTCGAATGCACGCCTAACTTTTACACCCCGAAAGTTTCTAGGCATTCGCCCCCAGCCCAGCGTAGGGCGCCCCTCCCCAGATTTCATTGCGGGGAAAAGTAGCATTCGAGCCGCGATGACGGCCATTCACATTGAGGTAAGCAATCCATGTCAGTTGCATCCGGATACGTCCACATCTCCGTCCGTAACGCCGGCAAGGCCGGCCAGGCCTCCGGTATCCGCCAGGGCTTCGGCAGCCGCCCGTCCTTCGCCCCCGCCGGATCCGGCGCCAGCTTCCCCGCCCCGGGCTATGCACCCCAGGGATATAACCCCAACTCCTATGGGCAGCTCCGCGCTGTTCCGCCGGCGCCGGCCACGGCCCCGACACCCGTGATCGCCCCGGGTGACGGCAGCCACGTCCGTCCCGTCCCCAACGACAACGTCGCCCGCGGCTTCGTGCTCTACATGGGGATCGACGAGGAAACCGCGGCGGCCGCCGGGACTTCCATCGCCAAGCTTGCCCAGGAGATCCGGGCCTACGCCCAGTCCCTGGTGTCCGGCGCTGAAAGCTACGCCGCCGTCGCCGTCGCCCCGGCCAGCGCCCCGGGCTCCGCGCTCGACGTCGTCCGTTCCACGTTCGGTGACCCCACGGTGGGCGCCCGCCAGCGGTCCGAGTCGGCCCGCCTGCAGCAGCCGCAGGACCCGCGCCCCTCGGGTGTGCTGATTGACCTTGCCCGCCGTGAGGTGGCGCTCGACGGCGAATCCCTGAACCTCACGTTCAAGGAATTCGAACTCCTCAACTACCTCGTGGAGAACGGCACCCGCACCGTGGGCCGCGACGAGCTGCTCGAGGGCCTGTGGCGGAACGCCGAAGAGGTGCCCAACGAGCGCACCATCGACGTCCACATCCGCCGCCTGCGCTCCAAGCTCGGCCGCCTCGCCAACACCGTGCGTACGGTCCGCGGCCAGGGCTACCGCTTCTACGAGCACCCCGAAGTTGTAGTCTGGGCCGCTCCGGAATACTCGATCTAGCCTTAGTTCCATGCAAAGCGCCCGTCCCTCTTGGAGGGGCGGGCGCTTTCGCTTTCGCGGCACGATCCCTCGGCGCCTGCGCTCGCCGGTTCCCGCCGTCCCCCTAACCTCGCAAGTCCCCACCGGCTCCCAGCCTTCGCAAGCTCAGGCCGGGTCCCTCGCCGGTGTGGGCCCTCGGCCAGGGAACCCCGACGGCGGGGCTCACGCGACAACGGCGCTTTCGGGATGTGCCGCTACGCTTCAGCGCCCTTACTCGCCGGAACATGGTCTTGCACGGAACCGGCTGACGCGTATGTGCCTCCGCGGCTTTTGGGGTCGGGGGGACTCTGTTGTGTTTACCGGGTCCGGCGTAGTCTCGGACCGTTGGGCCGACTATTGGGAGGAAGACATGTCTGTTGCACGGATCACTACCCTGAGCGCGAACTCCAAGACCTCGTTTGATGCCGCCATTAAGGAGGGCGTCGACAGGGCCAACAAGACCTTGCGCAATGTCACGGGGGCGTGGGTGAAGGAACAGAAGGTCGAAATCAGCGACGGCGCTGTGGTTGCCTGGCACGTCGTGCTTGAGGTGACGTTTGTCCTTGAGGACTGAGCGGCCGCTGGCGGGATGCGCGCACCGGAATCAACCGCCGCACTAGGATTGAGCCATGAGCGCGCATCACATCAAACGGCTGGTGATCATGCGGCACGCCAAGTCCGACTGGCCCGGCGGCGTCGCGGATCATGAAAGGCCGCTCGAAGAGCGCGGCCACCGCGATGCCCCGCAGGCCGGAAAATGGCTGCTAAAGCACGGCGTGGTCCCCGACTTCATCCTCTGCTCCAGCGCTTTGCGCACGCGGCAGACGTGCACGTGGGTCTGCAGCGAACTCGGCGACAAGGCTCCGACGCCGAAACTCGAGGACGGGCTCTACGCCGCCTCAGCGAAGCGGATGCTGACGGTGATCAACCACGTTCCGGACACCGTGACCACCCTCATGGTGATCTCGCACATGCCCGGCGTGCAGGACCTCGCCATGCACCTTGCCTCCAGGGATTCCGACCACGACGCCTACATGGACGCCGCCACGCGGTACCCCACGAGCGCGCTGACGATCATGGAGACGGAAAAGACTTGGGCCGAACTGGACGGCCAGGACGCCAGGCTCACACAATTCAAGGTTCCCCGGGCCAAATAAGCTCCGCGGCACCGCTCCCGGAACGATTCCCGGATGCATAGTCACGCAGGCGATTCTGCGGTTTACTGATGCTGTCTACTCGTTGACTAATGGCGATCGGGAGAAAAGGCGGAATCATCGTGGATTCAGGACAGCTTATTGGAATCATCATCGGCGTCATTGTAGTGATCGCGATCGTCGTCGTAGTCACCATGGTCAGCCGCAAGCGCAAGGTGGAAGCGAACCGCAATAAGGCCGTTGAAATGCGGGAACAGGCCAAGACCGACGAGATCGGCGCAAGGGAGCGCGAGGCGAAGGCCGCCCGCGCCGAGGCCGACGCGAAGCAGGCGGAAGTCGAGGCCGAGCGCCTGCGGGAGGAAGCCCGCGAACGGCAGCAGGAAGCCGAACACGTGCGCGCCGGCGCCCAGGAACAGTTGCGGAAAGCGGACGAACTGGACCCCGACGTCGTCACCACCGAACGGGATGCCCAAACGCCCCGCGAAGCCTCCGGCAATGGAGAGCTTCGCCGCGACCGCGGCGACCGGAACCCTGCCTCAGCCGGCCAGGCGACCACCAATCCGGACGGCAGCCAGGTTTCCAACGAGCCGGCCCCCAATGACCCGGCTCATACCGAAAGGCCCCGCGAGGACAATCCCCGCAACCTCTGACCGTTCACGCTCCGACTAATCTTCGGCACGTGGGCCCGATACTGCGGCGGAGCAGGGCAGGAACCGGCATAGTGGCAGGGTGAACACCCGTCATTCCGCCCTCGCCCTGCTCGTCGCGGTGCTCTGGGGCCTCAACTTCGTCG
Organism: Arthrobacter sp. YAF17; assembly: GCF_052113365.1. Classification (NCBI taxonomy): domain Bacteria; kingdom Bacillati; phylum Actinomycetota; class Actinomycetes; order Micrococcales; family Micrococcaceae; genus Arthrobacter; species Arthrobacter sp. YAF17. The sequence continues at coordinate 1,118 of NZ_JBFRDB010000010.1, read as the reverse complement.
CGATAGACCTCGGGCTGCATCCGGACGGAGCGGAGGTGCCGCCGCTGCTGTTCGTGGCGATGCGGTTCACCCTGGTGGTTGTCCCTTGTATCTTCTTCATCCGTAAGCCCGACGTGGGCTGGAAGGCTATCGTCGGCGTCGGGCTGTTGATGAGCGCCGGACAGTTCGGCCTGCTGTATCTGGCCATGGCGCTGGGCATGCCCGCGGGCCTGGCTTCGCTGGTCCTGCAGGCGCAGGTCCTGCTGACAGTGCTCCTGGCGGCCGGGTTCCTCGGCGAGCGGCCCAGCCGGCGGCAGTTTGCCGGCGTGGTGCTGGGAGTGGCCGGCCTCGCTGTTGTGGCCGTCGGGCGCAGCCTGGTCGCGCCGGTGCTTCCCCTGATGATCGTGCTCGCCGCGGCGCTGTCCTGGGCCGCCGGCAACATCGTCGCCCGCAAGGCGAAAGCGGCGTCCGGGCTGGGGCTCGTCGTGTGGTCAGGGGCCGTGGTGCCGCTGCCCCTGCTGGGCCTGTCTCTGCTGGTTGACGGGCCGGCCGCGGTGGCGCAGGCACTGGTGGAAGTCCAGCCGGTCACCGTGCTGAGCGCCCTCTATACGGCCATCTTCGGTTCCCTTGTGGGCTACGGCATCTGGAACCGGCTGCTGGGACTGTACCCGTCCTCCGCCGTCGTGCCGTTCACCCTGCTGGTGCCGGTGGTGGGGATGACAACGGCGTGGCTCGTCCTGGGCGAAGTGCCGACCCCCGCCGAGGTGACCGGCGGGCTGCTGCTGCTGGCCGGGGTGGCGACGGCGGTGCTGCGGCCATCGAGTATCCGCCCGTGGGACTTCCGGGCGCGGGATGGTCGATGGCGGGACCGCCGGCAGCGGGCTCAGCGGCGCGGCGACGTCCGCGGCGAGGGGCGCGCGGCTGACGTGCCGGGTGACTTGGCCGCAGCCGAACTCCGGGCGGAGGAAGCCGGGCGCTTGACGCCCGAGGACGCCGCTCGCGGGGCGGGAACCCGGGCCGACTGAGCCTTGGCCGGTTGCGCCGTCGTTCCCGTTGCCCTGACCGCACCGGATTTGGCGGGTCCCGCCTTGGCGGCGGGGCGTGCGGCCGCCCGGGGTGCTGCCGACTGTGCCGCGGAC